>JAFDWD010001000.1 GCA_018268695.1 Actinomycetota bacterium
CCAGCGGTCGTGGACTTCGCGGATCGGCACCGGGTTCAAGAAGTGCAGCTTCTCCCGCCCCCGCTTCCGCGTCGTCACCAGCCCCGCGCCCTCCAGCACCTTCAGGTGCTTGGCGACGCCGAACCGGGACATCGGCAACCGCTCCTCCAACGCGCTCAAGGACTGCCCGTCCCGCTCGAATAACTCGTCGAGCAGCCGGCGGCGAGTCGGATCCGCCAGGGCTTTGAACACGTCATCGATCATGTGACCGACAATAGGTGACTATATGGTCACATGTCAAGTCTCCGTCGCTACCGACTGGGTCGCCGCTTCAGCGGTGCTCGGTGCGGCGGCTGCTGGACCGGCTCGGGGGGCGGTTCGACCGGATCGGCGGGGCCGAACTCCAGGCCGTCGGCGGTCAGCTCGACCTCCTCGTCGAAGTGGTGGAACGTCACCGGGTCGCCCTCCAGCAGGCTGTACTTCGTGCCCGTGTGGGTGACCTCGATCATGATCCTGCGGCCACGGAAGGAGAGGCGGAAGGCGAGGCGGTCGAGGCGCATCGGCAGGCGGGGGGCGAAGCGCAGCACGCCTTCCTGGTCGCGGAGGCCGGCGAAGCCGCAGATGGCGGCGATCCAGGTGCCCGCCAGGGAGGCGATGTGGAGGCCGTCGCGGCTGTTGTGCTCGAGGTCGTCGAGGTCCATCAGGGCGGCCTCGCCCAGGTAGTCGTAGGCGAGCTCGAGGTGGCCGGTCTCCGCCGCCAGGACCGCCTGGACGCAGGCCGAGAGCGAGGAGTCGCGGACGGTGAGCGGCTCGTAGTAGGCGAAGTTGCGGGCCTTCTCCTCGGCGGTGAAGGCGTCGCCGCGGATCAGCATCGCCATCACCAGGTCGGCCTGCTTGACCACCTGCTTGCGGTAGAGGTCGAAGTAGGGGTAGTGGAGGAGCAGCGGATAGTCGTCGGGGCCGGTGTCGGCGAAGTCCCAGCGGCCGTGGTCGGTGAAGCGCTCCGCCTGCGGGTGGACGCCGAGCTCGTCGTCGTAGGGGATCGTCATCGCCTCGGCCGCGTCGCGCCAGGAGGCGATCTCCTCGTGATCGACCTCGAGCGCGTCGGCGGCGTCGGTGTAGCGCTCGGAGAAATCGGCCGCCGCCCTGAGATTCTTCTGAGCCAAGAGGTTCGTGTAGACGTTGTTGTCGGCGACGGCCGAGTACTCGTCCGGCCCGGTGACCCCGTCGATCCGGAAGGCGCCGTGCGCGTCGTGGTGGCCGAGCGAGCGCCAGAGCCGCGCCGTTTCGACCAGCAGCGGCACGCCGACGTCGCGCTCGAAGTCGGGGTCGATGTTGAGGTCGCAGTAGCGGCAGACGGCCTGGGCGATGTCGGCGTTGATGTGGAAGGCCGCCGTGCCCGCGGGCCAGTAGGCGCCGCACTCGGCGCCGGAGATCGTCCGCCAGGGGAAGGCGGCGCCGGACAGGCAGAGCTCCTTGGCCCGCTCACGCGCTTTCGGCAGCGTCGCCAGCCGCCAGCGCAGCGCCTCGGCCGCCGCCTCCGGCA
>JAFDWD010001001.1 GCA_018268695.1 Actinomycetota bacterium
ATAGCGGGGGCAGGATTCGAACCTGCGACCTTCGGGTTATGAGCCCGACGAGCTACCTGGCTGCTCCACCCCGCGGCGGACACAAGATCTTAGCAACGTGGCGTTGACTTCTCGGCCTCGTGACGGGCGGGCCGGTGGAGGAAGCCGGGGCCTGGGGCTGAATAGGGTGCGCGGATGGCGAAGGACGTGCAACGGGTCGGGGTGATCGACGTGGGGTCCAACTCGACTCGGTTGCTGGTCGCCGACGTCGAGGACGGGCGGGTGACGCCGGTGGAGCGGCGGAGCACGGTGACGCGGCTCGGGCGGGGCGTGGACCTGAGTGGGCAGCTGGCCGCGGAGGCGATCGAGGCGACGTGCGCGGCGATCGATCCTTACGTGGCGACCCTGCAGGAGATGGGGGCAGCGAAGATGGACGCGATCGCGACGAGCGCGGTGCGGGACGCCAGTAACGGGGGCGCTTTCGTGGCAGAGCTGCGAGAGCGGTTCGCGCTGTCGGCGCGGGTGCTGGACGGTGACGAAGAGGCGCGGATGACTTATGTGGGGGCGACGTCGGAGCACGTGCCGGAGGTGCCGACGCTGGTGATCGACATCGGCGGCGGGTCGACCGAGCTGATCGTCGGACAGGGGCGCGAGGCGGAATGGCACGTGTCGCTGCAGGCCGGCGTCGGCCGGCACACCGAGCGCCACCTGGTCCACGACCCTCCCACCCCGGTCGAGCTGGAAGCGGTCGCCGGCGACCTGCGGGGGCTGATCGACACGGCGCGGAACGGGGCGCCGGCGGCCGAGGCGGGGATCGCGGTCGCGGGGACGCCGACCTCGCTGGCGGCGATCGAGATGGAACTTGTGCCGTATGACCCACTGAAGATCCACGGGCACGTGCTGGAGCTGCCTTCGATCCAGCGGATGCTCTCGCGGCTCGCGGCCGCCCCGCTCGAGCGCCGCAGGGAAATCCCGGGACTGCACGCCGACCGGGCCCCTACCATCGTCGCCGGCGTGGTCACGCTGGTCGAGGCGATGCGTGCCTTCAACCTCGAGCGGATCACCGTGTCGGAGCACGACATTTTGTACGGTGCGGCGATTGCGCTATCGGAATCGACTTAAGTAAACTGATGGCGCGGTTGACTGAGATTCGACTACGCGTCGGATATCGACTGAACCGCGATTAGGACAAATGGGTGGTCATTGGAAAGTGACCCCCACAAATGGGCTATTCGAAAGTCCGAAATTAGGTAGTCCACGCTCCAAAGAGTGGACAAACCCCGCCTGCCCTGGCAATACTTCCCCTACCGGGGACGAGGAGGGGTCAGTCCTTCCTTGCCCTTGGCATAGGGCTTAGGCGATTGCCGCATCATGGCGCCTCCCGCCGTCTGAGCCCACCAATAAGGGTCCCTGAAGACGTACCCCTGCCCG
>JAFDWD010001002.1 GCA_018268695.1 Actinomycetota bacterium
AGCTCGGCGACGGCAAGAAGTCCCTCGCCCTGGCGCTCGCGTTCCGCGCCGCCGACCGCACCCTCACCGACGAGGAGGTGGACGCGGCACGCGCCTCGATCGAGGCGGAGCTGCCGAAGATCGGGGGGGAGCTCCGTGCTTGACCTGGATGCGAAGCAGCCGCTCACGGGCGAGCCCGCCGCGCGGGTGCTGGTCGCCGGCGCCAACGGTTTCACCGGCGCGCTCGCGGCGAAGATCGTCTGGGACCACCCGCGCCTCGAACTGGTCGCGGCCACCTCGCGCTCGGACGCGGGCAAGCGGATCGACCAGCTCTATCCGCGCTACCGGGTGCCGGTCGAGCTGACCGAGCTGGACCTCACCGACGCCGACTTTCTCGCCGGCATAGACGCGGCGATCGTCGCCTACCCACACGGCGCCGCCGCGCCGACCGACGCCGCCCTGCGCGCCGCCGGGATCAAGGTCGTCGACCTCTCCGCCGACTTCCGCCTGCGGGACATGGGCACCTACGAGCAGTGGTACGGGCCGCACAAGACGCCGGACCTCTTCGGCACCGGCGTCTACGGGCTGACCGAGATGTACCGGGAGGAGCTGCGCGGCGCCGACCTCGTCGCCACCCCCGGCTGCTACCCGACCGCGACCGTGCTGGCGCTCGCGCCGCTCGCCGAACAGGGCCTGGTCGCCGACGTCTCCGTCGCCGCCTTCCAAGGCACCTCGGGCTACGGGCGCTCGACCGACGACATCGTCCACTTCTCCTCGATGACCGAGAACGCCTTCCCCTACAAGACCGAGGGGCACCGCCACCGGCCCGAGATCGAACAGGAGCTGGCGGCGCTCGGGAGCGCGGCCAAGGTGAGTTTCGTCCCGGCGCTGGTGCCGCTCGACCAGGGCGAGCTTGCGACCTGCTTCGCGACCCTGACCGAGCCGACCTCGAAGGACGCGGCCCAGGCGCTCTACCGCGAGCGCTATGCCGACGAGCCGTTCGTCCGGGTCCTCGACGGCCCGCCCAACCTGCGGGCACTCCGCGACACCAACGAGTGCCACGTCTACGTGACGATCGACGAGCATGGGCGGGCGATGGCCTTCGGCGCGCTCGACAACATCTGGAAGGGCGCCTCCGGCCAGGGAGTCCAGAACCTGAACCTGATGCTGGGTCTCGACGAGACGGAGGGCCTCCGGTGAGCGACGGATTCTTCCGGTCACGGTGGGTCGACCCGCCTCGGGGCGTCGAGGAACTAGAGCCCTCGCAGCTGGCGCCCGGCTTCCGGGCGGGGGGCACCCACGTCGGCCTCAAGGGCGGCGGGGCGACCGACGTCGGCCTGCTTGTCTGCGACGCCGAGCGGGTCGATTCGGCGCTGGTCCTCACCCGCAACGCCTCCGCCGCGGCGCCGATCCGCGTCTGCCGCGACATCATCGACCAGGCCCACGTCCGGGCCGCGGTCGTCAACTCCGGCAACGCCAACGCCGAGACCGGGGAGAAGGGCTTCGCCGACGCGCTCGCGATGTCCGAACGGGCGGCCGACGCGCTCGGGCTCGAGGCCGCCCAGGTCGCGGTCGCCGAGACCGGCGTGATCGGGGTGCCGATGCCGATGGGCTCGGTGCTGCAGGGGATCGAGGCGGCAGCCAAGGGTCTCGCCGCCGACCACGCGGACGTCTTCGCCGAGTCGATCACCACCACCGACCGCTGGCGCAAGCTCGTGACGGTGGAGATGGACGGCGTGACCCTCTCCGCCCAGGCGAAGGGCGGTGGCATGATCCAGCCGAACATGGCGACGATGCTCTGCTTCGTGCAGACCGACGCCGTCGTCGAGGACCCGGCCGCGGCACTGCGGCGCTCGGTCGATCCCTCCTTCAACCGGATCACGGTCGACGGCCAGATGAGCACCAACGACACGGTGCTGCTGCAGGCGACCGGCGCTTCCGGCAG
>JAFDWD010001003.1 GCA_018268695.1 Actinomycetota bacterium
ACGGTTTCGCTCCACAGCCCGTGGTGACTTGGTCGGTCATAGACCGAGTTTTGCTCCACGAGTGGCGGCGGGAGCAGCTGTGAGGGACTTCGGGGACTCCTGAGCGAACCTCCCGCAGTTCGTGAGAGAAGGAGTTCCCGACGTCCTCGTCAACGATCCCGGCCGGGTGTGGCAGAACACGCACGAACCCTCGGAGCAACACCGCACTCCCTCCGTCCTGGGCGTCTCATGGAGGTCACAGCCTGCCAGGACCTCCATGAGACGCCCAGGACCACAAACTCGGACGGCCGAAACGGTCCGCACAACCGGCGTCAGGTTTCGTTCCAGCAGCGCGCCAGGGTGCGGCGCCAGTTCCCCCAGGCGATCCCCTCGATCTCCTCGGGCGTAAACCCGTGCTTCTCGAATTCCTCGAGCAGCGCCGGCACGCCGGTCACATCCTTCAGCGCGTCAGGCACCTCAGTGCCGTCGAAATCCGAGCCGAGGGCGACGTGCTCGACGCCGATCCGGTCGGCGACGTGGCGCGCGTGGCGGACTATGAGGTCGAGCGGGGTCGTCTCCGGCTCGTTCTTGCCGTCGGGGCGGAGGAAGGCCGGGGCGTAGACGATCCCGACCAGGCCACCGGTCGCCCCTACCGCGTCGATCTGGGCGTCGGTGAGGCAGCGGGAGTTGGGGCAGAGCGCGTGGCAGCCGGCGTGGCTGACGACGAGCGGCGCCGCTTCCAGGGCGGCGGCGTCCCAGAAGCCCGCTTCGTTCATGTGGGCGAGGTCGAAGACGATGCCGAGCTCGGCGCAGCGGCGGGCGAGGGCCTTGCCCGCGTCGGTGAGGCCGGGGCCGATGTCCGGGGTCGAGGGGAAGCGGAAGCGGACGCCGTGGCCGAAAGCGTTGGGCCTGCTCCAGACCGGGCCGACCGAGCGCAGGCCCGCCGCGTACCAGAGGTCGAGCGATTCGAGGTCGGCGTCGATCGCCTCGGCGCCCTCGAGGTGGAGGACGGCGACCGGCGGACCACCCTCCGCGGCCGCGTCGACGTCGGCGATCGTCCTCCCCACCCGCACCGCCCCCTCGCGCTCCCAGGCCAGGAGCCGCCCGGCGGCGGTGGTCGAGGCGGCGCTCGCGAAGGCGTGGTCCAGTTCCGGCGCGGGCCCGGCGCCACCCGGGCGTTTGCTCAGCGCCGGGCGCCAGTCGGCCGTTTCCGGGTTGCGGATGAAGACGGCGAAGATGCCCCCGCGCATGTCGGCCTCGCGCATCCGCGGCAGGTCGAGCTGCCCTCCCTCGCGCCCGGCAAGAAAGTCGCCATGGTCCTCGCGGGTCAGCGAGTCGTTGTGGCCGTCGAAGAAGAACGCCATCGCGCGGAGCCTTTCAGGAGTGGGAGCCGTTTCGTCGCGCCGCCAAGCATCATGGGCGCCAGGTGCTCTTCGCGGCCGAAGAGGAACGAGGCGAGGGCCAGGCAGACGAGGGAGAAGGCGCCGAGGTAGGCGACGTCGAGCCAGGCCTGGAACTGGGCCGGGGCGAGGATGTGGTGCTCGTTGTGGAGGAGCGTCTGGCGCATCAGGTCGACGCCGTAGGTGAGCGGGTTGAGGCGCACCAGCGGCTGCATCCAGCCGGGCAGCTCGCCCGCCGGATAGAGCGCGCCGCTGAAGAAGAAGAGCGGGAAGATGACGAAGTTCATCGCCACCGCGAAGTCCTCGAGCTTGCGGATCCGGGAGGCGGCGAGCATGCCGAGGGAGGAGAGCGCCAGGGCGCAGAGCAGGCAGGCGCCGACGAACCCGAGGTAGTCGTTGAAGCCGACTTCGATGTCGAAGAAGACGACGAGGACGGAGAAGACCACGGCGAACGCGGCGCCGAGCAGGGTCGAGGAGAGGGTCTTGCCGAGGACGACGAGGCCGCGCGGGACCGGCGCGATCAGCAGCATCCGCATCGGCCCGAACTGGCGGTCGTGGACCGAGCCGAGCGCACTGAGCAGGCAGGAGAAGAGGATGACCATGCCGATGATCCCCGGCAGCAGGTAGGTCTCGTAGTTGCCGCCCGGGATCAGCGCCGCGAAGCCGGTCCCGGCGGCGATCAGCCAAAGCAGTGGCCGGGCGAAGGTGGAGGCGAGGCGACCGCGCTGGCGCACAGCGCGCTTGAACTCGCGGCCGACGATCCCCGACAGCGGCCCGGCCGGTGCGGGCAGGCGCAGGCGCCCGGCGCCGACCTTCTTCGGCTTCGGTTTCCGGCGCCCCTCGCCACCGAGGAACATCGCCGAGAGGTGCTCCTCGCGGCCGAAGAGCTTCGTCGCCACGGCGAGACAGACGACCGTGAAGACGACCAGGTAGGCGATGTCGAAGAGCGGCTCGAATTCGACGTGACTCACCGCCCGGAATTCCTCGGCCAGCAGATAGTGCCGCATCAGGTCGACGCCGTAGGTGAGCGGGTTCAGGCGGACCAGCGGCTGCAGCCAGTCGGCCAGCTTTTCGGTCGGGTAGAGCGCCCCGCTGAGGAAGAACATCGGGAAGATGACGAAGT
>JAFDWD010001004.1 GCA_018268695.1 Actinomycetota bacterium
ACCTCGTGCCCGCGCGCCGAGAAACGAAGTGCCGTCGGCCAGCCGAGGTAGCCGTCGCCACCGAGTATGAGGATCCGCATAGACCGGCAAGGTTAGTTGAATCGTGCCGATGCCAAACCGTTTGGTGGCCGGAAACGGCGGCAGATTGGGGATTGCGGCGCTTGTCGCGATCCTGCTGCTGGGCGCGGGCCTGCGCCTCGGCGAAGCCTGGAGCGGCCGCGCCCCGGTCTTCGACGCCGCCGCCTACGCGGCGATCGCCAAGAACCTCGACGAAGGCAACGGCTTCACCGTGGGCGCCGCCGCGACCCAGCCGAGCACCGACTACTCCCCCGGCCTGCCGCTGTTCGTCGCGGGGATCTACAAGGTCACCGGCGGGGTCCACGAACGGCTCGCCCGGATCGTCCTGGCGCTGATCGGCGCCCTGGCCCCGCTCCTCGCCTACCTCCTCGCCCGCCGCCTCGCCACACCCCTGCGACCCCTGCACGCTTGTCTCGCTATGCGAGACAAGCGTGCAGGGGTCGGCGAGGGTCCAGGGGTCGGGGCGGTGGTGGCGGGGCTGATCGCGGCGCTGGTCGTCGCGATCTATCCGGCGACGCTCGAGTACACCGGGATGCTGATGACCGAGCCGCTCGCGGCGACGCTCCTGGTCGGCGGCATCCTGGGGATCCTCTGGGCAGCCGACCGCGACTCGCTCTGGCGCTGGCTCGTGCCCGGCCTGACCCTCGGGGCGCTGGCGCTGGTCCGTCCCGAGTACCTGGCGATCGGGCTCGGGCTCGCGCTGCTCGTCTTCCTGCGGCAACGGCTTCACATGCCGTGGCGGCGCGCCCTCGGCGCCGCGGCGATCGTCGCCCTCGGGATCATCGTCGTGGTCGGGCCTTGGACCATCCGCAACGCCGTCGCGCTTGACCGATTTGTGACCGTCTCCACCGGCGGCGGTCAGGTCCTCTACGCCGGGACCTACCTGCCCTCCGACGGGAACCCGGAAAGGGTCGGAGCGGGCGTGGTCGCCGAACACCCAGAGCTGTTCGGCCCCCACGCGCTCGAAAACCTGCGCCTCGAGCAGATCCTCGCCCGCCTCGCCGAAGCCACCTACCCGGGGATGGAACCCGACCAGGCCCTCTCGAAGATGGGCAAGGAACAACTCAAGGACGACATCCAGCACCACACCGGCGAATACATCGGCTTCGTCGCCACCAAGATCGGCCGCATCTGGTCCCACGGGCCCCGGGCGATCATGCGCACGCCGGTCTGGGAGGCGCTCCACTGGGTGCTGCTCGGCCTCGGCCTCCTCGGCCTGGGCCTCCTCGCCTACCTCCGCCGCTGGGAGGCGCTCCTGATCGGCGCGGTCTTCCTCGCCGTGACCCTGGTCAGTGCCCTGCTCGTCGCCTCGCCCCGCCGCGTCCTCGTCCTGATCCCGCTACTTGCCGCCTGCGCCGGGACGGCAGCGGTGTGGCTCACCGCCGCCGTCCGGAGCAGAGACGATCAGTCGGTGTTGTAGGTGACCTTGAACTTGAGGACGATTTCCGTGGCCGTGTCGGCGCCGCGGAAGAGGCAGTTGTAGGCGACCTTCTGCGGTTCCACCGTGCCTTCGCCGCCGGTGAGGACGCGCGGGGTGCAGCGGAAGCCTTCGAACACCAGCGGCTTCTCGATCCGCAGCGAGAGGTTCTTGTTGGCGACCTTCTTGACGGTCGGGCACTGGGCGAACATCTTCTGCGACTGCGCGACGTTCTTGCCGGTGACCGTGATCGTGACCTTGTTGCCGATCACGTTCTTGGAGCTCGTCGTGCAGGTGGTGTTGATCTTCGGCGTTTCCTTTTCCGCCGGCTGGTTGACGCCACCGGCGGCGGCGGTGCCGACCGAGGCGACCAGCAGGAGGGCCAGGGCGCCGGCCAGGATCAGGGGAATGCGCTTCATAGGGTCAGTTCTCCGTGACTAGTTGTTCGCGTATTCGATCTTGAAGGCCAGCTTGATTTCCGTCGCCGTGTCGGCGCCGCGGAAGAGGCCCTTGTACTTGATCACCAGCGGCGCTTCGGAGGTGATGCTCGGGGTGATGCGGAAGCCTTCGATGACCGTCGGCTTCTCGACTTCCTTCTTGATCACCTGGTTGAGGACGCGCTTCACGATCTTGCATTCGGCGTATTTCATCTGCGACGGGTCGACGTTGGTGCCGGTGACCCGGGCGGTGAGCTTGTGGCCCGCGACCATGTTCGAGGTGGTGCTGCAAGAGGTGTTGACGATCCCTTCGGTCGGCATCGCGCCGGCGGTGCCGACGGCGGCCACCAGCACGGCCAACGCTCCGGCCAGGATCAGGGAGATGCGCTTCATTGGGGGTTCCTTTCCCGTGGGTTTGCTGGAGGTTTCAGCGGGCCGGCGGGGTTTCCTGCCGCCGCGCGAGTAGCCTGACCGGCGCCCTTGAACGCCTCCTTAAACTGGTTTCGCTCGCTGCCCGCCCGTTACGGGCGCCGCACGCTGATCGCGCTGGCCTGCATCGCCGCGGTCGGCCTCGCCGCGCGCGCGGTTGCCGTCGTCCACCCCGTCGCCGACCCGGCCGACGACTCGCACGCCTACTACGCCCTCGCCAAGTCGCTCTACACCGAAGGGAGCTACGGCGGTCCGGAATTCAAGAGCGAAGCCTCGAGCGACTGGTCCCCGGGCGCGCCGTGGCTCTACGCCGGGCTCTTCGTCGTCACCGGCGGGCCGCGCGAAGGGACGATCCGCATCCTCGAGGCACTGATGGGGGTCGGGACGATCCTCGTCGTCTTCTTCTTGGGATGGCGCCTCGGCGGGCGATGGCCCGCGCTCCTCGGGGCGGCCGGGGTGGCGATCTACCCGCCCTTCATCCACTCGGTCGGCGAGATCATGAGCGAGCCGCCGGCGATGCTCTCCCTGCCCGCCGCGATCCTCGCGTTCTTCTGGGCGTGGGACGGAAAGAGCCCGTGGCGGTGGCTCCTGCCCGGCTTCCTCTTCGGCTGCACCGCGATGTTCCGCCCCGAGTACACGCTCGTCGCCGGGGCCTTCGTCGTCCTCGCCGCCGTCCGCTGGGCCTGGGAACGCGAGTGGCGCCTCGGCACCGCGGCGGTCGGCCTGATGCTGGTCGCGCTGCTGCTGCCGATCGTGCCCTGGACGATCCGCAACTTCGTCGTCTTCGAACGCTTCGTGCCGATCTCGACCGGCGGCGGCAAGGCCCTCTACGTCGGCACCTTCTATCCCGCCGACGGGGAATACCAGCGGGTCAAGGCGATCCTCTACCAGCGCAAGACCGGCATCGCGCTCCCGCCGCAGTCCCAGGCCCTGAACGAAGTCGAACCGACGGAGCTCTTCAACGAAGTCGCAGCGCGCTATCCCGAACTTCCCCGCGATTCGGCGCTCGGCAAGATCGGCAAGGAGAACTTCTCCAAGTACTTCGGCGAAGACCCGATCGGCTACCTCGGGATGACCGTGCGCAAGGTCGGGCGGATGTGGTCGAGCGGGACCGGCGCGGCGATGGGGTCGGGGCTCGGCAGGGTCGTCCAGGTGCTCCTGGTGCTGCTCGGTATCGCGGGACTCGTCCTGCTTGCGTTCCGCCGCCGTTGGTGGGAGGCGGTCGCGCTGGCCATCCCGATCGTGCTCGTCACCGCCGTCGGCGCCGCGACCCTCGCGGCCCCGCGCCGCAACGAGATCCTGATGACGCTGATCTTCCCGCTCGCCGCCCTGGCGCTCTCGGCGGCGGCCGCGGCCGTATCCTCTGCCCGCGAATGATCCCGCTTGCAGGCATATTTCCGGCTGAACTGACGGCCCTGCGCGCCATCGGCCTGGCCGTGGCACTGGTCCTCGTCGTCTACGCGATCGCCCGGCGCCGTTA
>JAFDWD010001005.1 GCA_018268695.1 Actinomycetota bacterium
CAGGCTCATCTCGTAAAAAGCGCGGCCCTCTCGGGTCGCGGCTCGGAGCAAGATAGCAAAGGGTCGGCCTCAGCCGCCGCGCGCCGCCGCCTCGGTGAAATCGGCGCAGATCCGGCGGGCTTCCTCGACGTCGGCATGCATCTGCTTGATCAAGGGGTCGACGCCTTCGTAGGCGATCTCGTCGCGCAGCTTCTCGACGAAGGCGACGCGCAGGGTCTGGCCGTAGAGGTCGCCGGAGAAGTCGATCAGGAAGGTCTCGACGAGGAGGCCGAGCTTGGAGTCGAAGGTCGGACGGGTGCCGACGTTGACCGCGGCGGGGTGACCGTTGGCGAAGGCGGCGTAGACGCCGTACCCGGGCGTGACGAGACGGGGGTCGGGGACGATGTTGGCGGTCGGGAAACCGAGCTCTCGCCCCCGCCTCTCGCCGCCGACCACCTCCCCCTCGAGCATGTAGGGGGTGCCGAGACAGCGGCGGGCGGCCTCCATCTCCCCCGCGGCGATCTCCGCCCGGATTCGCGAGGAGCTGACCGTCTCACCGTCGACCTCGACCATCTTCTGGACCCGGGTATCGAACTCCGGATGGGCCGCGAGCATCGCCGGCGTGCCGCGCGCCTTGGCGCCGAAGTGGAAGTTCTCGCCGACCGCGACCCGGCGCGCGCCGAGCTTCTCGACCAAGGCGTAGGAGATGAAGTCCTCGGCACTGCGGTGCGAGAACTCCTCGTCGAAGTGGATGACGACCAGCTCCTCCACCCCGAGGCCGTCGAGCACGTCGCGCTTGACCGCCAGCGAGTTGATCAGCTTCGGCGCGACGTCGGGGTGGAGAACCTCGAGCGGGTGCGGCTCGAAGGTGAGCACGGTGTCCATGCCCTCGATCACCGCGCGGTGCCCGAGATGGACGCCGTCGAAGGTGCCGATGGCGACGTTGCGGGCGCGGGGCTCCGCGTCCTCCAGGGAGGTGACCTTGATCGACATCAGCTGGTGAGGGCGAGCGGACTGGGCACGGGTAGGCGCATCATCGCAGTGCGTCGCCCACGGCCGGCACCAGCTCCGCCACCTCGGCCACGGGAACCTCCCGACCGGCGTCCTCGATCCGGAACGGGCCGACCGCGACGCGGCGCAGGTCGGAGCAGTAGGCGTCGCCGAGCGTCTCGACCAGCGTCCGCACGTAGGTGCCGGCGCTGCACTCGATCTCGTAGTGGGCGTACCCGTCTCCGGCGGAGAGGAGCTCGGCGCGGTGGACCTGGACGTCGCGTACCGGCGTCTCGATCGTCTCGCCCCGGTGGGCCTTCTTGTAGAGGCGCTCGCCGCCGACGCGCACCGCCGAGGTCATCGGCACGCGCTGGCGCACCGTGCCGGTCGGAAGGGCGAGTGACTCGGGGACGATGCCGGTCTCGGTCAGCTCCCCGTCGGGGTCCCCGGTCGAGGAGGTCCAGCCGAGGCGGGCGGTCGCCAGGTAGGTCTTCGGCAGGCCGACCAGGAAGCGCTGCAGGCGCGTCGCCTTGCCGAGCAGGACGAGGAGCAGGCCGGTGGCGAACGGATCGAGCGTCCCCGCGTGCCCCGCTTTCACCCCGCGCTCGCGGCGCACCGCGGCGACGATGTCGTGCGAGGTCTTCCCCGCCGGCTTGTCGAGGAGCAGCACCGCCCCGGCGGTGTCGATCTGTGCCACGGCTGCCTCAGTCGTCGCCGAGCTGGGCGACGACCTCGCCGCAGAGGAAGTCGACGAGCGTCGGCAGGTCGTCGTCGGTGGAGAAGCCGGCGGCGCGCTTGTGGCCGCCTCCTCCCTGCTTGCGGGCGATCGCGGAGACGTCCACGTCGCCCTCCGAGGAGCGCAGGCTCACCTTGCGGGCGGCACGCCCGCGGTTGCCGAGGTCACGGATCACGGCGGCGACCTTGGTTCCCTCGATCGAGCGCAGGTGGTCGATCACGCCCTCGGTCATCTCCTCGCCGGCGCCGGTCGCGGCGTAGTCCTCGGCGGTGATGTAGCTGACGACGAGGCGGTTGTCGCAATGGCGGCCGATGCCGTCCAGCGCCCGCGCGACCAGCCGCAGCTTCTCGATCGGCACGTGCTCGTAGAGGCGCCGGTAGGTGTCGTCCACGTCGACCCCGGCATCGATCAGCTCCGCCGCCACCCGGTGGGTGTGGGCGTTGGTGTTCTCGTACATGAATTTGCCGGTGTCGGTGATCAGTCCGACGTACAGCGGCATCGCCATCTCGGCGTCGATCCGCACGCCCAGCACATGGGCGAGGTCGTAGACGATCTCGGCGGTGCAGGAGGCGCCCGGGCAGACGAGGTTGACCTCGCCGAACCGGGTGTTGTCGTGATGGTGGTCGATGTTCAGCTTGCGGTTGCCGCCCTCGGTCAGGAACTCGACCGGCATCCGGTCGATGTTGCCGCAGTCGAGGAAGACGATGACCCGGTCGGCCATATCGGCGGGGGCCTCGTGGAAGACCTCCTCCAAGGGCAGGAAGCGGTACTCGATCGGCAGCGGGAACTCCTTCGCCGCCAGGAACATCACCGAGTCCTTGCCCAGCTTCTGCAGCAGCCGGTGCATGCCCAGCAGCGAGCCGAGGGCGTCGCCGTCGGGGCCCTCGTGGGCGGTCAACAGGAAGCGGTCGTGCTCGCGGATCTCGGCGAGCATCGCCTCGAAGTCCATCCCGACGGTGCCGACGGAGGTCGGGGCGGCGGCGGTGACGTCGCTCATCGCCCGTCGTCCTCGTCGGTCTCGTCGAGCAGCCGGGAGATCCGGACACCCTTCTCGATCGTGTCGTCGTAGTGGAAGGTCAAGGTTGGCGTGCGCTTCATCCGAGTCTCGGCCGCGATCCGCGATTGGATCACGCCGTGCGACGAACGCAAGGCTTCCAGCGTAGCGTCGCGCTCAGTCGAGTCGCCCAGAACGCTCACGTAGACCTTCGCGGTGCGGAGGTCCGGGCTCGTCTCGACCCCGGTCACGGTGACGAACCCGAGCCTCGGGTCGGCGAGTTCGGAGACGGTCGCGGCGACCACCTCCCGCACCGCCTCGTCGACCCGCCGCATGCGCGCGCCGGCCATCGCTCACCACCACCTACTCGAGGGTCTGCTCGACCTGTTTGATCTGGAAGAACTCGATCA
>JAFDWD010001006.1 GCA_018268695.1 Actinomycetota bacterium
GCCCGTCGATCACCGAGTGGCCCTCGCCCTTGGCCACCGTGTACATGATGCTGCCGGTGTGGCGGTGGGCCTTGGTCGCTTCGCCGGGCTGGAGGAGCTGGATCTGCGCGCCCATCGTCGGCATCACGTGCCCGCCGGTCGCCGGGTTGGTGAAGCGCAGCACGGCGCCGTCGTAGGGCGAGGGAGCCTCGGCCTTGGCGAGCGACTGCAGCGCCTCGTAGCTGCGCTCGAACGGGTACTTGAGGAGCGGCGAGTAGGGAGAGTCCCAGCGCTTGTCGCCGTCGGGAAGGAGGCCGGCGGCCGCGTGGCTGCCGGTCGAGCGGTTGGTCTCCCCCTGCGCCGTCTGCCGGCCGTCGGCGTGGACCTCGTAGGTGTTCGCCTCCATCGCGTTGACGAACGGGATGTCGAGGCCGTCCTGCCAGATCGCCGGGACGTTGCCGCCCTCGTCGACGCCGTGGTCGTGCCAGGTCCCCGACGGGGTGATGACGAAGTCTTTGGCGCCGAGTGTCGCCCTCTCGCCGTCGACGACGGTGTAGGCGCCTTCGCCCTCGATGATGAAGCGCAGCGCCGCGGCGGCATGGCGGTGCGCGGGCGCCCACTCGCCCGGTCCCATGATCTGCAGGCCGGAGTAGAGCCAGCCGACGGCGGCGCTCACCTCGCGGCGGCTCGGGTTGGCGAGCCAGACGACGCGGCGGCCGGCGTCCTGGGGCGTGACCAGCTCGGCCGCCTGCAGGACCAGCGGGCGAAGCGCCTCGTAGTTCCACAGGGTCGGCGTCGATTTCGACTTCGGTTCCCACGGCTCGATGTCGTTGGCGACGGTCCAGAGGGCCCCCGCCGAGAGCTCCTCGAGCTTCGCGTAGTACTCCTGCAGCTCCGGTCGATCCTCGACCCGGGCGCGTCCGAGCACGGTGTCATCGGTCATCGCTCTTCCTTTCCTCGCTGTCTCGATCGGTCCCGGCCGGGGGCGCCGGCCACTCGTCGGCGGGGTGGTCCTGGTCCCCCCGCATCCGCACCGGCGTCCGCGGCCGGTCGTCCACCTGCAGGTCGAAGATGTCGAAGCGGTTGTAGCCGCCGATCACGTCGTGCATCTGCTTCGGCTGGATGCAGCGCCGCAGGTCGATCTCGGCGTAGACGATCCCCTCGTCGTCGATCAGCGACTCGCCGATCTCGGCGCCGTCGGGCCCGATCACGCCGGAGAAGGCGCTGTGCTTGCGGGACATCAGCTCGCGGATGTCGGCGTCGTCACCGGCGATCGTGTCGAGGATCTCGTCCGAGATCGTCGAGCAGGAGATCACGGTGAAGACCTTGCCCTCGAAGGAGTGGGTCATGCCGCGCAGGCGGATCGCCGCGGCCATGTCGTACTCAGGCGGGGCGACCGGCAGGCTGATGTAGCCGGCGACGTGGATCAGCTCGCCCTGGGCGAGGAGCGAGTACCGCGCCAGCGGGTTGGTGTTCTCGCCGCAGGCGAGGACACCAAGCGGCCCGATCTTGGTCGGGCGGACCTTCAGCCCGCTAGCGTCGCCGGGCGCCCAGGTGAGTTTCTCCGCCCAGGTGGGGACGAGCTTGCGATGGACGCCGATGATCTCCCCGTCGCCGTCGATCGTCAGCAGCGTGTTGTAGATCGCGCCGACCGAGTGCGGGGAGCGCTCGTTGATGCCGACGACGACGACCGCGCCCGCCTCCCGGGCGGCGCCGCGGACGATGTCGATCGCCGGGTCCTCCAGGCCCACCGAGCAGAGCTGCAGCTTCTCGAACCAGGCGCTCCCTTCGAGCGGCGTCATCACCCAGTTCCAATAGGGATAGCCGGCGATGAAGACCTCCGGGAAGGCGACCAGCTCCGCCCCGTTCCCCGCCGCCTCGCGCACCAGCGCCGCGACCTTCTCCGCCGTCCCCTCCGCATCGAGGTAGACCGGCGCCGCCTGCACCGCGGCAGCGACGAACGGATGGCTCTGCGACAGATCGCTCGGGGATCGACTCATGCGCTGGCGCCGACCCTAGCGCACTTCTGATTTCGTATCAAATCGCAAATCGGGGGAGGCTTTGGGAGCGTTGTGCCGGCGGGGGCGGCAGTCCTATGACGTCCTGGGCGTCTCATCGCGGTCCTGGCTGGCTGTGACCGCGATGAGACGCCCAGGACGTGAGGGCTTCGTGTGAGAGAGCGGGGGATTCGAACGGTCAGGGATGTGCCGTGTTCCTTATCCGCCTATACGACGGGTTTCGAACACCGCAGGGCCTGCGGTGTTCGAAAGCTCGGCCATGTCGAGTTTTCGAATGCGGCAGATTCCTGACCGTTCGGAGCCCGGCGTACCTCCCGGTCCGACGCGCTCCCTCACATCCCCCGGCCGTCTCGGCCACGGCCACAGCCAGCCCCCTGCACGCTTGTCTCGCTATGCGAGACAAGCGTGCAGGGGGGCGTGGCCGAGACGGCCGGGTTTGCCGCACCGCCTTGCGTTCCTTGCCGTCGTTCCCCGCCCCGCCGGGGCTACTTGCCGACGCGCTCGGCGGGGCGCCAGCGGCTGAAGTCGGGCTCCGGCTCCGGCGGGTCGAAGCTGCGGAGGGGCTGGCGTTTGACGTCGATCTTGCCGTCCATCGGGCGGCGGCTGCCGCCTTGGTACTGGACGATCCAGTCCGCCCGGCGGCCGACCTCCTGGTCGGCGGCGGCGTGGAGGGTCCAGAAGGGGTCGTAGAGGTGGGAGCGGCCGATCGCGCAGAGGTCGGAGCGGCCCGCGAGGATGGTGGTGTTGACGTCGTCGTAGCTGGAGATGGCGCCGACGGCGATCGTCGGGATGTCCACCTCGTTGCGGATCCGATCGGCGTACGGGGTCTGGTAGCTGCGGCCGTAGGCGGGTTTCTCTTCCGCCCAGACCTGGCCGGTGGAGACGTCGACGATGTCGATCCCCATCCCCTTCAGCTTCTCCGCCAGGGCGACCGCTTCGTCGCCGGTGAAGCCGCCATCAGCCCAGTCGGTCGCCGAGATGCGCACCGACATCGGTTTCTCCTGCGGCCATACGGCGCGGCAGGCGGCGACGACCTCGAGCGGGTACTTCGACCGCCCGGCCAGGTCCCCCCCGTATTCGTCGGTCCGCCGGTTGGTCAGCGGCGAGAGGAACGAGGAGAGCAGGTAGCCGTGGGCGAGGTGGATCTCCAGTAGGTCGAAGCCCGCCTCCTCGGCACGGTGCGCGGATTCGACGAACTGCTCCCGCACCTTCCGCATCTGCTCATGGGTCATCTCCTTCGGCACCTGGCTGTGCTCGAAGTAGGGGACCGGCGACGGCGCCAGGATCTCCCAGTTGCCCTCCTCGAGGGGCTGGTCGACCCCGTCCCACATCAGCCTGGTCGAGCCCTTGCGCCCGGAGTGGCCGATCTGGCAGCCGATCTTCGCGTCGCCGTGGCCGTGGACGAAGTCGACGATCCGACCCCAGCCCGCCACCTGGTCGTCGCGGTAGAGGCCGCCGCAGCCGGGCGTGATCCGCCCCTCGGCCGCTACGCAGACCATCTCCGTCATCACCAGGCCGGCACCGCCGATCCCACGGATGCCGAGGTGGACGAGGTGGAAGTCCCCGACCGCGCCGTCGACCGCCGAGTACATGTCCATCGGGCTGACCACGACGCGGTTGGCGAGCTCCAGGTCGCGCAGTCGCAGCGAGGTGAACATCGGCGGCTTCAACTCCGGAGCGGTGCCGTTGGCGCTCGCCGCCGCCGGCCCCACGAGGTTGTCGTTCGGCGGCACCAGCTGCGGCTCGTCGAGCCGGCTGTGGAAGTCCTCGTCGACCCGCCGCATGAACTCCGGGTCGCGCATCTTCAGGTTGTCGTAGGTGATCCGGCGGCTGCGGGTCAGCAGGTTGAAGGCGAACTGCGGCGACGACTGGCCGACGTAGCGGGAGATCCCCTCGAACCACTCGAGGCTCGCCTGCGCCGCGCGCTGGGTCGAGTCGGTGACCGCCCGGCGGTCCACTTCGTAGGCCCCCAGCGCCGCGGGGATGTCGTCGTCGGCGTCGATCAGCGACCAGGCCAGCGCCGTCGCGTCCTCCATCGCCAGCTTCGTCCCCGAGCCGATCGAGAAGTGGGCGGTGTGGGCGGCGTCACCGAGCAGCACCAGGTTCTCGTGCCGCCAGTTGGGCGTGCGGATGGTGCGGAAGTTGATCCACTGCGAGTTGTTGGCGAACAGCTGGTGGCCGCACAGCTCGGCGGCGAACATCGTCCGGAAGCGCTCGATCGCCTCCTCGTCGTTTTCCCCGGGCGCGAAGACCCGGTCCTCGGTCTTGTCGAAGCCCGCGCGGCGCCAGGTCGCTTCGTCGGTTTCGACCAGGAAGGTGCTCCGGGTCTCGTCATATGGGTAGGCGTGGATCTGGAAGACGCCCCACTCGGTCTCGACGATCTGGAAGGTGAAGGCCTCGTAGACGAGGTCGGTCCCCAGCCACATGAATTTCGACGGGCGGCGATCGATGCTCGTCTGGAAGACGTCCCGATGGGCTTCGCGGACGGCGCTGTTGATGCCGTCGGCGGCGATCACCAGGTCGTAGTCGGCCATCAGCCCTTCGTGCGGGGGCGCGTCGGTCCGGTACTCGATCTCCACCCCGACTTCCTCGGCCCGCTCCTGGAGGATGTTCAGCAGCCGCATCCGGCCGAGCGCCGAGAAGCCGTGGCCGCCGGAGCGTTCCACGGTCCCGCGGTAGTAGATGTCGATGTCGGCCCAGCGGGCGAAGCTGTCGGCGATCGTCTTGTAGCTCTTCGGGTCGGCGGCCTCGAAGGCGGCCAGCGTTTCGTCGGAGAAGACGACGCCGAAGCCGAAGGTGTCGTCGGGGGCGTTGCGCTCCCACACCTTCACGTCGTGGCCGAGCCGGGCGAGCAGGATCGAGGCGTAGAGGCCGCCGGGGCCACCGCCGATGGTCGCGACCTTCACGATTTTCCTCCTTGGGCGAACAGGGTGCGGGCGATGATCTCGCGCTGTATCTCCGAGGCTCCCTCGTAGATCCGGGGGGCGCGAACGTCGCGGTACAGGTGCTCCAACAGGTGGCCGCGGACGAGTGCCCGCGCGCCGAGGGTCTGGACGGCGACGTCGACGGCTTCCTGGGCGACCTCGGTCGCCATCAGCTTGGCCATCGCGGCGACCTGGGTGATCGGCCGCAGGCCGCGGTCGAAGGAACGAGCGGCGTCGTGGACCAGGAGGCGAGCGCCCTGGATCCGGGCGGCGACCTCGGCGAGGCGGTGCGAGACCGCCTGCAGGTCCTTCAGCTTGCCGCCGAAGGCATCGCGGTCGGCGGCGTGCTCGACTGCGGCGGCCAGCGCCGCCTCGGCCATGCCGACGGCGAAGGCGCCGACGCTCGGGCGGAAGAGGTCGAGGGTGCGCATGGCGACCGACATCCCGCGGTCGACCTCGCCGAGGACCGCCTCGCGGGGGACGTGAACGTCCTCGAGGACGATCCGACCGATCGGGTGCGGGGAGAGCATCTCGATCGCCTCACCGGAGAAGCCGGCGCTCTCGCGCGGGACCGCGAAGCCGGTGATCCCGCGGGCGCCGGCGCCCGCGGTGGTGCGGGCGAAGACCGTGTAGAGGTCGGCTTCGGGAGCGTTGGAGATCCAGATCTTTTCGCCGTTGAGGATGAAGCCGCCGTCGTCGACCGACTCGGCCTTGAGCGAGAGCGCGGCGACGTCGGTGCCCGCGTCGGGCTCCGAGAGGGCGAAGGCGGCGACCGCCGACCCACGCGCCAGGCGCGGGACCCACTCGTCGATCATCGCCTCGGTCCCCGACTGCAGCAGCGGGAACGAGCCGAGGCCCTGCAGGGCGAAGGCCGTCTCGGCGGCGGTCGAGCCGCGCGCCAGGCCCTCGCGGATCAGGCACAGCTCCATCGCCTTGACGGTCCAGGCGCCGTCCTCGTCGCGGGCGTAGAGACGGTCGTAGAGGCCGGCCTCGGCGATCGCGCCGATCAGCTCGCGGTCGAGCTTCGACCCGTTGCCGGATTCCTCATGGGCGTGGGCGAGCGGGGCGAGCTTCGCCGTCGCCAGCTCCTCGCATTCGGCCAGGAGCGCGCGCTCCTCCTCGGTGAGGTGGGCGTCGAGCAACGACACCTGCGCGTCGGTCCCGGCCGCGGCCATCAGGCACCCTCCTCCGGGATCACCGCGATCGCCATCAGCTCGACCAGCGCCGGGTCGTCGAAGAGGCGGGTCACGCCGAAGAGGCCCGAAGCCGGGTAGTGCGTGCCGAAGTTGTCCTTCCAGACCCGGCCGAGCTCCCGCAGGTTGTCTTTGTACTCGACCACGTCGCGGACGAAGATCTGCATCGAGACGATGTGCTCGGCCTCGCCGCCGGCCGCACGGAGCGCCGTCATCACGTTGTTGGCGGCGACCTGGAACTGCTCGACGATCGTCTCGCCTTCGATCTCGTTCTGCTTGTTCAGCGCCGTCTGGCCGCCGAGGTAGACGGTGCGGCCGGGCGCGGCGACGATCGCCTGCGCGTAGCCGACCGGCGGCGCCAGGTCCGGCGAGACGACGATGCGGTGCGGGGTCTCGGGCATCAGCGTCCCTCCCAATTCGGATCGCGCTTCTCTTTCCAGGAGTCGTAGAACTCGCCGTGGTCGTGCGTCTTCATCATCAGCGCCTGGGTCAGGGCCTCGAGCTCGATCGAGGACTGGAGGTCCATGTCGAGCTCCTTCGCGATCAGGGACTTGGTCGTCCCGTAGGCGAGCGCCGGGCCGTCGGCGAGGCGGCGCGCGAGGGCGGCGACGGCAGCGGCCAGCTCCTCGGGCTCGTGGAGGGAGTTGGCGAGGCCGTAGCGGTGGGCGGTCTCGGCGTCGAGCTTGTCGCCAAGCATCAAGAGCTCGGTCGCGCGACCGGCGCCGACGATGCGCGGCAGAAGGTATGCCGAGCCCATGTCGGCGCCGGCCAGCCCGACCTTCGTGAACAGGAAGGCGAAGGACGCTTTGGTCGAAAGGAGGCGGAAGTCGGCGGCCAGCGCGAGCACCGAGCCGGCGCCCGCGGCGATGCCCTGGATCTGGGCGATCACCGGGATCGGGATGTCGCGCAGGCCCTTCACCGCGGCGCCGGTCATCCGGGTGAACTCGAGCAGTTCGGAGGCCTCCATCTTCTGCAGCTCGCCGATGATCTCCTCGACGTCGCCGCCGGAGCAGAAGCCGCGGCCCTCGCCGGCCAGCACCAGCACGCGGACGTCGCCGCGATGGGGCAGCTCGGCGGCCAGGTCGCGCAGGTCGGCGTAGCTCTGGAAGGTGAGCGCGTTCAGCTTGTCGGGACGGTTGAGCGTCACCGTGGCGACGCCGTCCTCCACCTTGAAATCGAAGTGCTCCCACTCTTCCGTGAACTGCGCCGAAGCGCGGAACGGGCTCATGCCTGGATCCCTCCTCCGTCGATGACGATCGTCTGGCCGTTGATCGGCGCCGCCTCGACCGAGGCGAGCCAGACCAGGGTGGCGGCGACCTCGTGCGGGTCGACCAGCCTGCCGAGTGGCGATTGGCGCTCCAGCGCCTTGCGGCTCTCCGCCTCGTCGCGCCCGGTGGCGGCGACGATGCCCGCGACGGAACGGTCCGTCATCTCGGTGTCGACGAAGGTCGGACAGACGGCATTGGCGCGTACCCCGGAACCCGCCACCTCGGCGGCGGTCGCGCGCATCAGGCCGACGGCGGCGTGCTTGGAGGCGGTGTAGGCGGCGGTGTAGCGCGCACCGACCTTGCCCGCGGTCGAGGCGACGGTGAGGACCGAGCCGTGGTCGCGCTCCAGCATCCCCGGGAGGACGGCGCGCGTGCAGAGGAAGGCGGCGGTGGAGTTGACGGCGAACTGCCCCTCCCAGTCGGCAAGCGAGGTCTTGGCGAGCGGCGCGGCGGCGGCCACGCCGGCGTTGTTGACGAGCACGTCGACCGGCCCGATGCCGGCGAAGATCCGCTCGACCTCGGCCTCGTCGCTGACGTCGCAGCGCGCGGCCTCGACGTTCCCGCCGGCGACCCCGAGCGACGCGGGGAGCGCCTCCAACGCCTCGGCGTCACGGCCGAGCGCGACGACCCGGTCGCCGAGCGCCGCGAAGGCGGCAGTGGCGGCACGCCCGATCCCCTTCGCCCCACCGGTGACCACGACCGTGCGACTCATGCAGAAACCCTGCCGCTGAAACGGGCGCTGTCCGATAGAGACCACATCGTCGGGATAGTCTACACCCAGGCGAGGAGGTATGTCGAATGATTGTCAGGTAGGGGCGGGACGGGCAAAGGGACGCAAGGCGTCGCGGCGAGCCCGGCCGTCTCGTCCAGCCCCCTGCACGCTTGTCTCGCATAGCGAGACAAGCGTGCAGGGGGCTGGCTGTGGCCGTGGCCGAGACGGCCGGGGTACGGGGAGGGTCGGAGAGATGCCACGAACTCCACGCTTCCGTGCGTGTCGCACAACACCGGATTCAGCGCTGCGTGGATTGACCACACCCTGGTGTGGTCAAAGTCGACAGCGCTGATTCGGCCGCGACGGAACCGTCACGGAAGACTGCGGATCCCGACCGAAGGCGCGAGGAAGTGTGGAGTTCCCACGCTCTTCGTCGACGGATCGGCCGAGGTGTGGCCTCTTACGCAAGGACCCCCGGAGAAACACCGCACTCCCGCCCGTCCTGGGCGTCTCATGGAGGTCACAGCCTGCCAGGACCTCCATGAGA
>JAFDWD010001007.1 GCA_018268695.1 Actinomycetota bacterium
GGTTCGGCCCGACCTAGCACTCCGAGGAAACGGAGGGGTTAAACGGTCGGGACACGAATCATGCCACGAACGGGGGCGCTTGTCCGTTATGTGTCGGATGCACACACAACGAGCACGTCCCCACCTCACTTTTGCCGAGCTTCAGCGCGAAAACGGGTGGGATGAGAGCGATTCCAAGCTCAGATCGGCTTCGTCGGTGCGGATCTTCAGCAGCGCGTAGGCGACCTTCCCGTCCGGAAAGCGGACCGTGCATTCGAACTTGGTACCCGGTTCCACCTTCACCCCCTGCGGGCAGTCGACGTTTTCGATCGGGGCACCGAAGCCTTCGCGCTTGGATTCGAGGCTGGCGCGGACCGTTTCCGAGGCCTTGGTGAAGTCGACGTCGGTGCCGCTGCCGCACCCGGTGACCAGGAGCGCCAGGACGCCGATCGCGGCCAGAGCGGTGAGGGTTCTCAGATATGACACGTTCCTCGCATTCTTCCGATTGGCCCAGTAGGGTGCCCCGCCGATGAGATTCTTCGAGTTCGAGGCACGCAAGATCGTCGAGCTGGCGGGTATCCCCGTCACCAAATATGGCTTCTGCACGACGCCCGAGGAGGCACGCGCGGCAGCCGAGGAGATCGGCGGCCCGGTCGTCATCAAGTCGCAGGTGTTGACCGGCGGCCGGATGAAGGCGGGCGGGGTCAAATTCGCCGACACGCCCGAGGAGGCGGCCGAGCACGCGGAGGCGATCCTCAAGCTCGAGATCGCCGGCCACATGCCGCGCGGCGTCCTAGTCGATCCCAAAGCCGAGGTCAAACAGGAGTACTACGCGTCGGTCGTCTGGGACGGCACCGCGAAGCGCCCGTTGATGCTCTTCTCCGACATGGGCGGCATCGACATCGAGGAGGTCGCCGAGAAGCACCCCGACCATGTCGGCCGCGGCCACGTGTCGAACCTCTTCCCGATCCCCGACTTCGAGGCGAAGCAGACGATCGCGGCGACCGGCGTCACCGGCTCGCAGCTGAACCGCGCGACCCCGATCCTCGCCAAGCTCGCCCGCCTCTTCCGCGAATACGACATGACGCTGGCGGAGATCAACCCGCTGGCCGAGCTGACCGACGGTCGCTTCGTCGCCCTCGACGCCCACATGGAGATGGAGAACGAGGCCGTCGGCCGCCAGCGGAAGCTGCTCCGCGGGGAGCTCGGGATCGCCGAGGACGACACCCGCGAGACCTACGAGCCGAGCGA
>JAFDWD010001008.1 GCA_018268695.1 Actinomycetota bacterium
GACTACACCTCGACCACGACGCCGCTCTTCTACCGCCTGGTCGGCATGTACTCCAGCCAGGAGGGGTCGCTGCTCCTGTTTGCATGCGTGCTCTCGCTGGCCACCTCGCTGGCCCTGCGCGGGACCCGTGACCGCCACCGCGAGATCGTCCCCTGGGCGACGGCGGTGCTGGCCGGGCTCGCGTCCTTCTTCACCGGGCTGATGCTGTTCGACGCCAACCCGTTCGCCCGGCTCGACCCGGCGCCCGCGCAGGGCTTCGGGCTCGAGCCGCTGCTCCGTTATCCGGAGATGGCGATGCACCCGCCGCTCCTCTACTCAGGATATGTCGGCTTCGCGATCCCCTTCGCCTTCGCGATCGGGGCCCTGATCACGCGGCGCCTCGACGCCTCCTGGCTTCGCTCGACCCGGCGCTTCGCCCTGATCGCCTGGGTCTTCCTCGGCCTCGGCCTCATCTTCGGCTCGCGCTGGTCCTACTCGGTGCTCGGCTGGGGCGGCTACTGGGCCTGGGACCCGGTCGAGAACGCGGCGCTGATGCCCTGGCTGGTCGGGACGGCGTTCCTGCACTCCAGCATCGTCCAGGAGAAGCGCGGGATCCTCCGCACCTGGAACGTCGTCCTGATCTGCGCGACCTTCAGTCTCGCGCTGCTCGGCACCTTCCTGGTGCGCTCCGGCGCGTTGCAGTCGATCCACTCCTTCGGCGCCTCGACCGTGGGCGCCCCGCTGCTCGGCCTGATCGCCGTCGTCGTGGTCGGCTCCACCCTGCTGATCGTCTCCCGGCTCGACGAACTGCGCGCCGTCAAGCGGATCGAATCGCTCGCCTCGCGGGAGGCGGTCTTCCTCGTCAACAACCTGCTCCTGGTGGGGCTCGCGGCGGTCGTCTTCTGGGGCACCTTCTTCCCGCTCATCTCGGAGGCCGCGACCGGGCAGAAGGCCTCGCTCGCCGCCCCCTGGTTCGACCGCTACGCGGCACCGCTCGGGATACTCCTGGTGCTGTTCACCGGCATCGGCCCGCTGCTTGCCTGGGGGCGAGTCAGCCGCGCGGCACTCAAGCGGCTGCTGCTTGCCCCGGCGCTGCTGGCGCTTCTCGTCGCGCTCGCCCTCCTGGCATTCACCGATGCGGGGTCGAAGCCGCTCGCCCTGCTGACCTTCGGCTGCGCCGCCTTCGCCTTCGCCGGGATCGTCCAGGAGTTCGCCCGCGGGGCCGCGGCCCGCCGCTCGCTGGTCGGCGGCTCATATGTAGCGGCGCTGGGAGGGATGGTCGTGCGGAACCGGCGCCGTTACGGCGGCTACATCGCCCACGGCGGGATCGCGATCCTC
>JAFDWD010001009.1 GCA_018268695.1 Actinomycetota bacterium
GAGCAGAACTCGACCAGGGCGGCGGGCTCCAGCGTGGCGCCGGGGCGGAGGACGACGGTCGCCATCACCTCGTCCTCGCCGAGCTCGGAGGGGACGCCGAAGACGGCGCACTCGCTGACGTCGGGGTGGGCGAGGAGGACCTGCTCGACCTCGAAGGAGGAGATGTTCTCGCCGCGCCGGCGGAGGCTGTCGGTCATCCGGTCGACGAAGCTGAGGTAGCCGTCGGCGTCTTCGACCACGCGGTCGCCGGTGTGGTACCAGAGGTTCCGCCAGGCCTCGACCGTCTTCTCCGGCATCCGGTTGTAGCCGCTCGCGAGGCTGAAGGGATGCTCGGCACGGACGAGGAGCTCGCCGCTGGTGCCGGGCGGCACCGGCTCGTCGAGCTCGTCGGCGACGATCGCCTCGTAGCCGGGCATCGGCCGTCCCATCTTCCCCAGCCGCTGCTCGGGGAGGGGCGCGACGAGCGCGCAGCCGGCCTCGGTCGAGGCGTAGCACTCGGCGACCCAGAAGCCGAAGCGCTCGCGCATCTCGCGGTCGACGTCGGGCGCGGGCGCGTTGCCGTTGGCGATCCGGATCGAGTGTTCGCGCTCCGCCGGGCGGACCGGCTGCTTCAGCAGGATCGGCACCATCGCCCCGAGCAGGTAGGTGACGGTCGCCCCGGCCTCGATCGCGCGGGTGAAGAACCGCGAGGCGGAGAAGCGGGTGTCGAGCGTGTAGGTGGCACCGCTGAGGAGCGCCTGGAAGAAGCAGTTGAGCGCGTTCGTGTGGAAGAGCGGCAGGCAGGTGTAGAGGACGTCGTCCTCGGTGATCTCGAGCAGGTTGACGACGTTCAGGCCGAAGCGGAAGAGTTGGGCGTGCGGGCAGCGGACCCCCTTGGCCGGGCCGGTGGTGCCGGAGGTGTAGAGCATCACCAGGGTGTCGCCGGGGCCGACCTTGCCCGGCGCGGCGGGCTCCTGCGGCGGGGTGGGCCAGGCGCTCGGCTCGCTGTCGAGCCGCCAGACCTCGACCCCCGCGGGCACGCCGTCCTCGAGCGAGTCGAGCGCGGCGCCGAACTCGTCCTCGACCAGGATCGCCGCCGGCTCGGCGTTGTCCAGCATGTGGGCGAGCTGAGGTCCGCGGGTGGCGGTGTTCAGCGGTACCGCGACCGCGCCGAGCCAGCCGCAGGCGAGAATCAGTTCGAGTAGCTCGATCCGGTTCGAGCAGAGCGCCGCGATCCGGTCGCCCGGCCCGATCCCGGCCGCCGCGAGCGCCGCCACCCGGCGGCCGACGAGGGCGGGCAGCTCGGCGAAGCTCAGCTCCATTTCACCGATGCGCACGGCGACGCGGGCTCCCCAGAGCTCCCCTTGCAGCCGCAGTAGATGGGGGACGGTCTGGTGTCTGAGCTCTACGTCCTGGCGCCCGAAACGCTCGCCGAACGGTCTCTCGGGAATTGCGGTCTTCACTTGTGGTATTTGATCAAACTGTGGTAGCTTGCCGCAATCACAGGGGCTCCGAAGGGGCTATCCGGCTTGGGAAGACGACCGAGAGCCCTGTCGCGCTACAGGAGGAGAGAACCTTGAGATCACGTTGGTGGACCCTGGGGGCCATGCTTTTGGTCCTCGTCGCGAGCGTCGCGCTGACCGCGTGCGGCGGATCGAGCTCGAGCTCGAGCGACGAATCGACCGAAGCCGCGGAAACGAGCGAAGCGGCCGGCGGTGAAGAA
>JAFDWD010000100.1 GCA_018268695.1 Actinomycetota bacterium
GGCGCGGCCGCACGAGAGCTGATCCGAAGCCGGCCGGGGCGGCTCAGCGCGAGCGGGCCGCCTCGACCAGGCTCTCGGCCTTGCGCCAGGCCCGCTTGCGTTCGGCTGCCCCGATCGGCGCCGCGGCGTATGCCGCCTGCGTCTTCATCTGCAGCAGGGCCCGCAGGTCCTTGCCGAGCTCCTTCCCTCCAGGGGCGACCTTCGAGAGCTCGGCTATCGCCTGCTGGTGGTCGTCACCTTGGACGTAGTGCCCGAGCGCTTTGCAGCAGAGCACGTCGGAAGCGGCGATCCCGGCGTGCACGCACACGGTGACCAAGGCATCGCCCACCTCCTCGCCTTCTTCGGATTCGTGCCGCAGCCGGTCGGCGACCGCCAAGAACTGCTCCGCCTTGCGCAGACGACCGCGCCTCGTCGCCTCGTCGCAGTCGCGCAGGCGGGTCGCCATCACACCCTCCGTTTGGCTTTCCTGGGCGGCAGCCGCAGCCGGCTCGGGTCGCCGTGGATCGGGACTCCCTCCCGCAGCACCTCGCGGGCGATCTTGCGGACCTCGACGTCTCTCAATTCGGCGACCCGGAACTGGACGATGCGTGCCTCGTTGCCGGTCCACACGGTGGCATCGTTTTCAAGCTTCGCGAGCTGCTCCTGCCAGACCCGGTTCGAGGCAAGAGTGCCCGGCGGTCGCAAGACGAAGAGATCGAGATCGCTCTGCGGTCCCGCATCCCCTCGCGCGACCGACCCGAACAGGGCCATGTAGGCAGGCGGGGTCTCCCATCTGCCCACCGCGGTCTTGAGCCTCTTGATCAGCTTTTCCCGCAAGGACCCAAGGCCTTCGATGTACCCGGCCGCGAGGTGGTTGCGATTCAGGCTGTAGAGCTTCGCCTGGCCCGCCTGCCGTCGGGTCACGACCCCCTGCTCGACGAGGCGGTCCGCCGCTTTGCGCACGCCGGCCTCCGAACCTCGCCCCAGCACCTGGTGGATCCGGCGTCCGGTGAACTCCTCATGGGCACCCGCGAGCACTCCGAGGACATCCCCGTCCAGGGTCGGAGCGACCACGCTGAGGGGGCGGCGGAAATCCATCTCGGCCGTGACTATACGGGACATATCCCAACTATAGTTGGGATATCCCTATTATGATCTCCGTGTTGCGTCTCAGCCCTGCAGGGTGACGAAGCGCTCCTCGGTCAGCTCGTAGACGGCGAAGGCCGGGCCCTCGCGGGTGTTGCCGGAGTCCTTGACGCCGCCGTAGGGCATCTGGTCGGCACGGTAGCTGGGGACTTCGTTGACCATGATGCCGCCGAACTCGAGGGTCTTGCCGGCCTCGATCGCGCGGCCCAGGTCCTTGGTGAAGACGCCCGCCTGGAGGCCGAACCGGGAGTCGTTGGCCATCGCCAGGCCCTCCTCGAAGGAGTCGAAGGTGTCGATCGTGGCGACCGGGCCGAAGACCTCCTCGCACCAGACCTTGGAGTCTTT
The DNA here is from genome assembly GCA_018268695.1 of Actinomycetota bacterium. The sequence continues at coordinate 1,471 of JAFDWD010000100.1, forward strand.
GGGGGCGTTGCGGAGGAGCGTCGGGGCGATGCAGCGGCCCTCGTCGACCAGCTCGCCGCCGGTGACGAGCTCGGCGCCCGCGACGATCGCCTCGTCGATCCACTCCTTCACCCGGTCGCGGTCGCCGGGGGTGATCAGGGGGCCGACGTCGGTGTCAGGGTCGAGCGGGTCGCCGACCTTGAGGTTCTCCATGTTCGACACCAGGCGCTCGACGAACCGGTCGGCGATCGCGGAGTGCAGGAGGATCCGCTGGATCGAGATGCAGA
>JAFDWD010001010.1 GCA_018268695.1 Actinomycetota bacterium
ATGAGCAGGTCGGTCGTCCGCGAAAACGACTCGGCGAGAGGTTCCCGGTCCAGCTCGAACTCTTCGGCGAGAAGCCGGAGGACCAGGTAGAAGCCGCCGGCCCCATCCCTGAGGGCCGTGATCCATCGCGAGTCGGGTCCAAGGCGATTCAAGGTGCGGTGGCCCTCATCGTCGACGAAGAACGTCTGCCGGAAGCCGGTCGGCGACGGGTGCAGCATCAGGTTGTTCCGGCGCTGCATCACGTCGTAGATGTACCTCAGCTGCTTCTCGGTGTCCTCGTACTCCGACCAGCGCGCCTTGACCAGGTCGAAGCACTCCTCGAACGTCGCCCGGTGCCAGTCGGCAGTGAATGCCCGCGGCACGCCACCGTAGACCTCGATCAGGACAGCCAACTCGCCCTGCTCCGCTGCCGTCAAGGGCCGGTCGCTGCGCTCGTGGTCCGTCTCGAGTTTGTGCTCGGCCAGCGCCATGAAGCGTTCGTGTTCTTCAGCGCGGTCGGGCGCGACGTCGGGATTTGCTGCGGACCAATGGATGTCGAGCACGTCGTCGTAGAGCGAGCGGTTCAGCATCGAAGCCTGCACTCCGCGACCCAGGATGCAGGCGCCGATGACGGTTTCGTAGGTGTGGATCGCCCTCGTCGCCTGGGCGATCAGGAGCATCTCCGAGCCTGATCGCTCCTCGCGCCCCGTCTCGTCGACCAAGGCCGCACCGCGACCAAGAAGCTCCTCCGAGCTTGCGAACCGAAGTCGGTTGATGCCTCGCTGCTGGAGGATCTCACCCGCAGCGCCGAGCGGGTGTCGCTTGTTCTCATCGAAGAGGCCCACGCCGAAGATCTAGCCGATCGTGCCCGTGATCGATGCCGCGGCCTCGAACAGGATCCCGGCAAAAAGGAAGGCGACCCCGATCCATCGTTCGGTCAAGTCCGACTCGAGGATCTCCCTGAACCGCATACGCAGGAACTCGTCTCCGCCCTCGATTTCCGCCAACAAAGCATCGGCCAGCTCGTCCCGTTCGCGCTCGCTCTTTTCCTTGAGCTTCACCAGCCCGTTGAAGACCGTGGTGATCGACCGAGCCGCTTCGGTGCCGACCTGACGGGGATCGGGCGGTTTGTCGAAGGTTCCGAGACCCCCTGGCGAGCTCCATCGCGCGGGCATCGGCACCGGTCGGACCGATTTCCGAACCGGCGTCGTGTACCTCCGGGGGCGTGCGATGAGCTCAGCCGCCCTGCGACGGTCATCGCCGATCTTTCTGATCACCAGCCAGAGACCGACGAGCTGGCAGGCTGCCCCGGCGGCGGCGAAAGCAACGACCCAGATCTGCATTCACGCATCGTCACCGGCAGGGCGGATGCCTCGGGGCCGGCCTTTCGACGGCTACCGCAGGCCCCGGCAGAGCGGGAGGGTGTTGGTGAAC
>JAFDWD010001011.1 GCA_018268695.1 Actinomycetota bacterium
GGTGAGCTCGACGTCGTCTTCGACGAGCGCACCCAGACCTTCGGCTACGTCCAGCCCGACCGCAGCTCCGAGCTCATCGAGCTCTCCAAGGAGCCGTCGTGGCGCCGCATCGCCTACCGCCGGTAGGTAGTTGATCACACGGCCCCGTCCGAGGGACGGGCAAGGGACGCAACGGTCCGCGGCGAGCACGGCCGTCTCGGGGCAAGGAAGTGCGTTCGTACTTAGTGGCCATATACCGCGCTAAGTACGAACGCACCCGAGATGATCGCAGCCGAGGCGTGGCCTCTTACGCCTGCCAGGACCTCGATAAGACGCCCAGGACATCGAAGCTAGGACTGGCGGAGCGGCCGGAAGGACGCCCGGCCCGCGGCTCAGCCGCGCTCTAGCGCCACGACCACCGTCAGCGAGCCCTTGCCGGACGACTTTTTGGCGCGGCCGGCGTCGAAGAGCTCCTTCGCGGCGTCGTTGTCGCCGAAGGACCCGGCGAAGCGGGTCAGGGAGTCGACCAGGAGGATCACGTCTTCGCCATCGCCGGCGCGGCGCTGGGCCGCGGCGAGCGCGTCGTCGGCGTGACGGGCCTGGCCGGCGGAGACGAGCTCGGCTTTCGGCGCCTCGCGCTTCCAGTCGGCCAGCTCCTCGGGGCTCGGGTCGATCAGCAGGGCGACCGGGTCGGGACCCTCGGAGGCCTCGGCGAGGTCGGCGGCGACGCCGCGCAGCAGTTCGGTGGCCGCCTCGCGGCTGTCGGCGATCAACACGGCCTGGCGACCCGACTCGGCGGGCAGCAGCAGATCCTGGATCGAGAGCCCCTCTTTGCGGCGCCCGAACGGACGGCGGCGACGGCGACGACGCCGCGGGCGGGAGCCCTCCCCATCCTCGTCGGCGTCCTTCTCCGCATCCTCGGTATCGCGACCGGAATCCTCGGCAGCGCGGGAGCTCGAGGCGGCGCGGCTGCGCCGCGGACGGGGCTGCTCCTCCTCTTCTTCCTCGACGTCGGTGCGCTCCTCGCGTTCGCGCCCGCTCGAGGCGGAGCGGCGACGTCGGCGGCGCGGGCGCTCGCGGCCCTCATCGGCATCGGCGTCGCCCGACGCGGAGCCACCCTCGTCACCGTTGCCGTCGCTGAGGCGCTCGATCAGCTCGGCGCGCGTCAGCATCCGGAAGCGCTCGACGCCGGCAGCGGCGGCGAGCTGGTGGAGGTCAGAAAGATGTTTGGATTCGAGCTCGGTCTTGGTCATCGCGAGGCGACTTTAGTCAACGCGGTCCGCCGAGGACGCGGCGGCCGGCGCGGAAGCGCCCCCCATACTTCGCGCCGGGTCCACCCCTTCCTCCGCCGCGACGCCCTCCCAGGCCGCGATCTCGGCCTCGACCCGGGCGTCCGTCCAGCCCAGCTCCCCGCCCAGCGCCGCGGCGATCGGCCGCCGCGCCTCCGGGTCGCGCAGCGAGGGCGCCGCGAGGATCCCGAGGCGGGTGCGCCGCAGCAGCACGTCGCCGAGCGAGCGCGCCTGCTCGTGGCGCGCCGCCACCACGACCTCGGCCAGGAGATCGGGGCGATCGGGCACGATCGGCGCCGCCAGCTCCGGCCGCTCCCGCACCAGGTCGAGCACCTTGCGCGCCGCGTGGCCGTAACGGAAGGCGAGCTGTGACAGCGCCTCCTCCCCCACCTCGTCGGATGCCTCGAGGTCGGCCGGGCGAGCCTCCATCCCCAGCGGGATCTCGGCCGTGCGGCACGGCGCCTTGCGCCCTTCCCGCTCGACCAGCCGATCCACCGTCAGTTTCGCCATCCGTCGGTAGGTGGTGAGCTTTCCTCCGGTGATCGTCAGCATCCCCGACGAGGTCTCGTACAGCTCCTCCTTGCGCGAGATGTCGACCGACTTGCGCGGATCGCCGCTCGAGATCAGCGGCCGCACCCCGGCGTAGGCGCCGACCAGGTCACCCGCCCCGAGGGCCGTGCCGAAGAAGGAGTTGGCCGCGTCGAGCAGGTACTCGACTTCGTCCTCGGCAGGCCGCGGGTGCCGCGTGTCGCCGTCGAAGTCGTTGTCGGTGGTACCGATCAGCGTCCGCCCGTACCAGGGCAGCGCGAAGATCATCCGCCCTTCGCCCGCCGGGACGATGCAGGCGGCGCTGCCCATCGGCAGGTCGGCGGCGTCGAGCACCAGGTGGGTCCCGCGGCTCGGCGCGATCCGCGGCACGTCCTCCTCCTCGATCACCTCGGGGCGGATCGTGTCGGCCCAGACGCCGGTCGCGTTGACCACGTGGTCGGCGCTCACCTCGATCCGCTCGCCCGAGTCAGCCTCGACGAAGGCGACGCCGGCGGCGCTCCCGGGCCCGCCCGTCACCTCGACCACGTCGGCGCCGTTCAGCATCGCCGCGCCGTAGCGTTCGGCCTCGCCGAGCACGGTCAGCACGAGCCGCACGTCGTCGGTCTGGCAGTCGTAGAAGAGGTAGGCGTCGTGGGGGTCGCGCGTGGCGAGCGCCGGGACCAGCCCAAGTACCTCGTCGTGGTCGATCGTCCGGTGGCGATCCGGGGACCACCAGGGGTCGCCCTCGCGCTCCTGCGCGGAGAATTTCTCCCGCTTCTCCCGTTTCTCGCGCCGACCGCGCCCGGCCCGCGAGGACGCCATCACGTCGTACATGTTCAGTCCGATACCGACTTTGCGGTCGCGCTTCTCCTCGCCCAGCGCGGCGACCAGGAACGGGGTCGGGTAGACCAGGTGCGGCGTCAGGTGCACGAGCAGCTGGCGCTCCAGGAGCGCCTCGCGCACCAGGCCGAGGTCGAAGTTCTGCAGGTAGCGGAGGCCGCCGTGGACCATCTTGGAGGAGCGGCTCGAGGTGCCGACGGCGAAATCGTCGCGCTCCAGCAACGCCACCGAGTAGCCGCGCGAGGCGGCGTCGAGCGCGACCCCGGCGCCGGTGATGCCGCCGCCGATCACGACCACCTCGAAGTGGGCGCCCGCGATCACCTCGATCGCCGCGGCGCGGGTCAGCATCGCCGCGCCCCCGGGCCGACACCGACGACCTGGGTTTCCCTGCCGAGGTCCATCGCTCGAGGGTACTCGTCAGGAGTAACGGCGCGGCGGCGGAGGCGGCTCCGGGGCCGGAGCGTGTGGGGTCGTGCCGTTGATCGCCGGGGGCGGGGGCGGCGGCATCGAGCCGAGGGTGACCCGGCCGGTGCTCGACGGCGGCGCGGGTGGAGGCGCCGGTGGCGTCTTCGGATGCGTCGCCTTCCAGCGCTTGTAGGGGCCGAAGCCGATCGCGAAGAGGATCCCCCCGGCCACCAGGCCGGCGACGATCGATCCGAGCACCGAGCCGCCCCCCGAGCCCGAACCCGAGTCGGAGCCCGCCACGGGGACTCCTTCGGAGAACGATTCGCCGGTGCCTTCTTCGATCGGCTCGGGCGTCGGCGCTTCGGCCGGCGGGGCCGTGCCGGCGCCGCCGGGGTTCGTGCCCACGCCCCCGGTCTTGCCCTGCTTCCCGTTCTGGCCCTTCTTGCCGCCGCCGTGAGCCTTCGGCGCGGAAGATTCGGCCCCCGGCACTTCCGCCGGGAGTTCGGGGATCGGCGTCGGCAACGGGGCCACGCCGCCTTCTTCGGGCAGCGGCAGGGGCGTGATTTCAGGGGTGGGAGTCGGGGTGGGCTTCGGCGCCTTCGGCTTCGGCGCCCGCGGCACCGCCGCCAGCGGCAGGTGCTGCTTCGCCGCCGCGACCAGCACCGTGCCCGTCACCCATACCGGAGTCTGGTCGCTCTTCGCGGAGTACCGGTAGTGGCCGTCGGCGTCCTGGTTGTCTTCGAGGTATTCGAACGCCGACTTGCCGCCGCGCTTGAACTCGGCCGGGTTCGCGCCCGCGGCGAGCAGGCCCTCGATCGCCCAGGCCGTCGATTGCGTGTTCAGCACGCCGTTGCCGCCGAGCCGCCAGCCGCCGCCCGGCTGCTGGGTCTGGCGCAGGTAACCGATCGCCTTCTTCGCCGGCTTCCCGGACGGATCCAGCACCTGCAGCACCGCCCCGGTCCCGTCGGCGTTGCTCGGCGCGCCCTCGGTGTCGCCCCAGCCGCCGTCTTCGTTCTGGACTTCCCGCAGCCATTCGATCGAGTCGGAGACGTTGGCGATCCCGGCCGAGCGCAGCGCCAGCACCGCGTACGCGGTCGTGTTCGGCCACGCTTCATAGGAACCGTCCTTGCGTCGCTTGGCGAGCAGCGCCGCGACCAGGTTGCGCCCGCCGAATTCGCGCGGTTCGACCCCGGCGCCCTCGAGGGCGAGGATCGTGCGGGCGAGGTCCCCGGGGCTCTGGATCTCGCTGAGGACGCCCTGGAGGTACTCGACCGGCGACTTGCCACCGGCGCTGGTGACGTCGAGGGGGTTCACCCCGGCCGCCTCGAGCCCGAGCATCGCCCAGCCGGTCATCGCCTGCGCCGACTTGGCGCCGGGCTTTTCGCCCCAGCCGCCGTCCTCGTTCTGGGTCCCTTCGAGCCAGGTGACCGCGGCTTCGGTGCCGCCCGCGGGAGCGGCCTCGGCGCGGGTCGAGGCGAAGGCGCCGAGCAGCAGCACCGCGACGAGAACGGTGGCGATGCGGCCCGTGGTCGCGATGCCGCCGGCAGCAGGCGGCACCGCCCCGGTCGGCTTCACCGTCCCGACTTCCTCCCGCTTCCATTCGAAACGTTCACGGAATCGAATCAACATCCTGATCATCGCGGGACCGGCGGCGAGCGCAAGGACGACGTTGCCGGCTGCATGGGCTACTTCAAAGGGGATCGCCCGGCCCTCGAGCAGCCAGAAGCGCTCCCAGGAGAGACTGCCGCTGCCGTAGGTCGCCATCAGCGAGAAGTTGAGGATCGCGCCGTAGCCGACCGCGGCGAGGCCGCAGACCGCGGCGAGCGTCAGCCGTCCGACGTTGCGGGTGCCGAGCGCCAGCGCCGCGCCAAGGATGCCGCAGAGTCCCCAGGCCGCCATCTGCCAGGGCGTCCAGGGGCCCTGGCCGAACCAGAAGTTCGAGATCAGCGCCGAGAAGGCGCCGACCGCAAAGCCCGCCGCCGGGCCGAGCGCGTAGCCCGCGAAGATGACGATGTCGGTGGTCGGCTTGACGTTGGGGAAGGCGGCGAAGGCGACGCGCCCGGCGATCGCCAGCGCGGCCAGGGCGGCGACGAGGGCGACGACCTGCGACGGCGGGCGCGAGCGCTCGTACCAGCCGAAGCCGGCGAGGAGGACCCCGGCGAGGATCAGGAAGCTGACCAGCTGCCAGCTCATCCGGGGCGCTCCGCGAGGTGGGCGGCGCCCTGCTCGGGGGTGACGACGCCGGGGCGGTCGAGGACGCGGGCGACCTCGGTGGCGAAGTACCAGCCGCCGGAGAGGATCTCGGCGCTCGGGCCGTCGGCGATCACGACCCCGTCGCCGAGGAGGACGACGCGCTCGGCGAACTCGGCGGCGAACTCGACGTCGTGGGTGGCGATGACGACCGCCGCGCCTCCCGCGGCGAGGCACTCGACCAGCTTGTGGAGATCCTCCTTGCGGCCGCGGTCCATCCCCCGGGTCGGCTCGTCGAGGGCGACGAGGCCGGGGACGCCGTCCCCCTCGAGGCGCCCGGCGAGGGCGATCGCGAGGGCGAGCCGCTGGCGCTCGCCGCCGGAGAGGTCGCGCGGATCGGCGTCGATCGCGTGCTCCATCCCGACCGCGCGCAGCGCGTCGCGACCGTCGACGCCCGGCAGCTCGTCGCCGACCCGCTCGCGGACGAGGAAATCGCTCGGATTCTGGGTAAGGAGCGCCATCCGCGCCGCCGCTACCCGGCCCGCGACCGGATCGATCAGGTCGGCCGCGGTGCGCAGCAGCGTCGACTTCCCGGCCCCGTTGCGACCCATCAGGGCGACGCGTTCGCCGGGCGCGACGGCGAGGTCGATGCCCCGGAGCACGTCCCGCGCCTCCTCCCCGCCGTCGAGCTCCACCCAGAGCCCCTTCGCCTCGAACGCCCACGGCCCCTTACCACCACGCCTGAAGGATTGGTGTTGCCCTGACGACACCAATGCTTCAGGCGTGGTCGTTTCGCCCAGGGTCCGGCGCGCGTCGCGGACGCCGACCGGCAGCGGCTCGATCCCGACCAGGGAGAAGAGCCGCGCGGCGGGGGTCGTCAGCGCCGGGTCGGCCTCCCGCGTCCAGCCGAGGAACTCGCGCGGCGAGCCGTCGAAGCCGATCCGCCCGTCCTCCATCGCCACCACCCGATCGGCCGCCGCGAGGCACCGCTCGAGACGGTGTTCGGCAAGCACCACCGCCACCCCCCACTCCTCGTTCAGCCGCCGCAGGAGCCAGATCAGCTCGTCGCCGGAGACCGGGTCGAGCTGCGAAGTCGGCTCGTCGAGGAGGACCAGCCGCGGCCGCGTCACCAGCGCCGCCGCCAACGCCACCCGCTGCAGCTCGCCGCCCGAGAGCGTGTCGACGGCGCGCTCGAGCAGGTGCGGGATCGCCAGCGCCAGCGCCACCTCCTCGACCGCGCGCGCCCGGTCCCCGGGGCCGTCCCCACGCATCTCCAGCGGCAGCTCGATCTCGGCCGCGACCGTGGTCGAGACGACCTGCGTCTCCGGATCCTGGGCGACGTAGCCGACCGCGGCGGCCAGCTCGCCCGGGCCGGCGGCGATCGCGTCGAGCCCGGCGACCTCGACCCGGCCCTCGACCTCGCCGCCGTGGAAGTGGGGCACCAGGCCACAGCCCGCGCGCAGGAGCGTCGACTTGCCCGAGGCCGAGCGCCCCGCGAGCAGCACGAACTCCCCCGGCGCGACCTCCACCGAGACGTCGAGCAGGGCCGGCGCGGCGGCGCGCGCGTAGGAATAGGAGAGACGGTCGACCGCGAGGGCCGGGGCCGCGCCGCGCCGGATCGCGAGCTCAGACACGGCCCGCCTCCCGCGCCACCGACACCCGCGCCGGGGCGACGCGGCGCCGAGCCGTCCCCCGCGCCGGCCGCAGCGGCGCCAGGCCGCTCGCGGCCACCACCGCACAGACCGCGAGCGTCGCGGCGCCGAGGCCGACGTGGATCGTCGGGTAGGGATGGAAGTCGTCGGCGCCCGCGACCTTGCCGACGATCGCCACCACAAGGACCACCGCCGCGACGGCGTAGAAGCGGACATCGTGGCGGCTCGGCTCGCGCCGCCGGCGCCCACGCGGGACGTCGAGGCTGTAGCCGCGGAGCTCGAGCGTCGCCGCCACGTCGACCGCGCGATCGAGCGAGCCCGCCAGGAGGCGCCGCGCCAACGCCCCCTTCCCCACCGGCGCCGCCCCCGGGCCGCGCAGCTGCCCCGCGTCGCGGAGGCGCCCGGCGTCGGCCGCCGCCACCGGCACCAGGCGCGAGACCAGCGTCGCGGTGAGCGCCGAGCGCGCCGCGATCGGCCGCAGCGCCCGCAGCACCCGGTCGGGGTCGACGCAGGCCGAGTAGACGCCGAAGGCGACCATCGTCACCACCGCCCGCATCCCGATCGAGACCCCCGCGACGATCGACTCCAGGGTGATGTCGACCTGGCCGAGAATCGGCAGCTCGCCGAGGCGCGCCAGCACCGTCTCCCCGCGATCGACGACCAACGCGTTGACGACGACGATCAGGAGCGCCAGCCCGAGCCCCATCCGCAGCGCCGCCCGGACCGCGGTCCGGGCCCCCGCCAGGCGCCCGGCCAGGCACGCCGCGAACCCCGCGGCGAGCAGCACGGGCGGGCTCGAGTAGAGGAAGGCGACGACGACCAGCGCGCCGAGATAGGCGACCGCGGCGCCGGGCCGGGCCGACTGCAGCGGCCCCCGGCGAGGGATATAGGCGAACGGCGATCTCATCTCGCTCCCGAGCGGAGTGGCAGCGGCGTCACCGCCCCCGCTTCGCTCTCCACCGCGAAATGGTCCCGCAAATCGTCGGAATCGAGAACTTCGGCCGCCGATTCCACCGCCGCGAGCGTGCCGCCGGTGACCAGCCATACCGGCGGGCCTTCGAAGTGGCGGGTCGCCGCGACCAGGCCCGCGTCGGGACCGAAGGTGCGTGCCTTGGCGCCGTCTTCGTCGATCCCGACCAGCTGCCAGCCGCCCTTGCCCTGTGCGAACTCGGCGTAGACACCGCTTTCCCCGGGGCCGTTCTCGACCAGCGGGCCGATCGGGTCCGAGCGCAGCTTCGCCCACGGCCCGACCAGCACCCGGATCGCGCCCTTCGGCGATCCCGAGGCGATCTTCACCCCTTCTCCTTCGAGTGCCCCGCGCACCGTCGCGCACGCCTTCCCGCCGCCCTTGCATTCGACGACGACCGCCGGCGCGTGCCCTTCCCAGCCCGTCGTGAACGGCGCGGGCCAGGAGCCGACCACCGCCGGGACATGCGCGGTCCCGGACCAGTTGTGCATGTCCCACCAGATCCGCTCGCCGCCCTTCAGCGACACCTGGGCGGCGCCGACCGGGGACTCGACCCCGTTCAGGTAGAAGAACCAGTCGTAGGGATGGCCGCCGCGTTCGCTTTCTTCGATCCCGTCGATCGACTTCACGTAGCCGCCGCCGTAGCGCGTCTGGAGGTCTTCGACTTCGCCTTCGAGGAAGCGCATCACCGTGTCGGATTCGTTCGCTTCTCCCGACGATTCCGACACCTTGGTCGCGCCGAATTCACGCGTCACGGTCAGGTCGACCGAGCCGACCTTCTCGCCCGGGCCGAGACCGCAGCCGGCGGCCACGACCGCCGCTCCGAGCAGGAGCGCGATCGCGACCGCCTTGCCGCGGCGAGACATCAGCTACCGGCGGGGCACTTCGAGCCGAGGCAGACCGGCTCCTGCGCGGAGGGGATCGCTTCGCCGATCGCGGCACTCAGCAGCGTCGGTTCGGTCAGCGTCACCATCACCTTGCCGCTGGCGTCGGTGGGCCCGGTAGCGCCGATCACCGTCGCGCCCTTCATCGGCTTGTGCTGCCCCTTTTCGTTGTAGGCGTAGACGTGCACCGCGAACGGCACCCCGGCGCTCGCCTGCCGCGGCGCGCTCAGCACCAGCTCTTCCGGATAGGGGTAGGACGGCGCCAGGTCCCAGAGGACTTCGTCGCCGGTCTTGATCTTGGCCTTTTCGCCGCCGACCGTGGCGCCCTTGTGGTTGATCTTCAGGTACCAGGAGGCCTTCCCGGAGGCGACGCTCTTGCCGACGCCGCAGAGGCCGAGGCCGAAGCTGAAGTGATCGGTGAGCGAGAGCGGCGAGAGCTGCTTGATCGTCTTCGCGCCGTTGGCGAGCAGCCCCAGCGCCGTGTTGCCCTTCAGCGCCACGGACTTGCCGCTGCCGCCGGTCCCGGCGCCGAGGCAGGTCGCCTTCGGGCTGGTGTTGACGGAGACGTTCGGGGACTTGACCAGTTCTTCGGCGAGCACCACGTTGCCCTTGCCGACGACGCGCAGCGTCGCCGTCGTGGCGGAGGCGGTCGCGGACACCACCAGTGCGAGACAGAGGACCAGCGCGCACGCGGCCACGGTCGATTTCATCCTGCTTGGCATATGAGCCACCCTTTCCTCGAGGGTCGTATTGGCTGGCCGGGGACAGGTCTCCTGGCTTCCGGGGTTTGGGCGGGCCGCGCCTTCCCGGGAGCGGATGCGCCCCCAGTGGCCGACGCCAGGCAAGCGGCGTCCGCGACCTCCTCGACCCGGTCACAGTGGCGGGACCACGCCGGTTTCGCACCGGACTTCCCTTGACCACCGACCGTATGTAGGTGGCGAGTCTATTAGGCTCTCACCGCTCGGGCATTACCTGAGCACTGGGGATGACTCGTCCGATGGAGGTCTGAGATGAAGCGCATCAGCCGGCGGCTACCGTCGCCCGCCCTGGTGATCGCCTGCCTTGCCCTGTTCGTCGCCCTCGGCGGCACCGTGCTGGCGGCGACCAAGATCGACGGCCGACGGATCGAGGTGAGATCGCTGCCCGGCAACCGCCTCGAAGTCGGCTCGCTGCCCGGCAACCGCATCGCGACCGATTCGGTGAAGGGCTCCCAGATCCAACTCGACACGCTGGGCGAGGTGCCGAGTGCCGCCCACGCCGATTCCGCCGACACCGCCCGCCGCGCCCAGACCGCGACGGCGGCCGACCATGCCGCCGACGCGACGACGATCAACGGCCACACGGTGGGATGCCCGGCCGGACGGCGCCAGTACGCCGGAGCGTGCTGGGACCTGACGCCGAGCGCGGCGGTCGCGAACGCGACGGATGCGGCGGCGTCCTGCGCGGCGCAGGGTGGGGAGCTGCCGTCGCTGCTGACGTTCATGGCGTTTCTCCGCGAACCAGGAGCCAACGTCGCCGTGGGAGGCGAGTGGGTGGACGAGATAATCGCGCTCACTACTGACTACGACGTTCTGACCCTTCAGAGCAACGGATCCGTTTTTGCCAGCTCCCCGCAGAGCCTCTTCCACTACCGCTGCGTGACGCCGCTCCTCGGCTGATGCCCAAATAACCTGCGGCGATGTCCGGCCGAGCACTCGCCGTCGCGCTTCTCCTCTTCGTCCTCCTCGTCGGAACCGCGCGGGCCGACCCGACCCCGCGCCAGATCGAGCGGTTCTGGACGCCCGCGCGGATGGCGGCGGCACGGCCGCTCGAGCTGTCGGTGGACGGCGACGGTCGCGCCGATACCCACCTTGGCCCCCGCCCCCGGCCGGCCACCGCCAGCTACTCGACCGTCGAATCGCCAGAAGATCCGCCGTACGCCTGGAACGGCCGACTCTTCGTCCGCCAGGACGGCGAGGAAGGCTTCTGCTCGGCCACCGCGATCGACTCGCCTACCCGCCGCCTCGTCCTCACCGCCGGCCACTGCGTCAACGGCGGCCCCAAGGACGGCAAGCCCGGCGCCTGGTCGACCTACCTCGAGTTCGTCCCCGGGTTCAACCTCGGTGCCGCCCCTTACGGCACCTTCACCCTCTCGGGCCGGCCCCGGGCGCTGCCCCAGTGGGTGAAGGAAGGCAACCCGGACTTCGACCTCGGCGCCTTCCTCGTCGAACCGAACGCCGAAGGCGTCGCCCTCGCCGACGCGGTCGGCGGCGGGGCGACGATCGTCACCGACCGCGGCCCCCGCCAACGCTTCGAAAGCTTCGGCTACCCCGGCGGCACCGAACGGATGCGCACCTGCGTCTCGGGCTTCGCCGGCCACGACCCGATCACCGCGACCCTGCCCGGTCCGAGCACGATCGGGATCCGCTGCGACTGGGCCCCGGGAGCGAGCGGCGGCGGTTGGCTGATCGAAGGCGGCACCGAGATCGACGGCCTCAACAGCTACATCACCGACGAAGGCCCGAAGAAGCTCACCTTCGGCCCCTACTTCTCGGCGAGCACCGTCGGCCGGCTCGTCGCCGGGCTGTAGAAGGACCCGCGGCCCGCGCCGGGGACCGAGGAAAGGGACGCAAGGGCTTGCCGCGAGCACGGCCGTCTCGGCCACGGCCCGGGCTGGCTGTGGCCGTGGCCGAGACGGCCGGGGTATGAA
>JAFDWD010001012.1 GCA_018268695.1 Actinomycetota bacterium
GGCCCGGATCGCCGCGGCGCCGCGGGCGAGGAAGCGGGCGAGCCCGTCGTAGAGCATCACCACCAGCTTCTCCGGCGCCGCCGTCAGGACGCTGTCCTGGGCGTAGGCCTGGCTCGCCCTGCGGTAGGGGTCCATCGGTCGGCTCAGCCCTTACTCGACGATGAGAGGCCCGCGAGTTGCCCCGCCAGCCATTCCGATTCGGACTTCGACTTGGCGAGCGCCGTTTCCATCGCCGCGAACTGCGTGTGCAGCCGTTCTTCGCGCCGGGTCAGGCGTTCTTCCAGCTTGGTCATCTGTTCGCGCAGCTGGGCCGCTTCCTTGGTCGCGGCACTGACCCGTTCGGAGATGCCGCCACCCGGTTTGGTCGCCGCTTCGACCAGCGGTTCCAGATCGGTGACGAAGCCGTTGGCCCCGCTGATCGCTTCCTTGGCGCCCACCGGATCTTCCTTCAGCAGCGCGCTCAGCTTCGATTCGTCGAAGGTGAGGATGCCGCGGACCGAGGCCGAATCGGCGGTGACGCTCGCGCTCGGGGCGCCGGTGCTGACGCCGAGCGTGCCGAGGCCGGATTCGGAAAGCGTCTGGCGCATCCCGGCGAGCAGGCTGTTCAGCGCGGTGTCACCGAAGAGCACGCCCTTGTTGGCTTCTTCCTGCGTCTTCGGTTCTTTGACCGTTTCTTCGCTCACCTTGGTCTCGATCAGTTCGACCGCCGAGTTGTAGGCGCTGACGAACGCCTTGACCTTGGACGCGATCGATTTCGTGTCCGGGGTCGGTTCGCTGACCGAGATCGTCGCCGGCCCGTTGGTGAGGGCGGTGGCGGTGAGCGTTACGCCGGCGATCGCGCCTTCGATCACGTTTGAGGAGGAGCTGCCGGCGACCCCGTCGATCGAGTAGAGGGTGTCCTGTCCGGCACGGGCCTTCGCGGCTTCCTCGGCGATCCCGGCGCCCGAGGCGGTGACCGCCGCTTCGGCCCCCGTGGTCCGCGAGGAGAGCACCAGCTTGCCCCCGACGGCGACCGCGGAGACGCCGGTTTCGTGGTTCGAGTTGATCGCCGCGACGGCGTCGGAAAGCGTCGCGCCAGGTTCGAGTTCGATCGTCTGACCGCCGACCGTGAGCTGTGACGCGGCTTCGCTCGCGGTGAACGCGTAGGTCCGCTGGGCGCCGCGCGCGAGCTGGGTCACTTCGACCTGGTACCCGCCCGGACCGGCCCCGCCCGCCAGTTCGGCGCTCACCGCGGTCGAGGATGAGGTGGCGGTCTGCGTGTCGGCCCAGAGCGTCGGTGAGCGCAGCGCCTGCAGGGCCGAGCCGACTTCGTTCAGCTTGTTGAGGATCCCCTGCAGCGCGGTTTCGCGCGCCTTCACTTTCCCCTGTTTCTGTTCCAGGCGGGCCGCCGGCATGCGTTCGACCTTCATCAGGTTGGCGATGATCGATTCGGTGTCGAGGCTCGTGCCGAGCCCGGAGATCGTGATCGGGCTCATGTCGTGACCCTGCCCGCGGCGAAGTCGAAGATTTCGGTGGTGGGGACCTGGCGCAGGACGTTGCCATCGTGGTCGCGCAGCTCAACCCGCAGGCGACCGTCGTCCCCCTGCTCGAAGCGCAGTTCGCGGCCCAGCTCGTGGAGGCGCGCGGCGGCGCGGGCGGCGCTCTGGACCTCGGCGCTCACCTCGGGCGGCGGCGACGGGGTCGCGGAGGCGACGCTGAGGTCGCGGGCGAAGTCGCCATTGGCGCCGGTCGCGCCGTTGCCGTTGCGCTGCGGCTCAGGCATCGGTCGCACCGGCAGCGGGCCGTCGATCTTGTCGAAGTTGACGCTCATTCATTCTGGGTAATCGACCGGGTCAGATGGAACTTGAGGCGAGTTCCTGTGCGCCTTTTTCGAAGATCTCCGCGTCCTCGGTGAGGCCCTGGGCTGCGGCGACGCGGGCGAGCCCGCCGAGCGCCTCGGCATCCGGCCCCTCCTCCTCGCAACTGGCGGCCCACTCCTCGGCGGCCGATTCGAGGAAGCCGCGGCGGAGGTAGATCTCGGCGAGGATCGAGTGCCGCCGCCGGGCGGCCAGGCCGGTCGCCTCGAGGGCGGGGAGGAGGGCTTCGAAGGCCTCGAACTCCTCGACCCGGAGCAGCGCCTCGAGCATCGTGGCAAGGGCCTCGGCCACGGTCGGGTCGAGCGAGGGGTAGGGGCCGGCGGAGGACCAGGCGGCGAAGAGGTCGAGCTCGCCGGCGGGGAGGCCCCGGCGGGCGGCGCGAGCGGTGGCCTCGTCGTCTCCGAGCGCGGCCAGCGTGCGGGCGAAGAGCTCGCTTCGCGCCGCCATGACGGCGAAGGCGTCGTCGTCGCCGATGACTGCGCAGGCCTCCGCCGCCTCGGCGTAGCGCCGGGTCGAGAGCAGGGTCTCGGCCAGGGCCAGGCGGGCGCCGCCGTTGGCCGGCTGCGCTGCGACCACCGCCGCGTAGAGCGGTTCGGCCGCCTCGGCCTCGCCCGCCTCATAAAGGGCGGTGGCGAGCATGAAGCGGACCGACGGCGTCGGCTCGGCGACCGCGCCCTCGATCTCGGCAACCACCTCGGGCGCGGGCGCCCCGCGGGCGATCATCGTCGCCGCCAGCGGCAGGACCGTCCCCAGATAGGACGGGTGCTCGCGCAGGCAGCGGCGCAGGAGCTCCTCGGCGCGCCGCGGGTCGCGCGCCCGCTCCAGCTCCGCCAGCCGCGCCAGCGCCAGGAAGCTGCCGCTGCCGACGGTCGGCGAGTAGCGGCTCGGCGCGTCGCCGCGCTCGAGGCACTCTTCCAGCAGCGTCGCGGCACGCCCGACGTCGCCTTCGGCGGCGGCGATCTGCGCCCGCTCGAAGACGAGGTCGGTGAGGTCGGGGAAGAGCTCGAGGCCCTCGAGCGCCCGTGCCTCGGCCTCGGCGAATCGCCCGCCGAAGCGCAGCGCCTTCACCGAGCGCACGGTCAGGGACGGGGTGAAGGGACGCTCGCTGCGCGCCGGGTCCTCGGCAAGGAGCGCCCAGGCCCGCTCGAACTGCTCGAGGGCGCCCGCCGCGTCGCCCGCCGCGGCGAGCTCGGAGCCGAGGTTGAAGTGGAAGAACGGGCTGGCGCCCGCCTCGGCCAGCTGGCTGCGCAGCAGCTCGATGTTGCGCCGCGACTTCTCCTTCGCGTCGCGGACGGCGCCGAGGTAGCCGTAGTGGTCGACCCGGACCGCGGTCGGCTCGATCCGCTCCGGTAGCCCCGACGGCAGGTTCTGGGCGATCTGCTCGTGGACGCGGCCCTCGAAGCGGTACTCGGGCCGGTTGCGGAAGAGGCGCAGGGCGTTGTGGGTGACCGCGGTGCCGTCGCCGAGCTCCCCCGTGTGGTTGGTCTCGATCAGGTAGAAGGCCTCGCGCCAGGTGCGGCCGGTCAGCTCGCGCAGGAGCGGGGCGTCGGCCGGGTCGAGCACCTCGTCGGCATCGAGGAAGAGGAGCCAGTCGCCGGTGGCGGCCTCGATCGAGGCGTTGCGGGCCGCGGCGAAGGAGCCCGTCCACTCGCGCTCGACCACGGTCGCGCCGAAGGAGCGGGCGATCTCCACCGTGCGGTCGCGGGAGCCGGTGTCGACGACGACGATCTCGTCGACCGCGTCGGCGACGGCGGCGAGGGAGCGCGGCAGCATCTCCTCCTCGTCGCGGACGATCATGCAGAGGCTGAGGCGCAGCCC
>JAFDWD010001013.1 GCA_018268695.1 Actinomycetota bacterium
CAGATGACGAAGGCGACGAGGAATACTGCGACTATGGCGAATGGGATTATCATCAGGTCACCAACAGGGGATCGGCTTTGGAGAGTGGTTTAAGGGGCAGAGCAGACCCGGTTACCACTGCGGGAGCCGAGAACATCGCCCCCATCGAGGAGTACTGGACCGATTCGGCGTAGGCCCATGTGAAGTTCTTTGTGCCGCCGGTCGGGAGTTCGGTGTACTGGGCATCCCAGTAGGTAGCTCCCTCATCTTCACCGGCGAGAGCGGTACCGTTTCGCGACGACGGTCCATTGGCCTGAGCCGTGTTTGCGATACCGACCGCAAGTCGATTAGTGCCGCTCGCCGTCATGGTGGGAATAGCAGGAGCGGCCGATGCAAGGCTGTTCGCGAGTTTGAACTGATCGACGCTGATGGCCGAGCCCGCATTGATCGTTGCGGTAGTCACCCGGACTGCGGGCGTAGAGGCCTTGGTGATCTTCACTACCTGATTGCCAGCAGGGACGCTATCGGCCCACCAGATGGCCGTATAACAGAATGGAGATGCATTGGGAACGCTGTCTTCGATCTTCGTGAGTGCAACGCCGCCATACGTCAACGCCGTTACATCGACGGCATTGGCACCGGTACCGGCAACCAGGATGGCCACTCCGCGAGGAGTTCCTGCGGTTACGTGGGTATATTCGGCTGAGGTAGTCCCCGAACCGAGCGCGGCGGATTTACTCACTACATCGATAACAGCCATTCAGTCCGCTTAGACCTCGCAGACGCAGAGGTTCGATTTAGCTGTCTTGGCGGCGGCGGTGACGAGCCCGGAATAGTCGGCCATCACCACTCCCCCGCCATTGGCGTTCAGGCGGATGCCTTTTCCGATTTCTGCTCCGGCGCCCTTGAAGACATAGATGATGTTTTCGGAGTCGTTCGTCAGAGTGATCGACACACGAGCTTCGTTGGCGGCCGCGATGGTGGTCGCTTCTTCTCTTTTGACTTCGATCAGACCGTTGGTCTTGGCGACATCAGAGGAAGCGGTTGCGTTACTGGCTGCTGTACGTGGCATTAGGCTGGCACCTTCTCCCCCATAAGCTCGCCAAGTACCTCGGCGGCGGCCATGATCTCGTCGGCCTTCTCCTCCAGGTGCTCCAGAGCTTCAAGGCGCTCGGTCTTCTCGGCTAGCTCCTCCTCCAGCTTCGAGAACTCCTCGGCTACGACACTCTTGGGAACCATGCCCAAGAGCTTCGTGGCCTGATCTTCAAACCAAGCGACTGAGATGTAGTTATAGGGTGCGCGTTCCATCGTGCGTGTACCAACGTCGATGAACGGACCCTCTGTGTGTCCCGATGCGAGACACTTACCGGGGCGCTCTTTGGCCACGGTGACAATTGAAGGTTCTGATCCTGCGGGCATTCAGCGTATGTTTTTCTCCTTAGCTCTGGTCGCCCATAGGCGGAGCGTCGATTACGAAGTCCTGTTCGTTATATGGCGGCTCCACTCCATATTCATACTGCGGGGTCACGTATTCGGGTGTCTCAGGAATCATCCACGTCCTGCTCATCACCCCGTAGCGCATTGCGTCTACGAGGTCGAAACGAGTGTGTGAGTCCTGAGGGACCGCCTGCCATTCGTCGGCAGCATTCGGGTCCCGCCGGTAACGGACGATCTGCTTCACCAGTTCGGGACAGTCCTCCGATATGAGAAGCGTGGGGCTCGGCTCCCCCTTCGAGGTCTTAGCCCGTAGTCGCTTCCAGATCTCCATGATCCCTGACCGGCGATCATGATTTCCCGGAGCGACGAAGATCCCCTCGCGGGCATAGTTCGCCTGAACGGCGTCTGAGTGGATTCGCGTGGTGAGGTTCCTATAGGACGGATCTATGATGTAGCTCGGTTCAGTCTTGATCCCCCATTCGCGGTTGCGTTTCCGGATCTCTGCCGCGATCTCGGGAACATCGGTAGTCGAGGGGAAGTGCTCGGCGAAGACGATCCCCGCGTTGTCGGAGTCCCATGCCGACCAGATGACGGCTGTGTTGACCAGACCGGGATCAATCGAGACGACGATTTCCTGCCCTGAGATGTTCTCCTTCTCGGGGGGTTTGACCTGATGCAGACTTGCGCGGAATTCCGGGAAGAACACTCCTCCGAAGTGGACAAACTCCCCGTGCTCTCTCGCGCGCCTCTCCTCGTCGGTCAGGCCCTCAAGATATGCACGGATGGCGAGTGGGTCGTTCCAAGGATTGTCGCTCATGCTCATCGACATGACCGTTACCGCCGGATCATCTCGACGCTCATAGACATCATCGTTCGCCCATGTCGAGATACCAAGGATCGGCGTCATTCCAAGGATCTCGTCGCCGCCGGTACTTACCAGACGGCCTCTGGCCTCGGAGCGCAGATCGCGACCGCGTGCGTTGTTTGGCTCCTCATCCCAGTGGATACGATGCACGGCAGCCGAAGCCCAAGCGTCCGTATCCTGATCGTAGGTCTTCAGGCCGATAGTAGAGCCTGAGTTCAACCTGATTATGCGTTCCTGAGCCGAATAGGACTTGTCGAAGCTTCCATCCTTGAGTTCGGCCTTGGGGATCAGCCTCCGGAACAGCGGGACTATGGTGTCCGCATGCTTTGAAAGCTTGGGTGCTCCAACCCAGATGTGGCACGGAGCGTCGAATTTCTTTGCCGGAAGTAGATGCGGAGGCACATACTCTCTCCGTACTAGCTGGATAACATCATCAGCGCAGCAACAGTACGTCTTCCCACTTCGGTTTCCGGCGATCATCGCCTTGATCCCGAGCGGAGGAGCTTGTACCAGATTGAACTTATACTGCTTCTCGTGGAACTTTCCCGGTCCCTCAGGGTCGTTATAGAGCCAGAGCGGATTGTCCTTGCCTCCCTGCTCGTACTTCGCTAGTAGTTCTTGGACGCGAGGGTCATCCTTTAGGTGTGCGGGGACCTTGAAGCGGCCTCTCTGCCCACTCATTCAACGACCTTGTATTTCTCCTGAAGCGCCTTGAGGGTTTCAGATGGTTCTTCCTGCTTATGCTTCACGCCTATACCTACGGATTTCAGCTTTCTGACCGTACGGTTATAGTGCTGTTGCGGCGTAAGGATGATCGGGCGCTTCGAGAAGGTCGCCTTGTTCTGTTCGGTTCCCTTCCCCGGATCAATCGTGGCTGTGGTGCCGTTGGTGGAAGTCGTCATTCCCGGAGCAGATTCGACGGCGCCGGAAGTGCTCGTGGTGCTGAAGGCTCCGGGCTTGAAGCCCATCTGCAATGCCTGCTTTCGGCCGAGCCCCGGAACGTGACCGACGTTGTATTCCGAGAGGTAGGCTTCTGAGGGTGCAGGGTGGCGACCGATTCCGCCTGATCCTGAGTCTCCGACGCTGGTGCCCCAATACTCGTTGCCGATTTTGAGGAACGTGTGACCGCTGTTGTAGTACACGGTCACAAGGCCGGGACCAGGAGCGAGGACCGAGCCCATGTTCCCTGAGGTCAACGGTTCGCTCAGGATTCCTGCCTGATGGAGTACCCATGAGACCGCGCCAGAGCAGTCATAACCGGGACCGCCGTTTTCCTGATCTCCTCCAGGAGCGAAATCAGTGTTGTGGCCTCCGCCCCATGAGTACGGGAAGCCCTTCGATTCAAGTTCGTTGGCGGCATGCTTGATCTGCTGGAACTTGGTGACTACCTTCTTCGGAGGCTTGCCCACCGAGATCGTGTTACTGGCGACCTTGAGGCCGAGTTCTTTGGCTTCCTTGACCGCGAGCTTGTAGTTCTTTACCGCCTGCGGGTTACCTGAGCGGTCCAGGAACGTGTACTTCTGGGCTTTGTCCAGTACTTCGGAAGAGTAGGACGCGGTCGGATCGCCGTAGTAGTGCCCTAGGGCTTCCTTGTTGGAGCCATACTGCTTCGTACTATCGCTGAGCAGATGGGCCTGGCCGAAGACCTGAGAGCGCACAGCCTTCTGATCGGTGCCGCGCTTGACACCATAGGAGGCTGCCGTCGAGGGGATGAACTGAGTGGCCCCGAATGCACCCGCAGATGATTCAGCCGCAGGATTGAAGTTCGACTCCTGTTCGGTATCCGCCATCAAAACGGAGACCGGGACGTTCGGATACTTCTTGTGGGCCTTGATGTCGAGCTTGGCGATCCGCTTCTGTTCAGGACTGAGGCTTGATAGATCGGGTGAGGACTTCGCGAGCATCTTCCTCGTCTGCTGGACCCGAGTACGAGCCGCCTTGCGTTCGGAAGGAGTTCCTTTCAGATTCCGAGCGCGAGTACCACTCGATTCGCCTGTCGGGTTGTACAACCCCTCGATTCCGTACTTCTTCTGGAGCCGTTCCGCAGTCTTTGCGGCTTCGGGTCCCGTCTCACCTCTCAGGATCGCCGCGTTCTCAGCCTCCGAATATTCCTTTTCCCGCTGCTTCAGGCTCGGACCGGCAGCACGAGCCGGCTTGTCTGAGGAGATGATCGCGGTGGAGGCAGGGATCTTCTTCGAGGAGGAAAGAGCTTCTTCAGTCGCCTTGATCCTCTTGTCCTGAGCTTCGGACGTACGCTTACTGGTAGCCGAGTGCCTACGAGCAGAGGTCAAGGCTTCGGTCTGAGCACGACGAGCGCGGTTGGCCTTCCTCTTCGCCGTCGTGGCCCGACGTTCTGAGGCGATGTGGGCGACTTCAGCAGCGTGCTGATCGGCGCCATTGGACGTAGTAACGACGCCTTCGGGGCTTACGGTGATCGTAGGAGCCGTAGCTGCGGTGACTTCACGCGAGCCAGCCTCCTTGTTGCCTCCTCCGCCGCGCTGGCGGGTAGGACGGGTGCTCCCCTTGGAGCCCGGTACTGCTATCGAGGGTGCTCGCTTGGACTTGGTCCGGACGTTATAGGCCATTTAACGTTCCTCATAGACAACGCGGCCGGTTTTCCTGTTGACCAGTCGGTTGCCCTTTCGCCACACAAGCGGTGTGCCGGGTTTGGCGTACTTACTCCACTTGCTGAAAGAGGCGTCGTAGGGAGTCTTATAGGCGTCGGGCATATGAGCGCCGTCTTCGCCTGCTGTTCCCTGCTTGTTCAGTTGCCCTGTGCGGACAAGATGCAGCCAGTACCCTTTGAGGTCATATTCCTGATGCTTGGCATCAGGGTCATAGCCGCCCGGAAGTCGCCCTTCTTCCTTGTGGTTCTGGAGCCAGTCGTTGAAGTGCTGACTCTGGCGCGAGTTCAGTTCGGTCTGATAGCCGGTTTCTGAAGGTTTTGCCCACTTCTGATTTCGTTCATAAGCGGCATGTGTATTGCCCTCGTGGGTCGCCAACGGCTGGTCCTGCCCCCTGTTGATCCACTTCCTGCCCTTCTGGTTCCTTACTTTCTTGGAATAGCCTGGGTAGCCGTTGAACTGCGGATTGTGATATTCGATGCCTAGTTCGGCATACACCTTGGGAGCATGTTCGCGGGCGAAGTCTTCGGCGCCGCCCTCTACTTCCCAGACATCCTTCTTCGTTACCGGACGAGGATTCTGGTACTGATGCTCCCACTCATGGAGAAGCGTCTCTTTGGCGGTGTTCGAGAGGTTGGAGTTCGGGTCTAACAGACCTTTAGCCAGCTTGGGAGAGAACCTGACGCCGGTGTTGGCTGCGCCGTCATCTCCGGCATGTACGGATTCGGCCTGCTGACCCGGCAGGTTCTCATCAACCCAGATCTTCGGGGCCTGGGAACCTTTGGCTCCATACAGTCCCGATGCGGCTGCCCAGATACGATCAGCACGCTTCTGGAGCAGATAGTTGGGAGGACCGGTACGCACAGCCTTCTTAGGGCTGATCCTGCGGGCCTTCATCTACTGGCCTTCGAGGTAACTGGTACCGCCGTTGGCTCCTCGCCTGCCCTTGATGACCTTTGCCTTCTTGAGGGCAGCAGTCCTTTTGGCCTTGATGACTTCGGGGTCTTCGAGGGCTTTGGCGCCGCCGACACCATAGATGCGGGTTCGCCAATTGGGACCATAGATTGCCGCGAGGGTTGCTCGCTGGCGAGAGGTACGCTGGGCCTGAGCCTCAGTGATGAGTCCTTTTGAGACTTTGCGCGATAGCTGCCTGCCAAGGTCAGCATTGAAGGTGTTGGATATCTTTGCCATTCGGTCCTGTTGTCAGATGCCGAGGCGTTCTCTCACTCCGGCAAGGTGGGGGTTTCTGGGCGCCTCAGGGCGCTCCTCTACCTCTTCTGTGTCAGGAGTAGGTTCGATAACTACTATGGGCTCAGGAGGCGGCTCAGGAAGTCTGGGAGCCACTGACAGAGCAAGCTTGTAGTCCTCCCTGATCATCCGGGATATAGACAGGCCCCGTTCGCTGGCAAGGGCGAACAGGGCTGCCTTTTCCTCCATGGTGAGTCTGAACTGAACTACGGTGTCTCTACTCAGTCGGCATCATTCCCCACAAGGTGCCCATTCAGACGAAGTAGATCGTCAGGATCAGCGGCGCAGCAAGAGCCGCCGATATGATGCCCGCACTCATGCACACAACCGCAATCTTGTAGGGATTGATGGTCATCGCACTTACGCCGCCATTCGTCCCAAGATGTCAACGAAGGAGATGATTTTCAGCACCTTTTCGCCGATCTTGATCTCCGTACCGGCGTATTTGCTGAACAGGATGGTATCTCCGACCTTGTAGTCAGTCTTCACCAGCTTGCCGTCGATGAACTGACCGACCGAGATGGCTGCGATCTTGGCCTTCTCGGTTTCCTCTTGAGAGGTTTCCGGAAGTATGATGCCGCCCTCTGTAACGGAGTCGGCCTCGAATGGATGAATGAGGACCCTGCCGATGGCAGGCTCGAAGCTAGCCACGGGAGCCACGGTACTCGACCAGAGGGACACCGGGACCATTACCGAACTTCGACGCACGGATCGAAAGATGTTCCGGGCTCCAGGTGCTGATGATGTGAGCCGCCTTGACGGCATCAGCCTCGCTCTCATAGCGAAGGTACTGGCAGCTTTGACCGGCCGGATAGACAGCGAAATGGAGGTCCACCTTCCTGCTATCGGATTCAGCTACAAGCCCTGCGCGCTTCTTTCTGAACTCTCGGCGTACTTCTTCCACGGCTGCGTCCTCTTCCCGGAGTAGGGCTCTGAACTCAGAACGTAGCTGCCGACGCTTATCCACGGGTGCCTCCTCGAACTCCCCGGCGTTTGGCTCGACTCATGATGCGGTCGAGCACAAGCGCCTGGAGTGTCTGAGTCTGCTTTGAGGACAACTCCTCGCCGCACTCAAGGCTGCGATAGAGCCCCGCTAGGGCCTTATCATCGTCGTCCACGAGACCGGCATAGTGAACCTGAGCGCCCGTGATCACCTTCATGGTCGATGATCGGTGAGTCTCAAGGATCTCGCCCTTGGTGCCCACTGGGTATGGCCTATGGAGATCGCTCATTACTCGCCTGCCTCTGGGATCGCCAGGGCAATGAGCGTCATCAGGTCATCCACAGGAAGAGAGAACCGATCCGTTCCCGGCACCCACTGAATGATCTCCTTGCCTTCATTACCATCGCCGGACTCTGCCTTGGTTGTCAAGGCAGTCGCCTTGCGGATCAACTCCTCAACCTCCTTGTCGGCACGACGCATAACAGAGGTCTCCGTGCCATCGATACTGAATGGCTCGCTTCCCCAGCGCCTTCCGTTGCCCTCAAGCACTATGACGACTTCAGAGCCGGTCCCAAGAGTGGGAATGACCTTCAGGCTTGCACCGGATAGTCCGGCCTCATCCCGATGCCATTGGTAGCAGAGGTCAAGTACCTCTTGCAACTGCTTGAAGGTACGCTCGTCACCGCAGTCGCATGTGGTTGCCTCCTCAGAGGCACGCTTGATCAGCCGTAGTATCGCCTTCTCAAAGTGAATTAGCTTGCGTGAACGACCACGGTCATCATAGGCAAGTAGCTTCTCCCGGTAGATACGGCCGTCCTCAGTGTGCAAGCTGACTCGGAAACAGGGGAGGTCGTCCTCTCCTACCTTGTCAATATTGATTACGGCCCCCGTTAGATCGAACTTCTTCAACTTCGACGCCATTACTACATTCATCAGCGCCTGCGTGCTCTGAACATCCATTGAACGCATTAGAGGTTCACCTGGCCCTTGCGATCCTCATTGGCACTGGCTTCCATCTCGCGCTTGAGCACATTCTCGGGGAGTTCCATTGCTCGATCAATCATCCCGTTCACATGAGCCTCAAGGATCGAAACGATCTCATCTGTGCTCAACTCGTCAGAGATCGTCATACGTCGCATGACGATGTATGCCTGCTTAGACGGGACTCGCAACTCCAGAGTGACCTGACTAAGGTCCCTTGCGAAGGTCCGCAGGGTCGCCGCCGGTAACCCGCGCTCCTCCAGTACCGCTGTCGTGAAGGCCGCGTTCATTGCTTCTCTGGGAGGAATGAGGTGCGGAGATACAACACCACCGCGCGCATTGAATTCCTCGAAGGTCACTACCTCGATTCCCATCACTCACCCGCCTTGTCGATACCCGCCGTGGTCTCTGTTGCTGCATCTACTGACATTCAAACCTTTCGTAATGACATATGTCGTTTGTCATTACATGGGCGTTACCCATCGGAATAAGGGTAGGGGTCGAAAACCTTATTCC
>JAFDWD010001014.1 GCA_018268695.1 Actinomycetota bacterium
CGAGCCTCGCGCACCGGGTGATCGTCATGTACGCGGGGCGGTTGGTGGAGGTCGGGCCGTCGATGCCGACCTTCCGACAGCCCGCCCACCCCTACACGAGTCGGTTGATCGAGGCGATCCCCGACCTGACCACCTCGATGGTGCTGAAATCGATCCCCGGCAAGGTGCCGCCGCCGGGCGAGCGGCCTGAGGGCTGCGTCTTCGCCGAGCGCTGCGAGCACGCTAGCGATGCCTGCCGCGAGCCGGGCCTGGTCCCGCGCCAGGTCCGCGACCAGACCACGATGTGCCTGCGGGCCGAGGAGCTGGAGGCGGAGCTGCGGCCGCGGATCGTCGAGGCGGTCCACGGCGGGGACACCGAGACGGGCGAGTCGGCGCTGCTCGCGGTCGAGGGCCTGGCCGCCTCCTACGGCAGCCGGCAGGTCCTCGCGGGGGTCGACTTCCAGCTCCACGCGGGCCAGTGCATCGCCCTCGTCGGCGAGTCTGGATCGGGCAAGACGACCCTGTCGCGGTCGATCGCCGGCCTCCACGGCGAATGGTCGGGCGAGGTCAAGGTCGACGGCACCGCGGTCGCGGCGACCGCCGCCAAGCGTCCGAAGGAGCTCTGCCGGCGCATGCAGTACGTGTTCCAGAGCCCCTACAACTCGCTGAACCCGCGGCGCACCGTCGGCGAGACCGTCCGCGGCCCGATCCAGCACTTCTTCGGCGTCCGCGGCGGCGAGGCCGAACGGCGCGTCACCGAGACCCTGGAGCGGGTCGCCCTCCCGGCCCGCGCCATGCACCGCTACCCGACCGAGATGTCGGGCGGCGAACGCCAGCGCGTCGCGATCGCCCGCGCTCTCGCGGCCGAACCGGAGATCCTGATCTGCGACGAGGTCACCTCGGCCCTCGACACCTCCGTCCAGGCGGCGATCGTCGCCCTCCTCCAGGACCTGCAGGAGCGCGAGCGCCTCGGCATCCTCTTCGTCACCCACAACATCGCCCTGGTCCGGACGATCGCCGAGCGGGTCCTGGTCCTGGACAAAGGCAGCGTGGTCGAGGACGGCACCACCGTCGAAGTTCTCGACCGGCCGCAGAACCCGTACACGCAGAGCCTGATCGAGGACACCCCGAACCTCGGGCACGGCGGCGAGCAGACGAGCGTCGCCCCGGCGGGCTGACCGGGCGCCGC
>JAFDWD010001015.1 GCA_018268695.1 Actinomycetota bacterium
GATCGAAAGCCGCGAGGAGGACGCTCGCGTCGAGAAGGAACGTCGTCACGGGCCCGGCCGGGTGGCCTTGACCTGATCCGCGCTGTGGCCGCCATGAGGTGCCGCCTCCGAGAGGAGCGAGCGCATCGCCGACGCCCGACCTTCCCGGCGGCGACGCAGGGCTCGATCCGCGAACTCGCGCATGATCGCGCTGCGGGTCGTGCCGAGGCGGCGCGCCTCGGCGTCGACCTCGGAGAGCAGCTCGTCGGGCAGTGAGACCATGACTTTCGCCATGGCCCCAGTATACCTGGGTATATCCCGCTCTAGGCGGGCTTGATGTTGTGGTTCACGTGGAAGCGGTTGCCGGGGTCCCAGGTCTTCTTGATCTGGGCCAGGCGGGCGCGCTTTTCGTCGCCGCGGTCGGCGGAGAGGGAGCCGAGGACGCGGCCTTCGTCGGCCTCGCCGTCGAAGTTGAGGTAGGTGCCGCCGCAGGAGCCGGGGGCGAGGACCTGCCAGGACTCGCGGGCCCACTGGATCGCGTCGGCGATGTCTTCGCCCGGGTTGTCGCCCATCACCGACCAGCCGCCGAGGTGCTCGGCGTCGCGCATCCCGACCGCCATCGCCATCTCGCCGGTGTCGGCCATCGCGCCGCCCTGCATGCCCATCTCGAAGATGGTGCGGACGGTCGGCATTTCGGCGGCCCGGGTGGCGATGCCGTCGATCATCGAGTCGGTCAGCTCGCGCATCATCTCGCCCCTCATGTAACGGGGGTAGCCCTCGAGCGCCGAGTCGGCGGAGTCGCCGAAGTGCTGCAGCTCGACGATCCGCATCTCCCGCGTCTGCGCGAGCAGGGCGTCGTCGCGGAAGCGCACGAACTGTTCGAGGCGCGTCCGCGCGGCATCGGAGACGTCGAGCGAGACGGTGGTGAAGCCGACGTATCGGGCGCCGACGAGCCGAGGCTCGAGCTCGCTGAAGAACGTGCTGCCGGTGCCGAGGTAGACCCAGGCGGTTTCGTCGCGGCCTGCCTCGAGGGACCAGTCGCGGTAGGCGCGGACCAGCGCGGCGCTCTCCTCGGCGTCCTCGACGACGTAATAGGCGGAGCTGACCAGGACCTCGTCCTGCTCGTGGGCTTCGAACTCGAACTCGGTGACGACGCCGAAGTTGCCGCCGCCGCCGCGCAGGCCCCAGAGGAGATCGGCGTTTTCGCTTTCGGAGGCTTCGACGATCTCACCCGCGGCGGTGACGACCCGGGCGCGGCTCAGCTTGTCGCAGCCGTATCCGTAGCGGCGGGTCTGCCACCCGACGCCGCCGGTCAGGACCAGGCCCGCGACACCGGTGGCCGAGATGACGCCGACCGGGACCGACAGGCCGTGCTCGGCGCCCGCCGTGTCGAGGTCGTGCAGGAGGGCGCCGCCGCCGACGCGGATGCGCCGCTCGGCGGGGTCGACGGAGGAACCGCGCAGCCGGGACATGTCGATCACGAAGCCGCCGTCGCAGCCGCCGAAGCCGGCGATGTGGTGGCCGCCGCCACGGATCGCGAGGGGCGCGTCGACGTCGGCGAGGGCGACGACGGCGCGCCGCACGTCCTCGTCGCTCGTCGGGCGCATGACCGCGAGCGGACGGCGCTCGTCGAACATCCCGTTCCAGACCTTCGCCGCCTCCGCGTACTCGGCGTCGCCCGGGGCGATCACCTCACCGTCGAGGCTCGCTCGCAGCTCGTCGACGACCGCGCTGTAGCCGGCCTCCGTGTCCCTCAGATCCGATCCCATCGTTCCTCCTTTGGCCGGCGCCTCCCAGCGCCCAGGAGGCGAATAGTAGTCACAGCAGCTTGCAGATGTGTAGAGTATTCCAGCATGAGTCGGACCGTCGACGCCGTCGTCGTGGGAAGCGGTCACAACGGCCTGGTCGCGGCCGCCTACCTGGCCCGCGCCGGCTGGGAGGTCGAGGTCCTCGAGCGCAACGCCACCGCCGGCGGTGCCGTCGCCACCGAGGAACTGACCGAGCCCGGCTTCCGCCACGACACCTTCTCCTGCTGGCATCCGCTCTTCCACATCTCGGGCGCCTTCGCCGAGCTCGGCGACGAGCTGGCCGCGCGCGGGCTCGAGTACGTCGACACGCCTGACGTGACGACCGCCGCGGTCGACTCCGAGGGCGAGGTGCTGCTGGCGCGGCGGGATCCGGCCGCGTCGCTGGAAGGAATCTCCACCGCCGACCGGGCCACCTACGACGCCGAGCTCGCCGGCTTCGGCGAGTCGATCCCGATCCTCGGCGAGCTGCTCGGCACCGAGCTGCACTCGCTCGCCGCCGCGAAACTGGCGCTGCGGCTGCGACGGACCCTCGGCCACCGACCGACGCTGGAGCTGGGCAGCGGCCTCGTCTCCTCGGCGCAGACCTGGTTCGACCGCTTCGAGGGCGAGGGGATCGGCAAGCTTTACGCGCCGTGGTCCCTGCACACCGGGCTCGCGCCCGACGCGGCCGGCGGCGGCTTCCAGACGCTGGCGATCGCGGCGACGCTGCACGGCTTCGGCCTGCCGGTGGTGAAGGGCGGCTCCGAGAACTTCGTCAAGGCCTTCGAGAAGCTGATCGCCGACAAGGGCGGCACCGTGCGGACCGGGGTGGAGGTCGAGCAGATCCGGGTGCGCGGCGGTCGCGCCGTCGGCGTCGTCGCGGGCGGCGAGGAGATCCTCGCCCGCCGCGCGGTGATCGCGAACGTGACGCCGACCCAGCTCTACGGGCGCCTGCTCGACCCGGCCGACGCACCCGCCGACGTGGTCGCCGCGGGCAAGGCCTACCGCTATGGCCGCCGCAGCGGCACCCAGATCCACATCGCGCTGTCGGAGCCGCTGAAGTGGCGCGACTCGCGCCTCGACGACACGCCGATCGTCCACCTTGCCGACCGTCCCGCCGACGTCACCCTCGCCTGCGCCCAGGCCGCCGCCGGGTACCTCCCCTCCTCGCCGACCGTCGTGATCGGCCAGCCGGCCCGCGTCGACCCGTCCCGCGTCCCCGAGGGCAAGGGCATGATCTGGATCCAGCTGCAGGAGGTGCCGCGGGCGCCGCGCGGCGACGCCGCCGGGGAGATCGAGGTCGGCGACGGCACCTGGACCGAGGAGCTGACCGCCGCCTACGTCGAGCGGGTCCTCGCGAAGTTGGAGCCGCAGGTGGAGAACCTCGCGAAAGCGCGCGGCAAGGTGGTCGCGCTGAACCCCACGGAGATCGAGCGCCGCAACCCGAACCTGGTCGGCGGGGACATCTACGCCGGCGACTGCGAGCTCGGCCAGACCTACTTCTGGCGCCCGCTCGCGGGTTATGGCTCCCACGAGACCCCGGTCGACGGCCTCCACGTCTGCGGCGCCGCGACCTTCCCCGGGCCGGGACTGAACGCCGCCTCGGGCCGGATCGTCGCCACCGGACTGCTGAAGGAGAGCGTCGGCAAGCGGCTCGCGGCGCGGATCCCCGGTCGCAAAGCCTGATGGCCGACGCCTCGGACCGCCTCGACGGGCGCGCCGCGATCGTCACCGGCGCCGGCCGCGGCCTCGGTGAGTCGATCGCGGTCGAGTTGGCCGCCCGCGGCGCCCGCGTCCTCCTCGCCGACATCGACGGTGACGCCGCCGAGCGCGCCGCCACCGCGATCCGCGACGCCGGCGCCGAGGCCGAATCGGCGACCCTCGACGTCGCCGACTGGGCCGCCGTCCAGCAGACCGTCGCCGACTTCACCGCCCGCGCCGAGCGCCTCGACATCCTCGTCAACAACGCCGCCCGTTCCGTCGCCCGCTCCTTCTGGGAGATCGACCCGGCCGAGTGGGACGAGGTGATGGCGGTCAACCTGCGCGGCGTCGTCGCCGGCTGCCGCGCCGCCGGGGCGATCATGCGCGAGGCGAAGTGGGGGCGGATCGTCAACCTCGCCTCGCTCGCGGGCCAGCAGGGCGGGATCAACGGCGGCGCCCACTACGCCGCCTCGAAGGCGGGGATCGTCGTCCTCACGAAGATCGTCGCCGCCGAGCTGGCGCCCTTCGGCGTCACCGTCAACGCGGTCGCGCCCGCGGCGGTCGAAGGGCCCGTCATGGACGCGATGCCGATCGAGCGCCAGGAGGCGATCGCGGCGCAGATCCCGGTCGGCCGCGCCGGGCGCCCGGAGGAGGTCGCGGCTACCGTCGCCTTCCTCGCCTCCGAGCGCGCCGCCTTCATCACCGGGACGACGATCGACGTCAACGGTGGCCTCTTCATGCGATGAGCGAAAGGAGCGAGATGTCAGATTCAGAGCGCCGCGCCGAAGGGATCGCCGCCTACGCGAGCCAGTTCGGGATCCCCGCGGAGGAGGTCATCCCGTTCATGGCCGGGATGCTCGGCGAGCACATGGCCGAGGAGGCCCAGCACTCCGCCGCCGCGGCCTGGCGCGACAACGCGCTCTCGCGGCGCGACCGCAGCCTGATCGTGATCGCCAGCCTGATCACCCAGGGCGGCGTCGACGCGCGCCTGCGCGGCCACCTGCGCTGGGCGCCGGAGAACGGCGTCACGCGCGAGGAGCTCGACGAGCTGGTCGCCCTGCTGGCCGTCTACGTCGGCTACCCGAAGGCATCGACCGGGATGGAGCTCCTGCGCGAGGAGCTCGGCACCGGAGAGGAGAAGGACTGATGTACGTCGACCCCTACGCCCACACGGCCTCGATCGAGGTCGCGGTGGATGCCCAGACCGCCTTCGAATTCATGTCCTCGGGGAAGCTGCAGACCTACTGGACGCTCGGCAGCTGGGACCGTGTGGATCTCGGCGACGGGCTCTTCAGCGGGACCTCGCTATGGGACGGCTCGACGCTGTACGTGCGGCCGGAACCGCATCCGGAGCTGCTGATCGTCGACTACTGGGTCGGCGCCGACCGCGAGGCGCTGATGAAGGTCAACTCGGCGCGCGTGCGCGGCGGCGAGGAACTCGGGCGCGAACGCGATACCTGCATCATCACGCTGACCAGCTGGCGCTCGGCGAAGGCGAGCGACGCGGTCTGGGAGCGCGGCGCCCACGTCTACAAGACCGAGATGCACCTGATCAAGGGACGGCTGGAGAACGACATCGACGCCGTGCCGACGAAGCCGTGAGCGCGGGGGAGATCGAGCGCGTCGGCGTTCTCGGCGCCGGGACGATGGGAGCGGGGATCGCGCAGCTCTGCGCCCGCGCCGGGATCGAGACGCTGCTCTGCGACGCGAACCCCGACGCGCTGGCGACGGGGCTCGGGCGGATCGAGAAGTCGCTCGCCCGCGCGGTCGAGCGCGGCAAAAGCACCGAGGCCGAGGCGGCGGAGGTCCGCGGCCGGGTGCGCCCGGTGGGCTCGGTCGAGGAGCTCGCCGGGGTCGAGCTGGCGATCGAGGTGGTGCCGGAGATCGTCGACCTGAAGGCGAAGCTCTTGGCCGACCTGGCGGAGCTGCCCGGTGAGCCGATCCTCGCCTCGAACACCTCTTCGATCTCGATCGCCACTCTGGCCGAGCGCAGCGGCGCGCCCGAGCGCGTCCTCGGCCTGCACTTCTTCAACCCGCCGACCGCGATGCCGCTGGTCGAGCTGGTCGCCACCCCGCGCACCGACCGCGAGGCGGTCGGCCGCGCCCGTGGCCTCGCCGAGCGCCTCGGCAAGCAGGTCGTCGACGTCCTCGACGGGCCCGGCTTCCTCGTCAACCGCTGCGCCCGCCCGTTCTACGCGGAGTCCCTACGGATGGTCGAGGACGGCTTCGCCGAGCCCTGGGAGATCGACCGCGTCTGCGTCGAGACGGGCGGCTTCCCGCTCGGGCCGTTCGAGCTGATGGACGTGGTCGGCGTCGACGTCGGCCTCGCCGTCACCAAGTCGATGTGGGAGCAGTCCTTCGGCGAGCCCCGCTGGCGCCCGAGCCCGATCCAGGTGTCCCAGGTCGCCGCCGGCCGCCTCGGTCGCAAGACCGGCGGCGGCTTCTACGACGACGGCGCGTCATGGCGCTCGATGCCCGCCGCCGAGCCCGACCGCGCCGCGATCATCCTCGACCGCATCGTCGCCAACCTCGTCAACGAGGCGGCCTTCGCCCTGCAGGCCGGCATCTCCACCCCGGCCGACCTGGAGCGGGCGATGGTCGTCGGCCTCAACCACCCGAAGGGCCCCGAAGCCTGGGAGCGCGAATGGACCCGCGAGCGCATCGTCGCGATCCTCGACGGCCTCTGGGACACCGAGCACGACCCGCGCTACCGCGTCTGCCCCCGCCTCCGCCGCCCCAGTAGCGCACCCTGAAACCCCTGCAACCCTGCACGCTTGTCTCGCATAGCGAGACAAGCGTGCAGGGTGCGGAAACGCGACGGGCGGAGTTACGCGACGGGGGCGGGACGGAAGCCGCCGAGGGCGGCCTCGACGCGGCGGGCGGCGGCGAGGGCGATGTCGTCGCGGAAGGGGTTGGCGACGATCTGGACGCCGAGGGGGAGGCCGCCTTCGTCGCCCGCCGGGACGACCGCCACCGGGAGGCCGGCGACGCTGTAGGTCGAGGCGTAGTTCAGCCAGCTGTAGCCCTCGGCCTTGGCGCCCTCGCCTTCGGCCGGCGCCTGGTTGTGGAGCGGGGCGGGGCCGGGGGCGACCGGGCAGACGACGATGTCGTACGGCGCGATGTGGGCGCGGATCGCGGCACGGAGGGCGAAGAGCCGGGCCATGTGGGCCTCGAAGGCGAGGGCGCTCGGGACCTCGCTCGGCAGGACGTTGTCGAGGAAGTTCTGGAAGCGGGCGGTGTGGGGACCGTCGCCGGCGACCTGCTTGATGTGGGCGCCGCCGTCGGCGCCGAACGCGCCGAAGACGACGTCGTTGGCCTCCTCGGCGGGCGGCGCGGCGATCTCCTCGGCGTCGCCGATCGCGGCCGCGGCCGCGCGCACCGCCGCCACCGTGGCCGCGGTCGGCACCGCGTGCGGGTCCTCGACGTAGAAGCCGACCCGGAGCGTCGCGTCGCTCGGGCCGAAGCTCGGCACCGGGACCGGCGGCGCCAGCGGATCGATCTCGTCGGCGCCTGCGATCACGCCCATCAGCAGCTCGAGGTCCTCGACGTAGCGCCCCATCGGCCCGATGCAGCTGAGGTCGAACATGCCGGTCGCGCGGGTCGAGGGCCAGAGGCCGGTCTCGGGGACCCGTCCGGTGGTGGGCCGGAGGCCGACGCCGCCGCAGTAGTGGGTCGGCAGGCGGATCGAGCAGCCACCGTCGACGCCGATCCCGACCAGGGAGGCATCGGCGCCCATCAGCGCGCCCTCGCCGCCGGAGGAGCCGCCCGGCGTGCGCGCCTTGTCGTGCGGGTTGTCGGTGCGGCCGAAGAGGGCGTTGTCGGTCTCCGCGTCGGAGGAGCACTCGGGGACGTTGGACTTGGCGACGACGATCGCCCCCGCCGCGCGCAGGCGCGCCACGACGTTGCTGTCCGCGGTGGCGACCCGGTCGCGCTCGGCGACGACGCCCGCGGTGGTCGTCCAACCCTCGACGTCGACC
>JAFDWD010001016.1 GCA_018268695.1 Actinomycetota bacterium
CTGCGCAGGCCGCTCGCCCGGGTGCCCGAGAACGGGATGAAGTTCGCCGTCGGCGTGATGCTGACCAGCTTCGGGATCTTCTGGGGCGCCGAGGGGGCGGGCGTCAGCTGGCCCGGGGGAGACGCCTCGCTCGGACCGCTCGTCGCGGTGGTCGCGCTCGCGGCGCTGGCGATGGTCGCCGAGGTCAGGTCCCGCGCCGCGACCCCGGCGGTGGCGGGATGAGCCTGCGGCGCGCCGCGCTCGGCGTCTGGGACTTCGTCGTCGGCGACGACTGGCGGCTCGCGCTGGCCGCGGTCATGGCGATCGGCCTCACCGCCGTCGTCTGCGCCCTCGGCCTCTCCGCCTGGTGGCTCGCGCCGATCGTCGCCCTCGCCGCCCTGCGCTGGACTTTGCGCGGCGCCAGACCGAGCGCTACTATTACGCAATGCGATACATCAGCGAGCGATCTACTGACCCAGGGCTCCTCGTCCTCGCCAGCCTCGCCGAGGGACCGAAGCACGGGTACGCCATAACCCAGGACGTCGAGGAGGTGGCGGGCGTGAAGCTCGGCCCCGGCACCCTCTATGGAGCGCTGTCGCGACTCGAGGGCCGCGACCTGATCGAGGCCCTGCCGAGCGAGGACCGCCGGCGTCCCTACAAGATCACCGCGGCCGGCTCGGCCGCGCTGGCGGAGCAGCTCGGGATGCTCGACCGTGTCGTCGACGCCGGCATGAAGCGGCTGCGCGCCGCCGGGGCGGTCTCGTGAGCGCCCGTCTCGCGCGCCTCGCGCTGGCGCTCTATCCGCTCGCCTATCGCCGCCGTTATGGCGATGAGATGGCGGCCTTGGTCGAGGACCAGGGCACCTCTCCGCGGTCCGTCGTCGACCTCGCCCGCGGCGCCTTCCGCGCCCACCTGCGGCCGGAGCCGGGGGTGTCGGCGGCGGTCGGCCGCGAGGATCGGATGCGGCTCGGCGTCAGCGCCGTCCTCCTCTGCTGGCTGCTCGCCGCCGGGGCGATCCTCGCCTTCGCCAAGACCACCGAGGGCCCGGCGTTCCGTGCCGCCGCCTCGGCGCACGCGCCGCTCGGCGCCGCCCACACGGCGCTCGGGGTCTGCGCGGCCATCGCCTCGATGGCGTTCCTGCTCGGCGCCGCGCCCCTGGTTGCGGTCGCGCTCGCGCAGACCCGTGAGCGCCCGCGCGTCCGCCGCGCCGCGCTGAGTGCCTTCGGCTGCGTTGCGGCCCTGATCGCCGCGACCAGCGTCCTCGTCCTCGTCGCCAACCGCGATCCGGCACCGGGAGACGCCCTGAGCACCGCGCTCCTCGCCGGCTGGATCGTCGTCGGGGCGGCCTGCGCGCTCGGTTGCGCCCTGGCGGCGCGCCGCGGCCTCTTCGCCGCCGGCATCCCCGCGCCCGTCCTGCGCTTCGCCGCCGCCTGCGCGGGCGTCGTCGCGGTGGCGATGGTCGGGATCGCGCTGGCGACGCTGGCCTACATCGTCAGCCTCGTATCCAGCGCGACCGACCTCGCCGCGGCGCCGAACGGCCCGCTCGGCAACCCGGACGTGCGCGCCTCCCTGTTGCTGGTGCTGGCGATGATGGTCGCCGCCTCCGTCCCCGCGGCGCTTGCCGCGCGGCGGGCATGGCAGGGCACTGGGACGAATTAAGCCGAAGATCCCTTTCCAAGCTCCGGCGGTCTGGATACGGTTCGCCGATGAAGCGCTGGTCCGTCCTTGTCGTGCTCGCCGCGGCGCAGTTTCTGATGGTCCTGGACCAGGCCGTGATGAACGTCTCGATCTCCCAGCTGGTCGCCGACTTCGACACCACGGTGACCACGATCCAGGCCGTGATCGCGCTGTACGCGCTGGTGATGGCGGGGCTGATGCTGACCGGCGGCAAGCTCGGCGACATCTTCGGGCGCCGCCGGGCCTTCGCGGTCGGACTCGTCATCTACGCGAGCGGCTCGGCGCTGACGGCGGCCTCCTGGAGCGTGCCCTCGCTGGCGCTCGGCTGGTCGGGCCTGGAGGGGATCGGCGCCGCGCTGGTGATGCCCGCGATGGTCGCCCTGGTCGCCGGCAACTTCCGCGGGCAGGACCGGGCGGTCGCCTACGGGGTGCTTGGTGGGGTCGCCGGGGCCGGCATCGCGGTGGGGCCGATCCTCGGCGGCTGGGCGACGACCGAGCTCAGCTGGCGGGTCGTCTTCGCCGGCGAGGTCGTCGTCGCGATCGCGATCCTGATCGGCGTCCGCCTGCTCGAGGAGCCGCCGCGCCCGGCGCGGCTGCCCCGGCTCGACTGGGTCGGCTCGGTGCTCTCGGCGGCGGGCCTCGGGACGCTCGTCCTCGGCGTCTTGCAGGCGAGCAACTGGGGCTGGCTCCAGCCTCGCAACTCCCCGCTCGAGCCGTTCGGCTTCTCCCTGACCCCGTTCGTGGTCGCCGCCGGCGGGCTGATCCTCGCCGGGTTCGTCGCCTGGGAGCGGCGCCGCGAGCGACGCGGGGAGGACCCGCTGGTCCACCTCGGGCTGCTGAGGCGCCTGCCCCTGCGCTCCGGGATGGCGATGTTGGTGTCCCAGAACCTGATCCTGATGGGCGTCTTCTTCACCGTGCCGCTCTTCCTGCAGATCGTCCATGGCCTGAACGCGCTGGAAACCGGGGTGCGGATGTTGCCCGCGTCGGTGGGTCTCTTCGCCAGCGCTGTGGTCGGCTCGGCGCTCGCCAAACGCTTCTCGGCGCGGATCCTGGTCCAGGTCGGGCTGGCGATCGCCTTCGTCTCGACGCTGCTGCTCCTCGACACCGTCAATACGACCCTCGACGACACCGCCTTCCTGATCGCGATGGGCGTCCTCGGGGTCGGGATGGGCCTGATCGTCTCCCAGCTCGGCAACGTGGTCCAGTCGGCGGTCGACGACGAGGACCGCAGCGAGGCGGGCGGCCTGCAGAACACGGCCGCCCAGCTCGGCTCCTCACTCGGCACGGCGCTCCTCGGCGCGATCGTGATCAGCGGCCTGATCCTCGCCTTCACCAACAACGTCGCCGCCAACCCGCAGGTCTCGGCCGACGTCAGCAACCAGGTGGAGATCCGCGTCGCCGCCGGGGCGAGCTTCGTCGAGTCGGCGCAGGTGGAAGCGGCGGCGAAGGAAGCGGGGGTGTCGGCGGCGACGACCACCGCGCTCGTCTCCGACTACGAAGACGCCCAGATCGTCGCCCTGAAGACGGCGTTCCTCTGCGCCGCCCTCTTGGTGCTGGCGTCCTTCCTCTTCACGCGCAACCTGCCGACCCGGCGACTGGGGGAAACCTAGACCCGGGATCAGCGGTTCTCATCTTCCTCCAATATCGGTAGCCGATGATCGTTCACATGATCGCCTTCGGCTCGATCGAATGGAGCGTCCTGCACACGCTCAACGACTTCCTCTACCGGCACGACGGGGTGGAGGATCCGCTGCTCGCCTACATCAACGTCTCCGAGGCGCTCTTCGTCGTCACCCTCGTCCTCGTCTTTCTCCTCGCCAACGGGGAGGCGCGAAGGGCCTGGCGACGCGCCGCCCTCGCCGCCGTCCTCAGCGCCGGCGTCGCGCTGGCGATCGCCAAGGTGCTCTCGGAAATCGTCGACCGGGCGCGCCCCTTCGTGGTCGAGCCGCACGGCGTCCACCTCTTCACCGCCCACGCGGCGGACCCGGGCTTCCCCAGCGACCACGCGACCGGTGCGTTCGCGGTGGCGATGGCGATCTACCTGCGCAACCGCGCCTGGGGAGCGCTCGCCCTCGTCGCCGCGGCCGTGCTGGCCGTCGGCCGCGTCGCGATCGGCGTCCACTTCCCCAGCGACGTGCTCGCCGGCGCGGTCCTCGGATGCGCCGTCGCGCTGGCCCTCTTCGCCCGGCCGCTGCGTTCGCGGATCGACGGTCTCGCCGATCTCCTCGGCGGCTGGATCGAAAGCGTCACCGGCGTTATCAAATCGGCAACATCGGGCGGCGATATCAAGTCACGATAGGGCGGTGCGCGAGTTCCTCCGAGGGGCGATCGACCTCCACATCCTGCATCACGCCGCCGCCGAGGAGATCCACGGGGCGTGGATGTCGAAGGAGCTGGCGAGCCACGGGTACGCGATCAGCCCGGGGACGCTCTACCCGACCTTGCATCGGCTCGAGCGCGAAGGGCTGCTGACCTCCCGCAAGGCGGTGGAGGAAGGGCACGCGCGGCGCGTCTATCGGATCACGGCCAAAGGTCGGCGGGCCCTCGAGCGTCTGCGGAAGGCGCTGCGCGAACTCGCCGAGGAGGTGCTCGATGGCTGAGGTCGCCCCCACCCGTGTCGAGCCGCCGCTCGCGACCGTCGCCCGGGAGTGGACCCGGATCGGCGTCACCGGCTTCGGCGGCCCCCCGGCGCACATCGCGCTGCTCCGCAAACTGGTCGTCGATCGCGAGCGGTGGATGGACCACCACGAATTCGAGGACGCCAACGCCGCCTGCTCGCTCCTGCCGGGCCCGTCGTCGACCCAGCTGGCGATCTTCTGCGCCTACCGGGTCGCGGGGTGGCCGGGGGCGATCGTCGGCGGGCTCGGCTTCATCGTCCCGGCGGTCGTCCTCATCCTCGCCCTCTCGGTGGTCTTCCTCTCCGGAACCCCGCCGGACTGGATCCGCGGCGCCGGCGCGGGGGCCGGGGCGGCGGTGGCGGCGGTCGCGGTGCGGGCCGGCGTCGACCTCCTGCGCCCGAGCTACGCGCGGGCCGGCAGCGAAGGTGGCCATCTGGTCCGCTGGGCCGCCTACGGGGCCGCGGGCGGGATCGCCGCGGCGACGATCGGCCCCTGGCTGGTGCTCGTCCTCCTCGGCTGCGGCATCCTCGAGCTGCTGATCCGCCGCGCCCTGGCGGGGGACGGCCTCGCCTCGGTCGCGCCGCTGCTCCTCGTCCCGCTGGCGGTGGTGGCCACGGGCACGATCTGGGACCTGGTCTGGACCGCGCTCAAGGTCGGCGCGCTCTCATTCGGCGGCGGCTTCGTGATCGTCCCGCTGATGCAGGGCGACGCCGTCCACGCCTACCACTGGATGTCCAACTCCGAATTCCTCAACGCCGTCGCCCTGGGACAGGTGACGCCGGGGCCGGTGGTGGCGACCGTCGCCGCGGTCGGCTACGGCGCCTACGGCATCGGCGGCGGCCTCCTCGCCGCCCTGGTCGCCTTCCTGCCCTCGTTCAGCTTCATCCTCCTCGGCGGCGGCCGCTTCGAGCGCCTCCGCGGCAACCCCCTCGCCCGCGGCTTCCTCGCCGGCGCCGGCCCGGCCGCGATCGGCGCGATCCTCGGCTCCGCGATCCCCCTCGCCGGCGCCCTCACGGAGACGTGGCAGATCTTCGTCCTGGCCGCCGCGGCGCTGGCCCTGTTGCTCGCGCGCCGAGGTGTCGTGACGGTTCTGCTCACGGCGGGAGCGGTCGGCGCGGTCGTCGCGCTGAGCGGCGCGCCTCTGCCGTAAGGGCGAGGCGGTTGCGGCCGTCCGAGTTGGCCACACCTCGATGGGGATCATCGGGTGCGTTCGTACTTAGAGCCGTATA
>JAFDWD010001017.1 GCA_018268695.1 Actinomycetota bacterium
CCGATCGACCCCGACAGCGCCGCGTTCCGGTTCCTGCTGTAGGGGTGGTGGAAAGGGCCGGCAAGGGACGCCAGGCTTTGCGGCGACCCCGGCCGCCTCAGGAGACGTGCGACAGATGTCGCGAACTCCACACTTCCGTGCGCCTTTCCCGACACCGACGGGAGCGCGGTCGACCTGCGTTATCAATAGGTTCACTCAGGTCGACCGCGTTCCTTGCCGTGGAGCGAACGTGGCTCTATACGCCACTAAGGCCCCACAGGCACGGTGACGAGGCCTCGAACCGCTCCGTCCTGACTCTCGGACGACCGACCTAACCCTCGTCGAGCTGCGCCCGGAACTGCCGACTTGACTCCCCCTGCGCCCCGGCGGCGTGGGCCTTCGTCCGGAGGTCGCGGTCGGAGGTGATCACCACCACCTCGTCCGCCGCCAGCCATTCGGGCAGGCGGGCGAGGATCTCGCGGTCGGCCGCGTCCCGTCCGCCCTCGCTGGCCCAGGCGACCTCGACCCGCTCGGTCTCGATCTCCTCGGACGGCTCGTGCTCGAGCATCACCGTCACCCGCTCCTCCCCGCCCTCGGCCCAGCGGTCGACCTGGGCGACCAGGCGCCGTACCGCCGCACCTCGGTCGCGCCACCAGCCGTCGGGCCGGGACCCGATCACGTTCATCGCATCGACGACGCGGTGCATGGCGCCCTACGGCCCGGTCGCGGACGCCGGGATCTCGTAGCGGTCGCCGTAGGTGTGCCAGACGAGCGGCGGGCGGAGGGCGAGGTTGCCTTCGCGCAGGAAGCGGCGTTGCTCGTCGTCGATGCGGGAGGTGTCGCCGTGCTTGGCTTCCGTCTTCATCTGGGCGCGGCGGACCGAGAGGAACGCTTCGAGGTAGGCGACCTGGGAGCCGCCTTCGGCTGGGGTCGGAGCGGCGGCGATGGCGCGGCGGCGGATGCCGCCGAAGCTGTCGGCGCTCTGGCCGGGGCCGTGCATCACGATCGCGTCGTAGTAGATGAACTGGCCGAGGGTGCCGAGACCGTCCGCCTTCGCCCGGCGCACCGCCGGATCGAAGTAGACGCGGTCGAGCTCACGCATCTGCAACCGGCGGAAGACCGGGTCGTCCGCGGCCCGCTTCCAGGCGGCGACGAAGGGTGGCCCGAGCCCCTTGTGCGACGCCGAGCCATCGACCTTCCGCAGGGCCGGCAGGAAGCGAGCGAGCGGATTCCCCGGCTCGGCGACGACGTAGGCCCGCACCAGTTCCAGCATGTCCCCCGTGCCCGAGCAGAAGCCGATCAGGCCCGCGGTGTAGCCGCGACCGTCACCGATGTCTTCGATGTAGCCGTAGGCGCTGCGCCAGTCGAGCGTCGAGTTCTCGGCGGAGGAGACCAGCTCCATCGCGATCTCCTTCTCACGCGGAGCGGCGAGCCCGGTCGGGGACGCGGCGTTCGACGAGACGGCGACGAAGGCGGCGAGCGCGAGCGCCAGGACGGCGACGACGGCCGGCCGTGCCTTCATCGGCCGAGGATAGCCGAGGGCAAGGCCAGCTCGGCGAAGATCGCGTGGTGGTCGGAGTTCGGCAGCGGCTCGACTTCGTATTCGACTATCCCCCACCTTTCGTCGGCGAGGATGTGGTCGATCGTGATCGGCGATGGGAGGAGGCTGCCGTCGGCGGGGAAGGTGGCGTCGAGGCCCTTGCCGGCGGTCTCGCCCGCGTCGCGGTAGCCGCGGTCGACCAGTTCGCGGAAGGGGGCCTGATCGAAGGTGGCGTTGAAGTCGCCGGCGAGGAGCCAGGGCGTGCCGCGGCCGCCCGAAGGCAGCGTCGAGAGGACTTCTTCCCATTCGCCGACCCACGCCGAGTGGCGAGGGGGGATCGGGTGGACTGCGGCGATGCGGAGGCCGCCGTCCGGGAGAGTGGCTTCCGCGCGGGCCATCTTGAAGAAGAAGTCGGGCGTGGGCAGGCGGCGCAGCGGATAGGTCGAGTAGATGGCGGTTCCTTGGGCCTGCGGCTCCGGGTCGAGGACGTGGAACCGGAGCCGTGACCCGATCCCGGCGGCGGCGAGCTCGCGCTCGAAACGCGGGGTGAACTCCTCGATCGTGACGACGTCCGGATGCAGCTCGTCGACGAGGCGCATGAAGCCCGCGGGGTCCGCGGTGCCGACGTGCACGTTCGCCGCCAGCACCCTCAGCGTCGGGTGTCCCGCCGCGCTGACCGTGTCGTCACCGAATTGCCGCGGCAGGACGGCGACACCGAGGCAGATCGCGGCCAGTGCCGCGAGCGCCGCCGGGGCCCGCCGCCGAAGCGCGAGCCCCAAGGCCACGGCCGCCACCGACGCCGCCGCCACGTAGGGCGTGAACGGCATCATCGCCTCCAGCGGATAGCCGGAATCGACGCCGAAGAGGCGGATCAAGGCCCACGCGACGAATGGAGCGGTGGCCACCCAGGCCACCGCGGTTGCGGCTCGTTGTCGGTTCAGGGCCGCGACCCTAGGCGGCCGCGAACCGTTTTTCCGAGCGCGCCTTCGCCTTGGCGGCCTCGACCTCGCGGTTCTTCGGCGGCGCCGTCGTCACCAGCCGCTCGAGCAGCTTCCGGGTCGCCGCCTCGACCTCGGCGACGGCCTCCTCGAACGCCGCTTCGTTCGCCTGCGAGGGCTTGGTCTGACCGCTGATCTTCCGCACGTACTGCAGCGCCGACGCGTGCGTCTCATCGGCGGTCGCGGGTGGATCGAAGTTGTGGAGGGTCCTGATGTTTCTGCACATACGCCGATGGTAGGGCTACTGGGGCCTGAGCGGGTAGGGAGAGTCGTTGTAGGCCTGGAAATAGACGTGATTGGTGGCGAGCGGCGCCGGGGTGTTGAAGGAGACGTTGTCGAAGATCGACACGCCTGGTTGAGAGCCCGGGTTGAAGAACCCGGGAGTGCAACCGGACATCACGATGCCGAGGTGCAGCTTGTCTTTTTCCTGGACGGTGCAGGTGATCGAGTTCGCCGTCGCGTTCCACTGCATCGTGCCGTGCTCGGTCGCGATCTGACTACCACCGTCGGTGGCGACGATCGTGTACCTGACGATGCCACCCGCGGCCTGACCCGGGCCGAGCTTGACCGAGAAGAGTTCGGTGAATCCAGGCGCGTTGAGGGTCATTTCCTTGCTGCCGACGAGGACACCGGTCTCCCCCGGAGGGCCCTGGATGCCCTGTTTGCCTTCGACGCCCTGGGGACCTTGGGGTCCCGTCGGCCCGGCCGGTCCCTGCGGCCCGGTCGCGCCCACGGGCCCCCGCGGCCCGGCCGGCCCGCGTTTGCCTTTTTTCCTTTTGCCGGTATCGAGGAGCGCGCCGGCCTGGAAGGATTCCGATCGATCCCGCTTGCAGACGACGGTCGTCCCCGCCGGGACCACCGTTCCGCCCTTCGTGGCGCAGGCGTAGACCGTCGGTCGCGAGTTGCCATCGGAGCCGCCCGCGACCGCGTAGGACGTCCCGGCAAGGGCCAGGAACAACGCCAGGAATCCGATCGCGTTTTGGCGCACGAACCGCGCGGTCCTCCCCATCTCACTTCCTCCAGTCCGGTTTTTGGAAAATTCTTCCGACGCAGCCTAAGCGGCACGGTCAAGGGCTCGGGCCGGGCGTTGGCGAAACTGCCAGTCGCCGCGGCGGAACGACGCATTTAGCGTGGACGAATGCCCTACCCGCCGCTCTCCGCGAGCGCCGTCGAGCTGATGGAGGCCGCCAACCCCGCGGTGCTCGCCACCGTCCGGGACGACGGCTCGCCGCATACGGTCGCCGTCTGGTTCGACTGGGTCGAGGAGCGGGTCCTGCTCAGCATGGACGAGAACCGCCGTCGCCTGCGGAACATCGAAGCCAACCCGGCGGTCTCGATCTCGATCCTCGACGGCGAGGACTGGCTGCGGCAGCTGACGCTCCGCGGACCCGCGACGTTGGAGCCGGACGAGGGCCTGGTCACGGTCGACCGGCTCGCCCGCCGCTACATCGGCACCGACTACCCGATCCGCGACCGTCCCAGGGTCACCGCCTGGATCCGACCCGAGCACTGGTTCCTGTGGGACGCCCGCGGTCGCGGAGCACCGCTTGCCATCCGCCCGCGCCTGACCTAGGCGGCCTCCCTCTGAGGGTGAGGACGATCGGGTCGTCGTCCCGGACGGTCGCCGGAGTGAGTGCCCCCGCGAGCCCCCAGATCTGCCAGAGGCAGAGGAGCGCCAGGAGGATCGATGCCGCCCCCTCCGGGAGCCTCAGGTAGGTCAGCAGGTATCCCAGGTGCCGCGGCGCCGCGACGACGCCGCCGATGATCGCGGAGACGGGCACGTGCCAGGGATCGGCGGTGCGGTTGCCGTCGCCTTTGGTGGTGATCGTCCCGTTCGGATGGATCGCCATCAGCCGGTGGCTCACCACGTTGCCGTGCTCGACGAAGGAGATCACCTGGCCGACGTGGTACTCGTGTTCTCGCACCACCACCGCGCTTTCCGGCGGGATGGTGGGGATCATCGAGCCGGTGTGCACGACGTACACCCGGTAGGGGAGGTTGCCGGTCTCATGCATCGCGAAGGCGCCCGCCGCGAGCAGGAAGATCACCGCCGCGAGGACGGAGACGGGCCTGGGCCACCTCAAGGCCGCTCCTTTCGACACCCCGGGATCCCAGCGGATCCCGGGGTCCGATCGGTCGTGACTACGGTTCGACGCCGACCTGGGTGGCGACGACCTCGTAGGGCAGCCCGCT
This sequence comes from Actinomycetota bacterium, assembly GCA_018268695.1. The sequence continues at coordinate 4,711 of JAFDWD010001017.1, forward strand.
GCCCACGACTTTCGACGGTTCGACTTCCGGCGGGTAGGCGTTGAACGGCATTTCCTCCTGGGAGTTGCCGATCCCACCTTTGTAGGTGGTGTAGCCGAAGGTGAACTTGAACCAGCTGCCCGACCCCGGGCTGAGGTTGGAGGCGACCTTGTACTTGGTGCCCAGCGGCCAGCACCCGGAGGGGCTGAATTCGTCGGTCGAGTATTTGACCGAGCCGCAGAAGCCCGACGCCGGTGCCTGGTTGTCGTTCAGGTTGGCCGAGTGGAAGAGCCACCCGCCCGGGTTGGCGATCGTGACTTCGCCGTAGCGCCCCATGTTGTTCAGCGCGTGCAACGCTTCGGCGTTGTTGAACACGACCCAGACGTCCTGGTTGTTGTGACCGGTGTTGCTGTATTCGACCGTGGCGGTCTGCGGTTCACCGGGCAGCAGGTTTTCGAAGTTGAACAGCAACCCGTTCGGGCCACTGCCACCCGAGGTGTGGACGTGGATCGAGCCGGTGGTGCCGGTGATCTCACCCTGCTTGGCTTCGCTGAAGTAGGCGCCGGTGGCCCCCGTGGCCATCACGACCAGCGCTCCCATCAGCACCAGCGAGGCGCCGATGGCGCCGATTCGGACCTTGACTGACCTGCTCAAGGCGTTACCTCCCGTCTTTCCGTTTTCACGTCGACGTCGGTTTCGCCACTCGCTCTCCACGGGCCAGGCGACCAGATTGCGGCGCCGCGGGTCTAAGCATCGTCTCCCTTGCGGCGAGCATGAGTATCACGGGGTACTCGACTGTAGAGATACCGACATCAACTTCTCGGTACTTCTAGTTCTCTATGACGGGTAATATTCGTAGTACGGGCGTCAGCGACCGCCGAGGAGCGAGCCGACCTCGCGCGTCGTCCGACCGATGATCTCGTAGTAGCCGGCGAGGAGGTTGCGCAGGAGGGCCGACTGCAGGGACGGTTCGCGCTCGCCCATCCGCTCGAAGGCGTCGAGGGTGAGGACGAGGCATTCGCCCGCGGTCTCGGCGCGGACGCTGACCGGGCGGGCGGTCGCGTCGGCGAAGGCGAACTCACCGAAGGAGAAGCCCGGGGTGAGGGTGGAGAGACGGCGGCGGGCGCCGGCGATCTCCAACTCCAGGGTGACCTCTCCCTCGAGCAGGAGGAAGGCCGCGTCGGCGGGGTCGCCGACGGCGAAGATCCGCTCGCCCGCCTCGAAGCGGAGCGGCACCGTCGCCTCCTCGAGCGCCGTCAGCTGCGCGGGGTCGAGACCGCGCGCGAGCCGATGCTCGACGAGGGCGAGGCGCGGCGGCGGCGAGGGCTCCGGCCCGTGGATGGCGAGGAGGCGCTCCTCGCGCCACGCGGTCGCCCGGTCCAGATCGGGGAAGGCCTCGAGGCGCTCGACGGCGAGGCCGTGAAGCAGGTCCCCGTCGCCGGGGACGACGATCGCCAGCGCCCGCCCCTCCGCCTCCCTCGCCTGCGCGAGGCCGACGAGGAGGCGTCCGGCGCCGAGGTCGAGCTCCGTCAC
>JAFDWD010001018.1 GCA_018268695.1 Actinomycetota bacterium
ACGATCTGCGGCACCGACCTGCACATCCTCAAAGGCGACGTGCCGGAGACGACGCCGGGCACGATCCTCGGCCACGAGGCCGTCGGCACCGTCCAGGAGGTCGGCGCGAGCGTCACCACGGTGGCCCCCGGCGACCGGGTGCTGCTCAGCTGCGTCAGCTCCTGCGGGCGCTGCCGCTTCTGCAAGGAAGGCCGCTACGGCCAGTGCCTCGGCGGCGGCGGCTGGATCTTCGGCCACACGATCGACGGGGTGCAGGCCGAGTACGCCCGCGTGCCGTTCGCCGACAACTCCACCTACAAGGTGCCCGACGGGCTGAGCGACGAGCAGGTGCTGTTCCTCGCCGACATCCTCCCGACCTCCTACGAGGTGGGGATCCTGAACGGGATGGTCTCCCCCGGGGACACCGTCGCGATCGTCGGCGCGGGGCCGATCGGGCTGGCCGCGATCCTCACCGCGAAGCTCTACACGCCGGGGCGGATCGTCGCGATCGACCTGGCCGAGTCGCGCCTCGAGAGCGCCCGTCGCTTCGGTGCCGACACGACGATCGACAACGGCGCCGAGGACGCGGTGGCGAGGGTGATGGAGCTGACCGACGGCCTCGGTGCCGACGTCGCGCTCGAGGCGGTCGGCGTGCCGGCGACCTTCGAACTGGCGACCGAGCTGATCCGCCCCGGCGGGCGCGTCGCCAACATCGGCGTCCACGGAGAGTCCGCCCACCTGCACCTGGAGAAGCTGTGGATCCGCGACGTTACCGTCACCACCGGCCTGGTCGACACCTACAGCATCCCCCAGCTGCTGCGGCTGATCGAGAACCGGCGGCTCGACCCGAGCCTCTTCGCCACCCACCGGTTCCCGCTCGAATCGACGATGGATGCCTACGACACCTTCGCCGACGCCGCCTCTACCGGGGCGCTGAAGGTGGTCATCGGCCGGGCGATCGGGAAGGCCGAGACGACGGAGTCGCGGGCGCCCGCGACGACGACGGCCTGAGGCGGGCCGCGCGTCGCAGCGGCAGCGGTTCGCGGAACGCGCGGGCCGCCGCCGCGGCGCCGAGCCGGCCGTTGACGACGAGCTGATCGAGTACGTGACGCTGGCGCGCCCGCGCCAGCCGCGGATGGACCACCGGGTCATACGCGCTCGGCGCCTGCGGCAGGCCGGCGAGCATCGCCGCCTCGCCCCAGGTGAGCCGGCGCGGCGAGACGCCGAAGTAACCCTCGGCGGCGGCGGCGTCGCCCCAGTAGCCGTTGCCGTAGTAGACCGAGTTCAGATACATGCTCAACACCTGTTCGTGGGAGTAGGCGAGCGAGAGCTTCACCCCGAGGCCGATCTCTTCGAGCGTCCCGAACAATCCGCCGCCGTGCGGGTAGAGGCGCTTGGCCAGCTGCTGGGCGATCGTGCTGCCGCCCGGGTCTTCGTTGGTGCCGATCGTGGCCACGGCGGCGCGCCCGACCCCCGCTGCGACGTCGAAGACGGGGTTGGCGTAGAAGTTCTCGTCCTCGGTCGAGACCACCGCCGCGCCCAGCCGGGCTGGCGGCGGCGCGGGCAGGACGTGCCCGCCTTCGCGGGCGAGGATCGCCTCCACCCGCGCTTCGGCGTCGCCGACACCCGGCAGGGACAGCAGGTAGACGACGACGGCGATCAGCGGCAGCAGCACACCGCCCACGTAACGCCGGGTCGATTAAGGGGCGATGAGAGCTAGTTGCCCCCCGCCTCGAGCTTCCCGTGCCAGACCGCCTTGGAGCCGAGGTCGCCGGTCCGGAAGACCATCGCCGCGGAGCCGATCGCGAGGACGACGACGAGGATCCGCAGCGCGGTGAAGACGGCCGGCGGGGAGAGCAGGCGGTCGACGATCGCGAGGCCGGTGGGCCGTCCCTGGGAGATGCGACGGGCGGCGAAGGTGACGATCACGGTCGCGGTGAAGAGGACGTAGAGGATCGCGAGGATCTTCGCCGCTTCGGAGTGTTCGCTGACCAGATGGGCGGCTTCGCCGTGCAGGTCCAGGGCGCTCTGCAGCGCGCCGCCCGCCTGCATGGTGAGGAAGATCGAGCTCATCGCGATGACCGAGACGATCCCCAGGGCGATCCCGTAGCGCTCGAGCCAGTCGGGCCGGACCATGAGGACGATCGCGGCGACGACCGTGATCGGCACCAGCATCACCGGCACGTGGAGGAACAGGGGGTGCGCGGGCAGGCCGCTGTAGATGGTGGTGATCCGGATCGGGAGGGTGAGGAAGCCGAGGAAGCCGAAGAGGACGAGGAGGAACTCGGCGCGACCCCAGTCCACTCCGGTCCGGGGGCTGTCCAGGCTGCTGTCGTGAGCGCTCATGCGGCGCGATGCTATGGATCCGGCTAAGCCGTGCCTGAGAGTTGAATTAGAGGATTCTCACGCAGCCTCAAGCGCGCTCTCATCTTCGCCGGAGAAGGTGCGTCGAATGGCCACGGTCTCCGTCCCGCCGCCACCACCTACCCGGCGGCGTCAACGCCCCGCGAGCCCGCCGGTGGGGCGACGGGTGCGGAGGGTGTTGACCGTGGCCTGCATCTTCTGTCTGGCGGTCGCGGCGCTCTCCTGGCTGCCGGCGGTGACCGGCAGCCGCAACCTGA
>JAFDWD010001019.1 GCA_018268695.1 Actinomycetota bacterium
CGTGACGCGGGTCACGTTAAACCTGCTCATTGAGATTTTTTACCTCCGGCCATCCGGATGACGGCCATAGCTTTTCGTACAGAACTCTCGTTCCTATTCCCCTGGAAGAGTACAACCCCTCGCCCATGGGGCGGAACGGAGCCGATCCGGACGAATTCCTGCGTTCCGGCGAGGACGGCCTTAGGCTGTCGGTCATGGGGAGATTCACGCGGTTCGCGGTCTTGGTGATGGTCTTGTTCGCGGTCGCCTGCGCCTCGGCGACGGCAAGGCCGCGGAGTCCGTTCCAGGTCAACCTGGGCGTCAGCCTCTCGGGCTCCGGCCCTGGGGTCTGCGCGGTGCAGGCACCGGACACGGCCCGGAGGTGCACCCTCGCCGAGGTGGAACGCTTCGCGGATCCCGAAGAAGGCCCGACGGTGCCCGGCCACATCGTCCTCTACCGCCTCTACCTCCGCTCGGACGCGGCGATGACGCACGCGACGGGGGTCCAGGTGCGGCTTCGCGTCCTCTCCGGCCCGGACGCTCGCGGTGGGGCGGTCGGCCCGTGGCAGAGCGTCGACCTCGAAGGCCCGCGCAAGCAGGAATTTCCCGTGTCCGTCCCCTTCCTTCCGGGCGATCGGATCGCCCTCGACATGATCGTCGAGGGCGACGGGACGACCGAAGCTGCGGCCCCGATCGCGCGGGCCATGAGCGCGGTCTTCGAACGCGACGACAGGGTCGGGCCGCGCCTCCGCGTCCGCTACGCCCCGCGGCAGGACTTCCTCCACACGGGCCGGGTCGAGGTCGAAGTCCACAGCGACTCGGCGGGCACCCTCAACCCGGAATGCTCGCTGCTGAGCGGGGAAGCGCAATGGGGGCTCCTCTTCGACAGCCGCAGGCTCCGTCCCGGCGGCTGGATCCGGTTCTCCTGCCACTTCTACGGCGCACCCCTGCGTGTTGCGCGGAAAAAGGCGAGCCGCGGAGGCCACCCGCTGGTGATGGTCCACCCGATCGCCTACGACAGCGCCGACAACCGCGGCGCACTGCCGAAGATCTACCTGAGGCCGTTCTAGGAGGAAATGGCCTGGCGGACGATGTCCGGGCCGGGGAACTCGCCCGGGCTCGGGGACTCGTAGGTCCAGGCGACGTTGCCGTCCTCGTCGATCAGGACGAGGGTGCGGTTGGCGATGCCGGCGCCGTCGATGTAGGAGTCGAAGGCCTTGGCGGTCGCGCCCTTCGGCTCGAAGTCGGAGAGCAGGACCGTGTCGATCCCGAGCTTCTCCTGGAAGGCTTTGTGGGCGAAGGGGCTGTCGACGCTGAGGCCGACGAGCGTGATGCCCGCATCGGCGAGCTCGCCCTTCACGCCCTCCTGGTAGACGGAGAGCTGGTCCGAGCAGACCGGGCTGAAGTCGAGCGGGTAGAAGGCGATCAGGACCTTGCGGCCCTTGAAGTCGGCGAGAGAGACCTCTTCCCCGTCCTGGTCCTTGACGGTGAAGTCAGGGGCCGCGTCGCCGACAGCGATCATCGCTAGCGACGGAGGCCGAGGTCAGCGACCAGGGCGCGGTAGCGCTCAAGATCCGTACGCTCGAGGTAGCGGAGCATCCGGCGGCGCTTACCGACCAGCATCAGCAGGCCGCGACGCGAGTGGTGATCCTTCGCGTGCGTACGCAGGTGGTCGGTGAGTTCGTTGATCCGCTCGGTCAGCAGCGCGACCTGGACCTCGGCGGAACCGGTGTCGTTGTCGCCGCGGCCGTACTTGCCGATCAGCTCGCTTTTTTTCTCTTTCGTCAGGCTCATCTCGTAAAAAGCGCGGCCCTCTCGGGTCGCGGCTCGGAGCAAGATAGCAAAGGGTCGGCCTCAGCCGCCGCGCGCCGCCGCCTCGGTGAAATCGGCGCA
>JAFDWD010000101.1 GCA_018268695.1 Actinomycetota bacterium
CAACAACCGGGCCCTCTAGAGCTCCTTACGCGCCGGGCGCTACGCGCCTAGCTGCGGTACTCGTATTTGAGTTTGCCCTCGGCCAGCTCTTCCAGCGACATCGTGAGGTAGTTGCCCTCGGCGTTGTTCTCCACCATCGGAGGCGGGTACTCGCCGAAGCCACCCTCACCGAGGTTGTGGAAGTAACTGTTTATCTGCCGCGCCCGCTTCGCCGCGACGACAACGGCGGCGTAATGGGAGTCGGAGTGATCGAGAAGCTTGTCTACGCGTGGTTTGATCATTCGGCGAAGCAGTGTACGGCATGAAGGGACGGAGCTTTGCGGGGGAGCTCCGGGAGACGCACCCCCGAATTCGTTCCAAAGCTTCATGTGGGCGTCTGCGTTTGGGGTCGCTATGCGGGCTCAAATGCAGACGGTCCTCTCGACCGTCTGCATTTACCCCTCTCTGGCGGGGGTAGATGCATACTCGGCGCGCCTAAGAAGAGGTGGCTTCGCGGACTATCGACTCGAGTTCGGCGGCGGCTTGGTCGAGGTCGTCGTTGACGATGCGGTAGTCGAAGTCGTCTTGGGCGCCGAGCTCTTGTTCGGCGACCTTCAGGCGTTTGTCGATCGCCTCGGCGGAGTCGGTGCCGCGGCCGGTGAGGCGTTCGCGGAGGACCGCCGGGTCGGGTGGGGCGATGAAGATCTGGATCGAGTCGGGTTTGGACTGGCGGACCTGTTGGGCGCCCTGGACCTCGATCTCGAGGACGACCGAGCGGCCCTTGTCGAGGCAACGCTCCAGCTCCGAGTTCAGGGTCCCGTAGTGGTTACCGCTGTAGCTGGCGAACTCGAGGAAGTCGTCGGCGTCGCGGCGCTCTCGGAATTGCTCCTCGGTGAGGAAGTGATAGTCGGTGCCGTTCACCTCTCCCTCCCGCGGCGACCGGGTCGTCGCGGAGACCGAGAGGGCGAGGCCGGGCACACGGTCGAGCAGCTGCTTGATCAGCGTGCCCTTGCCCACTCCCGAGGGGCCGGTGATGACGAAGACCTTGGCGCTCATGCGGGCGCCGATACTGCCGAAGGGGTCGGTCGGGTTATCGACGGAGGAGCGAGACCAGCTCGGTGCGCTGGCGCTCGGAGAGGCCGCCGATCGTCTTCGACGGCGAGATCCGGCACTGGTTCAGGATCCGGTTGGTCTTGACGCGTCCGTACTTGGGAACGGCCAAGAGCATGTCGAAGAC
>JAFDWD010001020.1 GCA_018268695.1 Actinomycetota bacterium
CGATCGTCGGCCAGGAGATCGGGCCGAGCGCTCCGAAAGCGGTGACCCAGGAGCTGATCGACGGCTTCGCCGAGGTGTCCGGCGACCACCAGTGGATCCACGTCGATCCCGAGCGCGCCGCGAAGGAAAGCCCCTACGGCAAGACGATCGCCCACGGCAACCTGACCCTCTCGCTGGCCGATTCCTTCCGCCAGGAATTGATGCACGCCGACGGCTTCGCGCTGGTCGTCAACTACGGCTGGAACAAGGTGCGCTTCCCGGCTCCCGTCCCTGTCGACAGCCAGATCGTCGGCAGCGCCGAATTGATCTCCTTCGACGAGCGCGACGGCGGCTGGTGGGAGGCCGTGACCAAGTTCACGGTAACGGTGGAGGGCGCCGACAAGCCGAGCTTCGTCGGCGAATCGGTCACCCGGATGTTGGCGCCGCCGAGCTGAGCGGCGCCATGCCCGCCGCCACCGTCGCCCGCGACGACCCGGCGCACGCCGGTCAGGCCGTGTATAGCCGTACCTTCCTCAGCGTCTACGACGCGCTGGTCTATGGCTTCAACAGCCCGGTGCTCTGGCGGTGCCCGAAGTCCCGTCTCATCGAGCACTACGACGCCAACGTCTCCGCCCGCCACCTCGACATCGGGGTGGGGACGGGGGCGCTTCTCGACGCCGCCCACTTCCCGGTCGCGGCGCCGGAGGTCACGCTGATGGACCTGAACCCGAACTCGCTCGCCGCCGCGTCCGACCGTCTCGCCCGCTACGCACCGCGGACGCACCGGGCGAACGTGCTGGAGGACTGGCACCTCGAACCCGGCACCTACGAATCGGTGGCCCTCACCCACATCCTCCACTGCCTGCCCGGTTCGATGGCCGACAAGGGCGTCGCCTTCGAGCACGCCAAACGCGCCCTCACTCCCGGGGGCACCCTCTTCGGCGCCACGATCCTCGCCAAGGACGTCCCCCTCAATCCCCCTGCCCGCGCCTTCACCGCCCTCAGCAACGCCCGCGGCATCCTCCATAACTGGGACGACGGCCCCGCCGAGCTCGACGCCGCCCTCGGCAGCGTCTTCCCCGAACGCGAGATCCGCATCCGCGGCACCGTCGCCCTGTTCGTCGCTCGGTAGAGGGCGTGGAGAGCGCGAGCCTCTTCGCGCCCGGCGGCCCGGGGCAAGGGACGCAAGGGCTGGCGGCGGGCACGGCCGTCTCGGCC
>JAFDWD010001021.1 GCA_018268695.1 Actinomycetota bacterium
GCTCGACGACGTGCGCCAGATGCTCGAGGCCCAGAACGAGATGCGTCGCCGCCGCGGGGCGAGCGAGCTGACCGAGGCCGACATCGAGGCGCGGGTCCGCGAGGACGAGACCTGGAAGGCGCGGATGCGCCGCCCCGGCTAGGTCGTTGCCGGGGCGGGCTCGCTGTCGGAAGCCTTCGACTTCGCCCGCGCCGGCAGGGAGGAGGTCAGGGCGGCAGCGCCGAGGCCGGAGCCGAGGGCGAACCACCAGCCGCTGCGCAGTCCGCCGAGGAGGTCGGCGCCGGCCGAGTCGATCAGGGCGACGAGGACGGCGACGCCGATCGCCGAGCCGAGCTGGCGGGCCATGCCGAAGACGGCCGAGCCGGTGGCGAAGCGTCCCGGGGGCAGGGAGGCCGTGGCCGCGGCGGGGAGCGTCCCCAGGGTCAGGCCGACCCCGATGCCGCCGAGCATGAAGGCGGGCAGGAAGGTGGTCGCGTATTCGGGCTTCGGTCCGACCGACGCGAGCATGAAGGCGAAGCCGCCCGCGAATACGAGGCCGCCGAGGGTGGCGATCGGCCGCTGGCCGATCCGCGCGCCGAGTTTGCCCGAGGGCGCGGCGAAGATCGCCGCCATCAGCGGTCCGGGCGAGAGGGCGAAGCCGGCGCGGAGCTCCGACCAGCCCCACACCTCGGTCAGCAGGAGGACGCCGGAAAGGAGCATCGCGCCGAAGCCCATGAAGAAGACCAGCGTCGCCAGGTTGGCGACGGCGAAGGAGCGGACCCGCAGGAGGGGCAGCTCGATGACCGGCGCGTGGTGGTTGGCGGAGCGGAAGAGGAAGGCGGCGACGAGGAGCATCGCGGCGACGAAGGAGCCGAGCACCCGACCGTCGGTCCAGCCCCATTCAGGACCCTGGACGATGCCGAGGGTGAGGAGGCCGATGCCGAGCGCGAGCATCGCCGCGCCGAGTAGGTCGGGGCGGCCGTCCTCCGGTTCCTTGACCTCGTCGAGGATGCGCATCGCGGCGAAGGCGGTAAGCAGGCCGATCGGCAGGTTGACCAGGAAGATCCAGTGCCAGCTGATCTGCACGAGGAGGCCGCCGATCGGCGGGCCGAGGGCGGCGGCGACACCGGAGACGGCGGACCAGATGCCGATCGCGACCGGGCGCTGCTCGACCGGGAAGGCGGGGAGGAGCAGGCCGAGCGTGGTCGGGATCATCATCGCGGCGCCGGCCGCCTGGAGGACGCGGGCGCCGACCAGGAAGGGGATCGACGGCGAGATGGCGCAGAGCGCCGAGGCGGCGACGAAGAGCAGCAGGCCGCTGACGAAGACCCGCTTGCGACCGACCCGGTCGGCGATCCGGCCCGCCGGCACCAGCAGGGCGGCGAAGACGATCGCGTAGCCGTTGAGGACCCAGGAGAGGCTCGAGAGCGACGCGTTGTCGAAGGAGCGCGAGAGGTCCGGGAAGGCGATGTTGACGATGAACAGGTCGAGGCTGGCCATGAAGAGGCCGATCGAGGTGACTGCGAGCACCTTCCAACGGTGTGCCATGTCGTCGCTCCTGAGAGTCGCTTGCATTTCGAAAGTCACGGTAGCAGAAGTAGCTTGCAAAAAGAAAGCGACTGCTAGAATCCAGCCATGGCCATCGACGCGTACGCCGAGAAGAACTGCTCGATCGCGAAGCCGCTCGCCTTCCTCGGGGAGCGCTGGACGGTGCTGGTCCTGCGCGACCTCTTCCTCGGGCGTCGCCGCTTCGACGAGTTCCAGGCCTCGCTGGGGGTCGCCACCAACGTGCTCAGCCAGCGGCTGGCGACGCTGACCGAGGAAGGGATCGTCGAGCGCCGCCGCTACAGCGAGCACCCGGAGCGCTTCGAGTACGTCCTCACCGAGAAGGGGCGGGACCTGCAGCCGGTCCTGCTCGCCCTGCTCGCCTGGGGCGACAGGTACACGGCCGAGAACGGCCCGCCACTTGAGGTCGTCCACGGCGACCACGCCTTCCACGCGGTGCAGACCTGCTCCGTCTGCGGTGAGCCGGTCGACTCGCACAACGTCCACAGCCGCCCCGGCCCGGGCGCCAACTCCGAACAGCGCCGCGCCAACGGCCGCCGCCCCCCCGAGTGGCTCGCGCGCTGATCGTCGGCTGCGGCTGCTCCGGCCGCGCGCTCGGCTCCGAGCTGCTCGAGGAGGGCTGGGCCGTGCGCGGCACGAGCCGCGACGCCGCGGGCCTCGACGCGATCGAGGCGGCCGGGATCGAGCCGGCCCGCGCCGA
>JAFDWD010001022.1 GCA_018268695.1 Actinomycetota bacterium
GAGGGCGTCCTCGGGATGCCGTTCGTCTTCGAGCAGCCCAACCTGGACCGCCCCGAGGAGAGCCACCTCTACTTCGACCCGGGCGACGGGCGGCTGATCACGATCTTCACCAACGAGAGCCGGTCCGCCGACCCCTCCCCACGCTCCCAGGACACGGGCCACGTCCACCACATCGCCTTCGCGCTCTCCAACGCGGTGTTCCGCCAGACGGTCGAGCGCCTCGACGAGCGCGGCATCGATCACAGCGGCGTCAAGGACCGCGGCTTCATGGACTCGATCTACTTCCGCGACCCGCTCGGCCTGCTGATCGAGCTGGCGTCCTACCGCTTCGAGCCCCCCGCCGGGCACACCCACGCCGACGTCCTGCTCGAGGCGCACCTGATCCGCACCGAGCGGGACGACTACAACATCGCGCCGATCCACCTCGCGGACGCGATCGAGCGCCTCGTCGCCCGCTCGCAACGGTCCCTCTCCGAGGACCGCTCGCCGCGCGACCCTTACCGCTGAGCAAAGTCCTGACCGCCCCTCGGGCGCTGTGTACCGTTGGTTGATGATTCGCGAGCAATTCGGGAAGGCTTTGCCCCGATGAGCGGGCGGCTCGAGCCGGCGGCGCGGATCATGATGGCGGTCGGGTTCCTGATCGGGCTCCTGATCATGCTGCTCGACCCGTTCTCCTTCGGCCGGGTCACCGGCCTGATGGCCTGGATCGCGGGCGGGGTCGCCGTCGTCCTGGCCGCCGCGCTCGGGGCGATGCTCCTGGGACGGGGCGAGATGCCCGAGGAGGAGTTCCGGGCGATCGCCCGGCGCAGCGAGCTGATGGCGCGGTTGCCACCCGGCCAGGTGCAGCCGAGCGAGTTCGAAGAACTCGTGATCGAGGCGATCGACCGGCTGCCGGAGGAGTTCCAGGAGCTGCTCGCCGACGTGCCGATCGTGATCTCCCAGCGCGGCGAGGAGTTCGGCGCCTACGGCCACTACATCGGCGACACCGTCGCCCGCGACGACTTCCGCGACCACATCGTCGTCTACCAGGACACCCTCGAACGCGACTTCGCCTGGAACCGGGACCTGCTGCGGGAGCAGATCGCGATCACCGTCTTCCACGAGGTCGCCCACCACCTCGGCTGGGACGAGCCCGGCGTGCGCAACCTCGGGCTCTAGGCGGAGCGGATCGCGGCCTGGGCGGCGGCCACGCGCGCCACCGGCACCCGGTAGGGCGAGCAGGAGACGTAGTCGATGCCGCTTTCGTTGAAGAACTCGATCGAGTCCGGGTCCCCGCCGTGCTCGCCGCAGACGCCGAGCTTCAGGTCCTCCTTGGTCTTGCGGCCGAGCCAGGCGCCCATCCGCACCAGCTGGCCGACGCCCGGCGTGTCGAGGGTCTCGAACGGCGAGCGGTCGAAGACCTTCTGGTCGATGTAGCGGGCGAGGATCTTGCCCTCGATGTCGTCGCGGCTGAAGCCGAGCGCGGTCTGGGTGAGGTCGTTGGTGCCGAAGGAGAAGAATTCGGCCTCCTCGGCGATCTCGTCGGCGCGCAGACAGGCGCGGGGCAGCTCGATCATCGTCCCCACCTGGTAGTCGCGGCCGCGCTCGACCCCGACCCGCGCGGCGATCGCGTCGATCTGGGTGCGCAGGATCTCCAGCTCGCGGCGGTAGTCGACCAGCGGCACCATGATCTCGGCCGACACCTCGAGGCCGCGCTCGCGGACCGCCTTCAACGCCGCGAAGATCGCCTCCACCTGCATCTCGTAGATCGCCGGGAAGAGGATCCCGAGCCGCACCCCGCGGGTACCGAGCATCGGGTTGACCTCCTGCAGCGCCCGCACCCGGCCGAGGTCGTGCTCGATCGCCGCCACCTCGGCCGACCCGGCCGCCTCCGCCTCGCGCAGGTGCTCTTCGAGCTCGCTCGTCGCCGGCAGGAACTCGTGGAGCGGCGGGTCGAGCAGGCGCACCGTCACCGGGCACCCCTCCATCGCCGCGAAGATCTCTTCGAAGTCGCCCTGCTGGAGTGGCAGCAGCTTCGCCAGTCCCTCGCGACGCTCCTCGTCGGAGTCAGCGAGGATCACCGCGACGATCGCCTCACCCCGCTCCTCGCCGAAGAACATGTGCTCGGTGCGGCAGAGGCCGATCCCTTCGGCACCGAAGCCGCGGGCGCGCTCGGCGTCCTCGGGCGTGTCGGCGTTCGCCCGGACGCCGAGCGTGCGCAGGTCGTCCGACCAGGAGAGGACGGTCTCGAACGCCTCGTCCATCCGCGGTTCCACCAACGGCACGTCGTCGCCGGTCAGGGTCCCGGCGGTGCCGTCGAGGGCTACCCGGTCCCCGGCCCGCAGGACGATCTCGCCGTCGCGGCGGATCTCACCCGCCACCGGGTCGATCTCGAGCGATGCCGCGCCGGTCACCGCGGGGACGCCCATGCCGCGGGCGACGAGCGCGGCGTGCGAGGCCTTGCCCCCCTCGGAGGTGAGGATGCCGACCGCGGCGTGGAAGCCCGCGACGTCGTCGGCCTCGGTGAACGGGCGGGCGAGGATCACGTCGCGGCCCGCCGCCTCCCCCTCGATCGCCGCCGCCGCGGTGAAGACGAGCTCGCCCTTGGCCGCCCCGGGCGAGGCGGCGACCCCGGTGGCGAGGATCTCGTAGGTGGTCTCTGGGTCGAAGGTCGGATGCAGGAGCGCGTCGAGCGTCTCGGCGTCGATCGTCAGGAGCGCCGCCTCGCGCTCCAGCAGGCCCTCGGCGACCGCGTCGACGGCGAAGCGCACCGCCGCCTGCGCCGGGCGCTTGGCGTTGCGGGTCTGCAGCATGTAGAGGCGGCCTTCCTCGACCGTGAACTCGGTGTCCTGCATGTCGCCGTAGTGGCGCTCCAGGGTCCGCAGGATCTCGAGCAACTGCGCGTGGACCTGCGGCTGCCAGTCGGCGAGCTCGGCGATGTCGCGCGGGGTGCGGACGCCGGAGACGACGTCCTCGCCCTGGGCGTTCGGGAGGAAGTCGCC
>JAFDWD010001023.1 GCA_018268695.1 Actinomycetota bacterium
AGGCTGGGGGCGGCACGAAACAACCAGCGCGCATCGGTACACTTCGCCGACGATTACGCGTTTCCTGGGGCTGTAGCTCAGCTGGAAGAGCGCCTCGCTGGCAGCGAGGAGGCCAGGGGTTCGAGTCCCCTCAGCTCCACTACCGAGATCGTGGCGACGGGCAGTGTCGGTATGGAGCGCTTCAATGCTCGGTTGGCGCACTACGTCCGCCATGCCGAGGAGGGCGGCGAGGTTCTCGTCACCCGTCGCGGTAGACCGGTTGCTCGACTCGTTCCCTTTGACCTCAACCTCGCGAAGGTCGGTGCCGATGCATGATGGATGCGCATCGCTCGCATGGCCAACGACCACGTCCTGTCCCACGGGATGGAGGACACGCGGGAGGCGCTCGCGAGCTGGCGGGAGGGCCGCTGGCGCGTGCTGCGGGGATGGTTCGCGCTCAGCCTCTGCATCGCGCTGGCGCTGCTCACGGCCACCTGGGTCGTCTCCGGGCTGCTGACGCCCGATCTCACGCCGTGGCGGATGCCGGGGCTGACCGAACCGGCGCGCTTCTCGGACCTGTTGCCGATCCTCTACCGCAACGCGCTGGTGTTGGCGCTGCACGCGACCGCCTGTGTCGCCGGGTTCATCGCCGGGGCCTCGATGCCGCTCGCCGCCGAGCAGCGCACCGGGTTCTCGCGCTGGATCCACGTGAAGGCGGGGGAGCTGGCGATCCTCTTCGTCGCCGCGGTGACGATCTTCTCGCTCGCGACCCAGGCGCTGTACCTCGGCTTCCAGGGTTCGACGCTCGCCTACCAGCTGCACATCAGCCGCCTGGAACTGATCCTCAGCGTGCTGCCGCACGCGCTGATCGAGCTGACCGCCCTGTTCCTACCGCTGGCCGCCTGGCTGATCGCCAGTCGCCGTGGCGAGTGGAAGCAATTGCTCGCCGCGACGGCGGTCACCGTCGCGATCGCGGTGCCGATGCTGCTCGTCGCGGCGACGATCGAGGTCTACGTCTGGCCCCACATCCTGCGTTCGCTGAGCGACTACCACTACTCGCTCATGGGTCAGTTCGCGCACTAGACCGTCGCCAGGCGCCCCGCCTACATAAGATCGCCTGCCCATGAGTGGCTACGAACCGAAAGCGATCGAGAGCAAGTGGCAGGCGGTGTGGGCCGACGAGCGCACCTGGGAGGTGCCCAACCCCGGTCAGCCCGGTTTCGACCCCGAGAAGCCGAAGGCCTACGTCTGCGAGATGCTCCCCTACCCGTCGGGGGAACCCCACGTCGGCCACCTCAAGGTCTACGCGGTCGGCGACGCGATCGCCCACCTCCGTCGTCGTCAGGGCTTCTCGGTCATGCATCCGATGGGCTACGACTCGTTCGGCCTTCCGGCCGAGAACAA
>JAFDWD010001024.1 GCA_018268695.1 Actinomycetota bacterium
GATCGACCCGGAGAAGGTGCTGCGGCGCTTCAGCTACGACCACCCCGTCTACACCGCCGAGGGCGTCGCCGCGCAGGCGCGCCGGGTCGAGGTGAGCGGGGTGCACCGCACCCACTACTGTGGTGCGTACTGGGGATGGGGCTTCCACGAGGACGGGGTGGTGAGTGGACTGAAAGTGTGCGAGGAGATCGCCGCGGCGGACGAGCCGGCGCCGGTCGAGGGGGTGCTCGCCGCGTGACCGAGTCGGCCATCTACGAGGGCTGGGTCCGCCACCGGCGCTTCGAGCCGATCGAGCACTCCTTCCGCTACCGCTTCTTCCTCGCCTACCTGGACCTCGCCGAGCTGCCGGGCGTCCTCGACCCCTACCCGCTCTGGTCGGCCCGGCGCCGCGCCCCCGCCCGCTTCCGCCGCTCCGACTACCTCGGGGACCCGGCGCGGCCGCTGGACGAGTGCGTCCGCGACGTCGTCGAGCGCTCCGGCGCCTCCCGTCCCATCGGCCCGGTCCGCCTCCTCACCGGCCTCCGATACCTCGGCCACGGCTTCAACCCGGTGAGCTTCTACTACTGCTTCGACCCCACCGGTCGGCGGGTCGAGGATGTCGTCGCCGAGGTGGAGAACATACCCTGGGGCGAACGACACGCCTACGTACTGGATCGGGGAGAGCGCGAGGGAACAGTGTTGGCCGAGGAGATGGAGAAGAAACACCACGTCTCGCCCTTGATGGGGATGGAGCAGACGTACACCTTCCGGGCCGGAACGCCGGGTGAGCGCCTGCAGGTTCACATCGAGTCGCGGCCGCGCGAGGGGGAGACGACGACGGCCGGCGCGCGTCCCAAGACCTTCGACGCGACGCTCTCCCTGCGGCGCCGGGAGCTCTCCCGGCCGCTGCTGCTCGGGCTGCTCGCCCGTTACCCGGCGATGTCGCTGCAGGTCGTCGCCAAGATCTACGCGCAGGCGGCGCGGCTGAAGCTGAAGGGCGCCCGCTACCACCCCCACCCCGGGCGCGCCGAGGTGGCCAGGTGAGGGACGCGGCGGCCCGCGCCATGGTCGGCGCGGTGCTGGGCAGGACGCGGGGTGGGGAGATCGAGGTGGTCGAGGACGGGCGCAGCCGCGTCTACGGCGAGCCGTCGGAGCTGCGCGCGACCGTCCGCATCAAGGACCCGGCCGCCTGGCGCGGCCCGCTGAACGGCTCGATCGGCCTCGGCGAGAGCTACGTCGACGGGCTCTGGGAGACCGACGACCTCGTCGCGCTGATCCAGATCGCGGCCCGCAGCCTCGCCCGCCAGCACCGCGGGGTGAGCGCCGCGGTCGCCCGCTCTCGCGCCGCCTTTCACCGGCTGCGCGGCCTCGTCCCCGAGAACACGAAGGGCGGCGCCCGCGCCAACATCAGCGCCCACTACGACCTCGGCAACGACCTCTTCTCCGCCTTCCTCGACCCGACGATGATGTACTCGTGCGCGTACTTTCCGCGTGACGACGCGAGCCTCGAGGAGGCGCAGCGGGCGAAGCTCGACCGCATCTGCGAGCAGCTGCGGCTCGGTCCCGACATCCACCTGCTGGAGATCGGCACCGGCTGGGGCGGGATGGCGATGCACGCGGCGCGCACGACGGGCTGCCGGGTGACGACGACGACGATCTCCCGCGCCCAGCACGAGCTGGCGACACAGCGGGTGCGCGAGGCGGGCCTGGAGGACCGGGTCACGATCCTGCTCGAGGACTACCGCGACCTGCGCGGGACCTACGACCGCCTGGTGTCGATCGAGATGATCGAGGCGGTCGGCTGGCAGTACTTCGACACCTACTTCGAGGCCTGCGACCGGCTGCTCGCCGACGACGGGCTCTTCCTCCTGCAGGCGATCACCGTCGACGACCGCCTGTATGAGATGGAGAAGGCGTCGAAGAGCTTCGCCAACACGCACGTCTTCCCCGGCGGCTGCCTGCCCTCGCTGAAGCGGATCGCCGACTCGATCGGGACGGTTACGCAGATGCGCGAGATCTGGCTCGACGACATCACC
>JAFDWD010001025.1 GCA_018268695.1 Actinomycetota bacterium
CGGTCCCGGCCAGCTCCACCATCGGCGCCAGGGCCTCGGAGTCGTTGGCCTCGGTCAGCACCTCGGCGGCGACCACGATCTGGTTCCCGTCGGTCACGGCCTGGGCGTTGTAGCCCTGCAGGAAGCCCTTGGCCGAGCGCATCGGGCACGAGTCGGGGTCGGTGGTGTTGACCTTCCCCCCGGGGGCCGCCGGCGGCGAGGCGGGCACCGGCGGGCGGCCGCGGGGGTGGGCGGCGCGCGCCGCGTCGTAGTCGCGGTGGGCCGCGACTATCGTGCGGTGCCCGGCGACCAGGCGCGAGCGGCATGTCTCCAGGCGTGCCGCCCGGTCCCTCGGGACCGGCTCGGGATCGGCCTCGCGCTCCTCCCTCTGGCGCCGCAGCGCCTCGCGGATCCACTCCTTGCGGCCACGGCGCGTGCGCAGCTCCTCGGGCAGCTCGTCGCCGCGGCGATCGCCGTATAGCTCGTCCTCGGCCTCGTCGACCCGACCGGCCTCGGCGAGGATCTCCTCGGCGATCTCCTCGTAGCTCCTGTTCCGGTGCCCGGAGGCGTCGGCGGCGAGCTTGGTCCCGTCCACGGCGAGGACCGCGGCGGAGACGAGGCCGGCCTCCACGCAGAGGCGCAGGACGCCGGTGAAGAGACCGGCGAGGGCGTCGGTGTGGCGGCCGCGGAAGCGGGAGATGGTCGCGTGGTCGGGGACCCGGTTGGCGGCGATCACCCGGTAGGCGACGTCCTCGCGGCAGCGGCGCTCGATCTGCCTGGAGGAGCGCTCCCCGGTCGAATAGGCGTAGAGCAGGAGGGCGACCATCATCCCCGGGTCGTGGGCGGCGGCGCCGTGGCCGTCGGAGCGGTAGGCGGCGTAGAAGGCCGA
Organism: Actinomycetota bacterium; assembly: GCA_018268695.1. The sequence continues at coordinate 869 of JAFDWD010001025.1, forward strand.
GAGGTCGAGTTCCTGCGCCGACTCGATCACGAACCAGGCGAGGTGGTCCTCGGGGAGCCAGTCGCGCAGGTCGGGGGGCAGCAGCAGGGGTTGGTCACGGTCGCAGCGGAGGCGTAGGGCTCGGGGCGGCCGAAGCCGGCGCCCGGGGAAAGGGACGGAAGGGCGGGCGGCCAGCACGGCCGTCCCGGGGGACGTGCGGGAGACGTCACGAAGTCCAGGCTTCCGTGCGTGTTGCACAACACCGACTCACCGCTGCATGAGTTGACCGTGCCATAGGACGGTCAACTCATGCAGCGCCTTCCGGGCCGCGACGGAACCGTCGCGGAAGTCCACGGATCCAGACAGAAGGCGCAAGGAAGCGTGGAGTTCCGGACTTCTTCGTCACGTGATCGGCCGAGGTGTGGCCTCTCACGCACGGACCCTCGGAGAAACACCGCACTCCCTCCCGTCCTGGGCGTCTCATGGAGGTCACAGCCTGCCAGGACCTCCATGAGACGCCCAGGACCCCAATCTCGGACAGCCGCCCCCGCCGCGCACAGCAGCCCCTGCCCCCTACCGGATCGCCGTCAACCCGATACCCCCCAACCACTCACCCGGCGTATCGGCGCAGGCATAGTCACCGCGGGGGCGGGCGAAGAGCAGTCCCAGGCAGGCGCCCATCACTTTCTGGCCATAGGCGTTCGGGTGGAGGGATTCGCGGGTCGAGCCCTGGGCGAAGGAGAGGCGGCGGAACCACTCGGCGCTCAGCGGTGAAGGGCCGCCTTCGCCGACGCGCCGGGACCGGCGGTCGCAGATCTGGTGGCCGTCGAAGGCGTGGACCAGATCGAGGTATTCCGCGCCGGTGGCGGCCGCGGCGGAGCGGAGTGCCTCGGCCAGATCGACGGTCGCCCGGTCCGCCGCCCAGTCGGCATCGGCGTTCCAGACCGGACAGCCGCCTTCGGTCAACCTGGTCCAGCCGTCCTCGGGGTAGCGGAACCAGCTCCCGTGAGGGAACGGCGAGGCGTAGCCCATCGCCACCAG
>JAFDWD010001026.1 GCA_018268695.1 Actinomycetota bacterium
AAGGGAGAGCGCGCCCGCCGCCGCCTTTTCCCACATCCGCCCGGCGCCGCTCAGCGCGGGGCTGAGGATCAGGGTGACGAAGGTGATCAGGCAGATCACCGCGGCGATCCCGAAAAGGACGTACTGATGCCCGATCTTGGCGAGGCCGAAAGCGATCACTGCTGCGGATTGTGGCGCAATTGGCTGACGACGAGGCCGACCGCCGCGCAGAGGGAGAACGCGGCGGCGCCGAGCGCCCAGCCGGCGCTGACGTCGGAGAGGTAGTGGACGTTGAGGTAGACGCGGCTGAGGCCGACCAGCGCGGTGAGCACGATCCCGGCGACCACGACCAGCGTCGCCCGCGCCATCCCCGGCCGCAGGCGCACGACGATCGTCGTCGCGGCCCAGACGTAGATCACCGAATGGGCGGCGTGGCCGCTGGGGAAGGAGGAGCCGTGGGTGGCGATCAGCGGGTCGGGCGGACGCGGGCGGTCGACCCAGGCCTTGATCTCGGTGAAGCCGAGCTGGATCAGGACCATCCCGGCGAGAAGGACGCAGACCTCGGTCCAGCGCCGCGCCCAGGCGAGCGCCGCCGCGCAGATCAGTGCCAGCGGCCAGACGAACGCGCCCGAGCCGAGGAAGGTGATGACCTTCGAGAAGGTCGTCATGAAGCCGCAGTGGATGTGCCCCGCGAGTTCGATCGCGGTTTCGTCGCCGGTCGTCGGGCCGGGGTCGCCTTCGACGACGACGAGGTACGCGATCAGGACGAAGAGGGCGACCGAGAGGACCGCCATCAGGCTGGTGAATTCGAGGCCGAAGGTGCCGCCGGGGGTGAGCCGGTCACCGACCAGGCGCAGGCCTTTCTCATGGCGGCGGCCAAAGGCGGTGATCCAGCGGGTCGCGGCGTGCTCGTCCATCCAACGCACCGCCTCTTCGCGATTCTCCTTCACCCGCAGGTGGCGCGTCGTCCAGATCGCCCCGACCACGACGACGATCAGCGTGCCGAGGATCAGCGCGCCTTTGCCCGCGTAGTTGATCGCGGTGTCGATCGACTTGGAGAAGATGTAGCCGACGACGATCACCGAGCTGGTCCAGATCCCACAGCCGAGCACGCTGTAGGGGAAGAACTGGCGGAAGCGCATGCCGGAGGAGCCGGCGATGAAGGGGGCAAAGGCACGGACGAAGCCGACGAAGCGGCCGAGGAAGATCGTTTTGCCGCCGTGGCGGGAGAAGAAGTCCTCGACCTGCTCGAGGCGGTCGTGGCCGAAGCCGAAGCGGGGGCCGTGCTTGAGCAGGAAATCGCGGCCGAGCCGGCGGCCGAGGAAGAAGCTGGTGACGTCGCCGGCGCAGGCCATCGTCCAGGCCAGTGCGATCAGCACGTAGACGTTGATCGTCCCCTGCCCGGCGACGGCGCCGCCGAGCAGCATCACGGTCTCCCCCGGGGCGACGAGGCCGATGAAGGCGCCGGTCTCGGCGAAGGCGAAGAAGCCGACCAGCGCGTAGGTCCAGGGGCCGAGCGCCTTGGCGACCGACTCGAGGATCGCCTCGAGGTCGAGGACCTGGGTGAAGAGGTAGTAGCCCACCCCGATCGCGGCGACGATC
>JAFDWD010001027.1 GCA_018268695.1 Actinomycetota bacterium
CGCGCGTCGCCCAGGTCCACGACGAAGGGCCCGACAGCCCGCCGGTCGGCCGCTTCGAAGGGACGGGTGGCCAGGGCGAAGTCAAAGGCACCCTGGTCTCGGGCCACTCCGTCTACAAGGTCGAATTCAAGCTCAAAGGCTGAGGCCGGCGGCGCCTACGGGCGCCAGGCGCGCCAGTAGGCGCGGATGCGGCGCAGGAACGCCTTCGGCTTCTCGGCGTAGATCCGCTCGCCGGCGGCGCGCGCCTCGTCGAGCAGGCTCGCCTGGCGGGCCTCGATCAGCGCTCGCAGCGTTTCGCGGTGGACCGGGTCGACCTCCTCGCGCCCGACCAGGTCGATGCAGAGGACGGCCAGGTCATGGTGGTCCCCGAGCATGTCGGTGAAGTCGTGGACCTCCTCGGCGGTCGGCTCGAGCACCGGCCGCCAGGCGTCCCGCAGGAGGCGCAGCTGGTACCAGAGGTCCTTACCCCGTTTGCGCAGCTCGTGGACGGCCTCGAAGGTGGGCTCCTCGCCGAGCGCGGCGAAGGCCTCGCGCCCGTCGCGGTAGGCGGTGTCGAGGCCGGGGGAGAGGAGCTTCCAGCCATCGGCGTGGAGCTTCCACTCGGGGGCGCGGGCCGAGACCGCCTCGATCGCGGCGACGGCCTCCGGGATCCCACCGCTCTCGGTGCCGACGATGCGATCGCGGTCGGCGACCAGCGCTTCGCGCCAGCGTGCCGTCGCCGCCGGGGGCACGTCGCCGCCGCCGTCCGTCAGGGCGTCGAGCGTCGCCACCTTCACCTCGGCGTCGCGGCTCGCCGAGAGCGTGCGCCCGGCGTCGCGAAGCGCGCCGTTCTCGCGCTTGAAGGTCTTCTCGCCGAGCTCGTCGCGGACCAGGCGCAAGGCCGCGCGCGCCTTCTTCAAGTCTTTGCGGGCACCGTGGATCGCCTCGGCGAGGGCATCGCCGTCGGCACCGGCCTCGCTTGCCTCGCGCAGGCGTCCGGCCGCCTTGTCGAGGCGCCCGGCGATCGCCCGGCGCACGCCGTCGGCAGCATCCTCGTCGGCGAGAAGGCGGAACGAGCGGCTCGGCTCCGGCGCTGCTTGCGTCTCCATCCCTGCATCTTCGCGCTTTCCCGGAACCCCGTCGGTCGCCAGCCTCTGGTTCGAGTAACGCACGTCCCCGGTCAACTCCTCTCCCAGCCAGGGTGGCGGCGTGAACGAGTCGGCCGCCTCGGGGGAGTCGAACTCCACCTCGGCCGTGCGTAGGCCCTCCAGGGGGCCTTCGTAGACGTCGATTTCCGCCCGCAGCCCCTCGCCCAGTGGCACGTAGTGGCGCACCTTTCGCACCCGGCGGCCGGCGGTCAGCGGCCAGAGCGCCTCGAAGGCCCGCGGGTGGATCGACACCTCAACCTCCTCGCGCACCTCGCCGTGCCCTCTCTTCGCGGTCAGCAGCAGCTCGCCGTCGATGCGGCGCAGCCGCACCTCGCCCCGGTCGTCCAGGGCCAGATACCCCTGATCGATCGTCGCCGCGGCGCTCTCGGCCCTCGGCATCTCCGCGAGGAGGAACTTGCGCTCGATCTCGGTCACGCAGGGATCCTAGGCCCAGAGTCGAATGGGGCGCCAATGGAACGCGGAAACACGCTCAGCGTCGGGGAGGTCCTCAATCGGGTCTTCGACCTCTACAAAGAGCATTTCGGGGTGCTGATCCCGGCCGCCTTCTGGCTCTTCCTCGTGGTCTCGATCCTCAGCGGCATCGTCGGCCAACACGACGTCGGCCTGCTCTTGGTCGTCGCGGTGATCACCTTCGCCGTCGCGATCCTCTACCAGGGGATGGTCGTCAGCCTCGTCCACGACGTCCAGGACGGGCGCCGGGATTCCTCGGTCGGCGACCTCTTCCGCTCGGTCGGCCCGGTCCTCGGCCCGCTGATCGGCGCCAGCCTCCTCTACGGCTTCGGCGTCGGCATCGGGTTCTTCCTACTGATCGTCCCGGGCTGCATCCTGCTCACCATCTGGGCCGTCATCGCCCCCGCGATCGTGATCGAGAAACGCGACGTCATCACCGCCTTCGGTCGCTCGCGCGAGCTCGTGAAAGGCTTCGGCTGGCCCGTCTTCGGCACCGTCATCGTCGCCACCCTGATCACCGCGATCGCCTCCCTCATCCTCACCGGCATCGCCCAGGCGATCGCCGGCGGCCCGATCCTCCGCATCGTCTTCGGCGCCCTCGCCGCGACCCTCACCGCCCCCGTCGGCGGCCTCGTCGCCGCCGTCCTCTACTACCGCCTCCTCGAACTGAAGGGCGGCTCCGCCCCCGGCCACCCGAGCGACCAGCCCGGCGCCGACGAATGGAACGAGCCGGTCCCCCCGCCCGACCCGCCTGCGCCTGGCGCATAGCG
>JAFDWD010001028.1 GCA_018268695.1 Actinomycetota bacterium
TTCGATGTGCCCGCTGAGCTCCTTCGGCACGGTCAATCACCCCGGCTTCGCGACGAGCCAGCGCCGGTGGCGGGCGGGAGCGGCAGCAGCTCGACGTCATCGACGCGGCGCGCTCGTGACCGCCGCCTCCGTGAGCGACCCGGCGTCGGCGACCCGACGCGGTGATCGCGCTTCCATGCCTCGATCCCCTCCGGCTCGAAACGGAGCGGGGCACGCTTGGTCCGGCCGGCGCGAATGCCGCCCAGCTCGGGCGCGTGGTCGCGCACCCAGTCCTCGCTCATCTTCACCTCGACGGCGACCTCGGCGGTCGTGAGCATCGCCATCAGCACGTCCCCGATGACCGAGGCAGCCGCTCCCCAGAGGTCTGGGGCCTGTCGATTCCGTCGGCGGGTGATGGATCGCATGCGCGGCCAAGGCGGGCCGCCCCGGTAGCCGCAGGTCGACCCGTCCATACTCGGCTGAGGACGAATAGCCCTGCGTCCGCTCCTCCTCGCGAGGCCCGCACAATCCGCGCAGGCGATCCAGCGCCCGCTCGGAACGGAGGGATGAATCCGACCCGTGCCACGGCTACATCCCCGGCGGGTGACGCCGCTCGAAGTACTGGAGATAGCCGGCGTCGAACGTGGATTCGGGGATCCAGCCCGGGCCGTGACCGGGTTCGACGATGCCCGAGGTCCCCCAATACCGATGCGCGGACGAGGTCACCCCCGGCATGAACTCGATGAAGGTGTGGGCCTCGCCGTGGTTATAGACGGGCTTGACCCAGATCGTCACCCACCGCCCGGGACCCGGTTCACCCCAGGTCGAGAGGCCGACCGTGTCGGTCGTTTCTATGCCGAATCCGCCGACCTGTAGCAGATGCGAAACCGCCGAGCTGCAGTCGAACGGGCCGTTCGCCGGCGTCGGTGACTCGCCGTGTGAGCCGCCCCAGACGTATTCGGTGGTCGGCCGAAGGAGACTGAGGCGTTCGGCCTCGGCGACCATACGCGCGACCGCTTCGTCGGGAGCGGCGACCACTTCGCAGCTCGCCGGAGCCGCGGCGGCGACGTCTTCGTCACCACTCGCGGAGAACTGCGTGGCATACCGGAGGACTTTTTCGACGTACCAGTCGGCGTGGTTGTAGGCGAAGATCGCTTTCTGCCAGTTGCCCGGCGCGCCGGAGTCGTGGAGGTAGTTGGCCGCGCTGAAGATCGCGTCCGCGGCGTTGAAGATGTCCTTGACGCCGTCGCCGTTCCCGTCGACTCCCCACTCTTCGAAGGTGGATGGCAGGAAAGCCATCCAGCCCTCCGCCCCGGCGCTCGACGTCGCCATGTTGGTGCCGAAGCTCGTCTCGACGAAGTTGATCGCGGCGAGGACGGAGGGACCGCGGACACCGAGGTGGTACCTGGCAGCGGCTTCCTCGTACAGCGGGACCAGCTTCGCCGGGACTTCCGGAGAGAGCGCGCCGACGGCTTCCAATTCCCCGCAGGCGCTCGATTCCGAGCCGCCGACCGCGGCCACCGCCATGACAAGCGCGATCAGGCCTACGATCGCCACGACCGGCGCGGCGAGGATCAGACCGGAGGGTCGAATGCCCGAGGAGCTCGACACGATCGCCTCACCCGGGGGTCGAGATGGTCACGACTCGCCACCTCGTCGATCGCAGCTCCAGGACGGCACCGACGGAGAA
>JAFDWD010001029.1 GCA_018268695.1 Actinomycetota bacterium
CTCCATCGTGCGGCCTACGAACCGCTGGGCGCGCTCGGCGGCGCGGCGCTGTACCACCTCGACCAGCCGTTCCATCCGCTCGACCTTCAACGGATGCGGTAGCTGGCCGTCCATCGTCGCCGCCTCGGTTTCGCGACGCGGGCTGAAGATGAAGGTGAAGGCGCCGTCGTAGGCCACCTCCTCGGCGACCTCCAGCGTTTCGGCGAAGTCCCGCTCGGTCTCGCCGGGGAAGCCGACGATGATGTCGGTGGTGATCGCGCAATCGGGGACGTGCTCGCGGATCAGCGCGACCCGGTCCATGTAGCGCTCACGGTCGTAGGTGCGGCGCATCCGTTTCAGCACCGCGCTGGAGCCCGATTGCAGCGGCAGGTGAATCTGCTCGCAGAGGGACGGCAGCTCCGCGTGGGCGCGGATCACGTCCTCCTTCATGTCCTTCGGGTGCGGGCTGGTGTAGCGGATGCGGTCGATCCCGGGGATCGCGTCGACCCCGGCGAGAAGTTCGGCGAAGGACATCCGCGTCTCCTTCGGCAGCCCGCGGCCGTAGCTGTTGACGTTCTGGCCCAGCAGCGTCACCTCACGCACTCCGTCGGCGGCGAGCACCTCGGCCTCGGCGAGCAGCTCGGCCGGGTCGCGGCTGACCTCGCGCCCCCGGGTCGTGGGCACGATGCAGTAAGAGCAGACGCAGTTACAGCCCTGGGAGATCTGCAGCCAGCCCTGGAACTCGCGCTCGCGGCGGGTCGGCAGGTGGCCGGCGAAGTCCTCGAACTCGAAGTAGCCCTGGGCGCTCAACGAGTCCGAATTCAGGAACTCGGCCAGCTTGTGGATCTGACCGGGGCCGAAGGCGACATCGACGAAGGGGAAACGCTCGAAGACTTCGTCCTTGACCGACTGGGCCCAGCAGCCGCCGACGCCGACCGTCCGGGCCGGGTCTTCGCTCTTCAGCCGCTTCGCCTCACCCAGATGGGCGACGAAACGGCTGTCCGCCGACTCGCGGATCGAGCACGTGTTGAAGAGGATCAGATCCGCTTCGGAGCGCTCGTCGGCCTCCTCGTAGCCGAGCGAGGTCAGCATGCCCCGCATGCGCTCGGAGTCGTGCACGTTCATCTGACACCCGAAGGTGGTGACGTGGAAGCGCTTCACGCGCTCAGGGTACCGAGACAGCGACTCAGGCCGGCGTTATTCGCCGTGGGTGATTTCCTGGACGACGTAGGCGGCGACACCCTTGATTTCTTCTTCGGACAGGCTGCCGCCGAACGGGGGCATCCCGCCGCCGCCGTTGGTGACCTGCTGGATGACGCCTTCTTCGGTTTTCGCCAGCGGCATCGTGTTGAGGTCGGGACCTCCGTTGCCACCTTCACCGGAGGCGCCGTGGCAGGTCGAGCAGTTTTCGGAGAAGACCGCCGCGCCCGTTTCGACGCTGCCGGCTTCGGCCGTGCCCGCTTCTTCGGCACCCGATTCGCCGGCTTCGCCTTCGGAGCTTTCCGAGCCTCCGGATTCGCCTTCTTCACCGCCCGCTTCCGATTCGCCTTCGGCGGATTCGGATTCTTCTTTCAGGGCTTCTTCGAAGGGGCCGCTGGTGCTGGCGCGTTCGAGCTCTTTGCTGGCCTTCTGGTACTCCTGGTCATGGTCCTTGGACTCGTCCTTGCCGTGGAGGACGGCGAAGGTGCCGGCGCCGACCGCGAAGATCGCGAACCAGACGATGACCACGGGCATGAGTTTGCCGGGGAAGGCGTCGTTTTTCAGCCCGAAGAGGCTGACGAGGACGGCCGAGGCGGCCAGGATGCCACCACAGATGAAAAAGAGCGTTTCGTGCATCGCGCGGCGCGAATCCTATTGGTGCGGGGAGACCGGTGCGTTGCAGGTAGATCCAGGCCGCCCTAGGCGGCCTGGGCCTCCGCAAGGGACGACTCGCTCGGAACGGCCTCATCGGGCGGCGTAGCGCCGATTCCGAGCGCTGCACGCACCTTGGTTTCGATCTCGAGGGACAGCTCCGGATTGTCTTTCAGGAACTGCTTGGCGTTGTTGCGACCCTGCCCGAGTCGCGTCTCGCCATAGGAGAAGAACGAACCGGATTTCTGTACCAGGTCCTGTTCCATGCCGAAATCGAGAAGGCCGCCCTCGCGGGAGATGCCGACCCCGTACTCGATGTCGAACTCGGCCTGGCGGAACGGCGCCGCGACCTTGTTCTTCACGACTTTCACGCGCACCCGGTTGCCGACCGCCTCGGTCCCTTCCTTCAGGGTCTCGATCCGGCGGATGTCGAGTCGCTGCGACGAGTAGAACTTCAGCGCGCGGCCGCCCGGCTGGGTCTCCGGCGAGCCGAACTGGACGCCGACTTTTTCACGGATCTGGTTGGTGAAGATGCAGACCGTCTTGGTCCGGTTCAACGACCCCGCGAGTTTCCGCAGCGCCTGTGACATCAGCCGCGCCTGGAGGCCGACCGTGGTGTCGCCGATCTGCCCGTCGAGCTCTGCTTTCGGGGTCAGCGCCGCGACCGAGTCGATCGCGACCACGTCGACCGCCGCCGAGGCGATCAGCCGGTCGGCGATCTGCAGGGCCTGCTC
>JAFDWD010000102.1 GCA_018268695.1 Actinomycetota bacterium
CTAGTTGTAATTCCTAGGCACGTTGTTCATCCGGACCTCCTTGGAGGCTGGGGGTGCTCAAGCCACCCAGCACCAAGGAGACCGGATGAAGCTCCACGCTAACGCGCCCCTCGGCCCGAAGGGCAGGGCGACCATGGTCAGGCGCATCCTCGAGGAGGGGGTCGCGCTCGCGGAGGCGGCCGAGGCCGCCGGAGTGAGCGCGAGGACGGCCCGCAAATGGGTCCGCCGCTACCGCGAGGAGGGAGAGGCGGGGCTGCTCGACCGCAGCTCCGCCCCTCGGCGCGTCCACAACGTCACGCCGCCCCCGCGGGTCGAGGCGATCACCGCCCTCAGGCACCTGCGGATGACCGGCCCCGAGATCGCCGAGGTGCTGGAGATGCCCACCTCGACCGTCTCCGCGGTGCTGCTCCGGATCGGCCTCGGCAGGCTCTCCCGCCTGGAGGCGCCGGAGCCGGTCCGCCGCTACGAGCGCTCCCGCCCGGGCGAGCTGATCCATATCGACGTCAAGAAGCTCGGTCGGATCGTCGGCGGGGCCGGTCATCGGGTCCTCGGGCGCGATGGCCGCCGGCGCAACCCGACCCGGCGCGACGGCTCGGGCGTACGGCGCGCACAGGTCGGATGGGAGCGCGTGCACGTCTGCGTGGACGACGCCACCCGCCTGGCCTACGTCGAGGTCCTGGCCGACGAGAAGACGACCACCGCGATCGGCTTCCTGGGACGGGCCCTCGCCTTCTACCGCTCCCACGGGATCGAGGTGGAGCGCCTGATGACCGACAACGGCCCCGCCTACACCTCGGCCGCCCATGCGCTCGCCTGCCGCGCCCTCGGCATCCGCCACGTCCGCACCCGGCCCTACCGACCCCAGACCAACGGCAAGGCCGAGCGCTTCATCCGCACGATGCTGCGCGAGTGGGCCTACGCGGGCGTCTACGGGTCATCCCCCGAGAGGGCCGCGGCCCTCTCGGGGTGGCTGGAGCGCTACAACTTCAGGCGACGACATGGCGCCCTCGGTCACCGACCGCCGATCGAGCGGTTACGGGAACTGACCGGGAACAACGTGGCCGGCATCTACACCTAGTTCCAACCATGCGAGGAAGCTAGTTCCTCGCCCCGACGGAGATCCGCCTCTGAGACTTCCCCTTTTCCCAGAAATACCGTCCGATAGGGAATCTCTTCCCTCCAGGCTGCCAGCCTCCACCCGACCTCTTGGTGGGAAAGCTCGCTCAGTCTGGTCGCCGTCTCGTGACCGAACTGGTGTATCGCGATCTCGATCACGGCGAGCTCGTCCTCCGAGAATTCACTCATGTCTGGATCGCGGAGAGCCGTCACCCGCTTGAGCGTCTTGCCGAAATAGCTCTCACTTTGAACGGCGACGGCACCCTGCGCTTCCAGGTCGCGATCAGCCAGCGTCAGCTCGCGCGGGAGATGTCCCTGCTCCCATTTCTCGTAGGTCGCCCCGGTGATCGACTGGCCAAATCGTTCATAGGCGCCAAAGTCACTCGCCATAAGCAGCTTCGCCAACTTGACGCGGCCGAGGGCAGCCTCAGGGCCAAGGCGGCAAGCAATATAGACGATCAGCTCATTGAACTTCTTCGATTTGAACTGGGTTTCGGTCATTGCAGGCCCTTTCAAGGCTAAATCCCCGCGCATCTACCTGTATGTGAATACCATTGGTATTCCAATCGACTGTAAGGAACCCTGCGGATGCCGCGCCCTAATGTTCGCCTGAGCGAAGACTCAAATGAAGATCTGAAGCGACTGAAGGCGGCTCTTAAAGCTGAGTTTGGTCTCACGGCTCGGAACGAGGACATTGCCTCGGCACTGATTAGCGGGACCACTGTTCCACAGACTGCTGGAATGCTAATGGCATACCAGCGGAGACAAGCACCGGCAAATCCAAGCGATAGTTGACCCGAGGGTCGTCCAAGGACGAACATACGTTCGTAGTCTGACAGCCCCTGGGGAGGTCGCCCCGACGCGGCGTTTTCACGCAACGCGGATCTCGACGCCGCCCGGCAGCTGGCCGGTTCCACCGGCTGCTGGCCGCCGAACTGGCCCCCGCTCCCAGATCCGAGGGTTGAGGCTGTGTTGTGCCGGGCATTGGTCACGGCTCGGGGCCGTACCGCGGAACGGGCTTGCGGGGGTGGAGCGCGGCGAGCGACTCCCTCCGCCGCCCCGCCGTTAGAACGCTCGGCTAGCCGCCGAGGCCGCCGTTCAGGCCCTGGATCGGGTTTTCGAGCGATTCCTTGCCGCCGTTGCCGCCCTGGGTGGCCTTGGAGGCTTTTTCGAGTTTCAGGCTCTTGCCGAATTCTTTGGCGTTTTTTTCGACTTCGTCGTATTTGTTTTCGAACGATTCGCGTTCGAACTTGGTGCTCGCCAGTTTGACTACTTCTTCTTTGGCTTTTTCGGCCAGTTTGTAGTTCTGGGCGAACAGCGCGTAGATGGCGAGGGTGCTCCAGCTGTTCAGGTCGTTGCGTTTATCGGCGACGATCTGCTCGGCTTCGGTCGCTGCCTTTACGTTTTCCAACGCCGCAGAGCTGGTGGAGGAGATTTCGGCCAGCTGGAAGAGCGCCGGGGCGACCTGGATCGCGAGGCCCGCGCTCGGTTCTTCGACCGCGGCGAGGTAGTTGGACCAGGCTTCGCTGGCCAGGGCGAGCTGATGCTTGGCTTCTTCGACTTCGCCCTGCGATCCGTTTTCCTGGGCGCTCCTGATCAGGGCGTTGGCGGCGTTGATCCGGGCGCGCGTCAGATTCGCCATCAGGTTTTCTTCTTCCGGCGTTTTGACCAGCTTCACTTCGATCGCTTCGGCCTGCTTTTCGAAGGTCTGCGCGGCGCTTTCGCCACCCGAGCCGCTGCCGAAGAGGGTGTTGGGGTTGAGGACCCCGGTGACCAGGAAGAGGCTGGCCGCCATCAGGATCGCGAGGATCGCGTAGACGGCTTTGACCACGTGCCGCCTGCGGCCGCGGATGTCAAAGACCATTCGATGCTCGTCCTGCGCCATTTCCCCTTCTGCCCCTTCTACTCCTGCGTGGTCGGTTCGGCCGTGGCGACTTCCTTCGGCACGAACCAGCGAGCAAGCAGGATACTCAACTCAAAGAGGACCAATAGCGGCACCATCTCGATCAACATCGAGACCGGGTCCACCCCCGGCAGGGCCGCGGCGATGATCGCGATGACCAGGTAGGCGTAGCGCCGGTTGCCGGTGAGCTGATCGATCCTCACGATCCCCAGGCGCGTCACCGCCAGGATCACCATCGGCATCTGGAAGACGAGGCCACCCGCGAGCATCGTCATCGAGAAGAAGCTGTAGTAGTCCCGCGCCCGCACCTGGATGTTGAA
>JAFDWD010001030.1 GCA_018268695.1 Actinomycetota bacterium
CGTCCTGGATCGAGGCCGAGGCGTAGCCCTTCTTGTGGAACACGCGGATCGCCGCCTCGAGGACTTCCTGACGACGGTTCCAACGTTGCCGACCTCCCGCTTCCCGCGCCTCGGCCGTCGTCACCACCTCCGTACTGGCGTAAAAGTCCTCAAACGGACGGGGACTTTATCGGTACGTCCTGGATCAGGGAGCGACGCTGCGCCCGCCGCACGCGAAGAGCACCTGGCCGGTGATGTAGGCGGCCTCCGGCGAGGCGAGGAAGGCGACGATCCCGGCGACGTCGTCGGGGCTGCCGATCCGCCCGGCGGGGATGCGCGCGACCATCTTCTCCAGCACCTCGGGCGGCATCGCCTGGGTCATCGGCGTGTCGACGAGGCTCGGGGCGAGCGCATTGACGCGCACCCGCGGCGCCCAGCGCTGCGCAAGCGCCCGGCCGAAGCCGACCAGCCCCGACTTCGAGGCGCTGTAGTTGGCCTGACCGAAGTTGCCGAGCGAGGCGCGCGAGCTCATGTTGATCACCGCGGCCCCGTCGCGGTAGCGCGGCTCGAGCGCCAGCGTCAACCGCATCGCGGCGACGAGGTTGATCTCGATCACCGCGGCGAAGGCCGCCTCCTCCATCCTCGTCGCCCGTGCGTCCCGGGTGATGCCGGCGTTGTTGACGAGCACGGCGACGTCTTCGCCCGCCGCCGCGACCACCGCCTCGGCGCCCTCGGCCTTGGTCAGATCCGCGACCACCGCGCGAGCCCCCGCCGCCGCGGCGACCTCCTCGACGCCCGGGTCGAGGTCGACCAGCAGCAGCTCGTGGCCTGCGGCGGCGAGCCGCGCGCCGATCGCGCCACCGAGCCCGCCCGCGGCGCCGGTGACGATCGCCGTCCCGCCCGCCATCAGGGCACCACTTTCCCGAGGTTCGCGCCGCCGACCTGCAGCAGCTGTCCGGTGACCGACGAGGACCCGGCGAGCATCGCCACCGCCTCCTCGACTGCCGCCTCCGCATCCGCGCCCCCGGCGACGACGTTGATGCTCCAGCCCGGCTTGACCCCCTCGATCCCAAGCGTCCGCACCATCCCCAAGAGTCCCGTCGCGATCGCCGCGTCGGGCGGCGCCCCCTGCCCGAGCTGCTCGCGCGCTTTGTCTTCCCCCCCGGCCGTGCGTCCGGTCTCGAGCGCCTCCCGCGCC
>JAFDWD010001031.1 GCA_018268695.1 Actinomycetota bacterium
AACAGCGCCGGGATCGTCCCCGAGTCGGCGTTCCAGGAGTAGCGGAATTAGTAGTGGCCGGAGACCTCGCCGCCGAACGCGGCGTCCTCCTCGCGCATCCGCGCCTTGAAGAAGGCGTGGCCGACGCGGGAGAGGTCGGAGCGGCCGCCTTCGGCGGCGACCAGGTCGGGGACGGCGCGGCTCGAGCGTGGGTCGTAGAGGATCGTCGCGCCCGGGTTCCTGGCCAGGATCGAGCGCGCCAACAGCGCGCAGACGAAGTCGCCGTCGCAGAACTCGCCCGCACCGTCGATGAAGAAGCAGCGGTCGGCGTCGCCGTCCCAGGCAATCCCCAGGTCGGCGCCGGTCGCCCGCACCCGGTCCATGATCATCTGGCGGTTCTCGGGGAGCAGCGGGTTCGGCTCGTGGTCGGGGAACTCGCCGTTCGGCTCGAAGTACATCTCCTCCAGGTCGAGCGGCAGCTTCTCCAGGATCGGCCCGACCATCGGCCCGGCCATCCCGTTGCCGCCGTCGACCACGACCTTCATCGGCGCCACCGCGGCGGGATCGATGAAGCCGAGCGCGTGGGCGCGGTACTCGTCCCAGATGTCGACCTCCTCGAGCGCGCCGCCGCCCGGCGCCTCGCCGAGGCCCGCCTCGATCGTCGCCTTCACTTCGGCGATCCCGGCGTCGCCCGACAGCGGCAGCGTCCCCTCGCGGACCAGCTTCACGCCGGTGTAGGCCTTCGGGTTGTGGGACGCGGTGACCATCGCGCCGCCGTCGAGCCCGCGCGAGCCGACCAGGTGGTAGAGCATCTCCGTCGCGACCATGCCCGCGTCGACCACGGTCGCGCCCTCGAAGATCATCCCGTCGCGCAGCTCGGCCGCCATCCGCGGCGCGGTCAGCCGCATGTCGCGGCCAAGGCCGACGCGCAGCTCCCCGGCGGGCTTGCCACGCAACCCCGCCAGCACCCGCACGAAGGCGCGGCCGATGTCGTGCGCGGTGCCCTCGTCCATCTCCTCGCCGTAGAGGCCGCGGATGTCGTAGGCCTTGAAGATCCCGGGGCTCAGCTCCATGTCCCACCTTTCAGCACTGCGTAGCTCTGCTCGATCGTCTGCGGCATCACTTTGGTGTCGGCGATCACCGGCATGAAGTTGTTGTCGCCGGACCAGCGCGGGACCACGTGCATGTGGATGTGATGCTCGACCCCGGCGCCGGCGATCCGCCCCTGGTTGAAGCCGACGTTGAAGCCGTGCGGGGAGTAGGCGTCCTCGAGCCGGCGGATCCCGGCCTGGGCGAGCGCCATCATCTCGGCGGTCGTCTCCGGTGGGATCTCCTGGATCGCGCCGATGTGCTCGTAAGGCGCCACCATCAGGTGCCCGTTCGTGTACGGGTAGAGGTTGAGGATCACGAAGGCGCGCTCGCCGCGGTGGACGATCAGGTTGCCCTCGTCGTCATCCTGCGCGGGCTTGGCGCAGAAGATGCACTCCTCCTCGATGTCCTTGGCGGCGTCTGACACGTAGGCGAGGCGCCAGGGCGCCCAGATCCGAAAATTTGCCACTGGCCGGAGAGGCTAT
>JAFDWD010001032.1 GCA_018268695.1 Actinomycetota bacterium
CCACCCCGCCCCCGGCTCCGTCACCCGACCCGGTGCCTGCCCCCGCCCCTGCCCCCGAACCGGCCCCTTCCCCCACGCCCGAAACCACGCCGACGCCCACGCCTGAACCCACGCCGACTCCGACCCCGCCGCCGGTGCTGCAGGGCAAGATGCTGTTCGGCACGGAACTGTCGAGCTTCGCCAACCTCTACGTGCAGGCGATCAAGACCCCGGAACCGCGGGCCACGATCGTCAACGGCGTCGCACGCTTCGAAGTCAGGCCGGGCGAATACGAGCCCGACACCGGGTCCCAGCGCGCCGAGGTCACCTTGGCCAACCCGAAGTTCTACGAAGGTGCCGACGTCTGGGTCTACGACAAAGTCCGTTGGAGCACGGCCGACACCGCCAACCCGGCCTGGGAAGTCGTCGACCAGTTCCACGACGGATCGGCGATCTCCGGCGACCCCAGCGCGAACGGCTCCCCGCCGATCGCCTTGATGCGTTACGGACAGCAGATCCGCATCACCAACGGCAAGGGCAGCCCGGTGTACTGGAACGGGCCGACGGTCGAACGGGGACGCTGGTACGAACTCGTCTACCACATCAAGTTCTCGAAGACCGCCGGAGAAGTCGAAGCCTTCTGGAACGGCACGAAGGTCGCGTCCTACAAAGGCCCGACGATGAATTCCGAATACACCTACTTCAAGGCGGGCATCTACCGCGCCAAGGAAACCTTGACCGGGATCAGCGTCGTCGAACACGACGAATTCGGCGTCGCCACCTCGCTCGAAGCCCTGAAGGCCGGGACCCACATGCAGTAGGTCCCTCCTCCCGGTCCGCGCGCTCCGCTACCCGCTCGTCTGGGCGTCGCGGAGGGCGCGGCCGACCTGCTCCACCGTGATCACGCCCGAGAGGCGTCCTTCCGCGTCGACCGCCATCAGGGCGCCGAGGCGCCGCAGGTTCTGGTTGGAGAGCAGCGAGGTGATCGGGGTGTCGTCGGAGACGAAGAGGCCGCGGTCGGCGTCGACGATTTCGGAGACGGTGGAACCGGCCCGGGAGACCTCGGGGACATCGTCGGCGGCGTCGCGGTTGAGGAGGCCGAGGAAGCGGTGGGCGGCGTCGACGACCGGGAACCAGGGCCAGCGGTAGCGGAGGAAGTATTCGTCGAGGGCCCGCTCGATCGAGATCTCCCCCGGGATCGTCACCGGTTCGCGGTCCATCACGTCGGCGACCGAGATGGTGCCGATCTGGCGGTTGAGCCGGGTCTGGAGCGAGGCACTTTTGGCGGCGCCGTTGATCATCAGCCCGACGAACGCCAGCCAGACGCCGCCGATGGTGCC
>JAFDWD010001033.1 GCA_018268695.1 Actinomycetota bacterium
CGTCGTCCAGCACTCCCTTGATCGCCTTCAGCGGCATGAAGCGCTCCTCCTGCAGGCGCTTGATCAGGCGGATCCGGTCGACGTAGTCGGGTGGGTAGTACGCCATGTTGCGGCTGGTCTTGACGCCTTCGGGGAGAAGCCCCTCGCGCAGGTAGTGCTTGATCGTCGGCGCCGGGACGCCGCTGGCCACCGCCAGCTCACCCATGCGGAGGAGCCGGGCGGTCTCGGTCGCGTCGGTCGCCACGGAGGAAGGCCCGCCTAGGCCGCGGCGGCGGAGCGGGCGGTGATGCCGAGCAGCTCGCGCGCCTCGGCGACGGTGGCCGGACGCCGGCCGACGTCTTCGGCCATCTGTCGGGCTTTGCCGATCAGGTCGCCGTTCGAGCGCGCCATCGTGCCGTCGGGCAGGTAGAGGTTGTCCTCGACCCCGGCGCGCACGTTGCCGCCGATCACCAGCGCCGCGCCGAGCAGCTTCCATTGGTCGCGGGAGATGCCGATCGTCTGCCACTGGTTCGGCCCTTCGGCGCCGCCGGGGATCTGGTCCGACATCAAGGTGACGTTGCGCGGGGTCGGGCGGATGCCGCCCGTCACCCCCATCACCAGGGAGATCTGCAGCGGCGGCTCGAGCAGGCCCATGTCGATCAGCGGATCGAGGTTGGCGACATGCCCGGCGTCGAAGCACTCGTGCTCGGGCTTGATGTCAAGCTCCCGCATCGCGGTGAGGAACTCGATGATCGTGTCGAAGCTGTTCTCGAAGACCGCCTTGAAGACGAAGTCCTTGCGCCGCCGCGAATACTTCGCGTAGTTCATCGAGCTCATGTTCAGCGCCGCCACTTCCGGCCGACACTCGCGCAGGTACTCGAGCCGCTTCTCGATCGGGATGCCGATCGCCCCGGTCGAGTAGTTGATGATCACGTCGTCGACCGCGCCGCGGATCGCCTCGGTGATCGCCCGGAAGTCCTCGGCCTCGTAGGACGGCGTGCCGTCGGGCTTGCGCGCGTGGATGTGGATCTGGGACGCCCCCTCCTCGACCGCGCGGCGCGCCTCGGCGGCGTACTCCTCGGGCGTGTAGGGGATTGCCGGACACTGGTCGCGGTTGGCGATCACGCCGCTGATCGAGCAGCTGATGATCACCGGGTCCTCGTAACGGCTCATACGGGCATCACCCCATGTCGTTTGGGCGGCTTCGTCACGTGTTTGTTGCGAGCCATGCGCAGCGCTTTCACGATCGTGGGACGGGTCTCGCGCGGATCGATCACGTCGTCGATCATCGCGTTGCCCGCCGAGATGTAAGGGTCGATGTTCTGCCGCACCGCGTTCAGCATCGCCTCACGGGTCGCCTCGGGATCGTCGGAGGCCTCGATCGCCGAGCGGCCGATGATGTTGACCGCTCCCTCGGCGCCCATCACCGAGATCTCCGCTCCCGGCCAGGCGACGATCAGGTCCGGCTCGTAGGCCTTCCCGCACATCACGTAGTAGCC
>JAFDWD010001034.1 GCA_018268695.1 Actinomycetota bacterium
CGACGATCCGCGAGCCGTCCTCCTCCCGCCACTCCCAGACGCGCTCGACGAAGGCCTCGCGGCCGAGCTCCTGGCGGCTCTTGCCTTCGGCGCGCAGGCCTTTCTCCACGACCGCCTGGGTGGCGATGCCGGCGTGGTCGGTGCCGAGGATCCAGAGCGTGTTGCGGCCCCGCATCCGGTTCATCCGCACCAGCGCGTCCTGCATCGAGCCGTTCAGCGCGTGGCCCATGTGCAGCGCCCCGGTCACGTTCGGCGGCGGGATCGCGACGGTGAAGTTCTCCTCCGGCGAGCCGGTCGGCTCGGGATGGAAGTACCCGCCCTCCATCCATTCGGCGAAGACCCGCGCCTCGATCTCGCCCGGCGCGTACCGGGTGTTCTGCTCCAGCTGCTGTCGCTTCGCCGCGTCCATCGGAGAAGCGAGTCTAGATATCCGGGCGCTTCCTCACTCCCCCGCACCGGGCGCCTAAGCTCTCCGCCACGATGGTGGAGCGCAGACGGGTCAGCAGCGGGTCGCCCTTCGAACCGCGGATCGGCTTCGCGCGCGCGGTGCGGGTCGGGGAGCACGTGCACGTGTCGGGGACCGGGCCGATCTGGGACGACGGGTCATTCCATCCCGGCGCCGGGGCGCAGGCGCGGCGTTGCCTCGAGATCATCGTCGCGGCACTCGAAGGGCTCGGCGCCTCCGCCGAGGACGTGGTGCGGACGCGGATCTATCTCACCGACGCGCGCGACATCGACGCGGTCGGCGCCGCGCACGCGGAGTTCTTCGGCGATTCCCCGCCCGCCGCGACCGCCCTCGTCGTCGCCGGCTTCCTCGACCCTCGCTGGAAGGTCGAGATCGAGGCCGACGCCCTCGTCGGTTAGGCCGTTTCCTCGCCCAGGCGCTCGCTGGCCGGGCCGATGTCCTGCTGGGCCGCCTCGGTGACGAGGGTCGGCCGGCGACCCTGGAGGATCGTCTCCTTGGTGACGACGCACTTGGTGACGTCGCGGCGCGAGGGGAGCTCGAACTGCACGTCGAGGAGGGTCTCCTCGAGGATCGAGCGGAGGCCGCGGGCGCCGGTCTCGCGTTCGATCGCGCGGTCGGCGATCGCCTCGAGTGAGTCGTCGGAGAAGACCAGCTCGATGTCGTCGAACTCGAAGAAGCGCTGGAACTGGCGGGTCAGCGCGTGTTTGGGCTCGGTGAGGATCGTGGTCAGGTCGTCGCGGGTCAGCTGGTGGATCGCGGTGATCACCGGCAGCCGGCCGATGAACTCGGGGATCAGGCCGTAGTCGATCAGGTCCTCGGGGAGCACCTGCTCGAACCACTCGCCGGTGTCCTTCTCGGCCCGCGAGGCGATCGCCGCGCCGAAGCCGACGCCACGGTCGCCCACCCGCCGCTCGATGATCTTGTCGAGCTCGGCGAAGGATCCGCCGCAGATGAAGAGGATGTTGGTGGTGTCGATCGTCAGGAACTCCTGGTGGGGGTGCTTGCGCCCACCCTGCGGCGGCACGCTCGCGGTCGTCCCCTCGAGGATCTTCAGCAGCGCCTGCTGCACGCCTTCACCGGAGACGTCACGGGTGATCGACGGGTTGTCGGCTTTGCGCGCGATCTTGTCGATCTCGTCGATGTAGATGATCCCCGTCTCC
>JAFDWD010001035.1 GCA_018268695.1 Actinomycetota bacterium
AGTCCCCGAGCTGGCGGCCTACTGCGGCCCTGACGACCTGCTGCTGCTCGGCTCGCGCAGCTACGGGCCGATCGCGCGGACCCTGCTCGGCTCGGTGTCCTCGAAGCTGATCCACGAGGCGGCCTGCCCGGTCCTCGTCGTCCCCCGTCTCCATCGCGACGCGGAGGCAACGGCCGAGAGGTCGACGTCGAAAGCGGCGGGGGTCGCGCGATGACGGCCGTGGCCGGACGCCGGCGTCCGCGGCGGATACTCGTCGGCTACGACCCCGAGGAAGGCGGCCGCGACGCGGCGGCGCTCGCCCGAGATCTCGGCGAGGAGGAGTCGCACGTCGACGTCGTCCACGTGGTCGGCGCGAAGGCGCCGCTGGCGTTCGGGCCATCGCGCCTCAGCCCGGCGGAAGTACCCGGCGCGGACCGCTTCTTCGCTCCCGCGATGGAGCTGCTCGATCCGATGCCGGCCACGGGGCGCGTCTACGGAGGCGGCTCGGTGGCGCACGTCCTCACCGACCTCGCCGAGGAGGAGGGAGCGGACCTGATCGTGATCGGCGCGGGGCACCGGGGCGCGGTCGGACGGACCTTCCTCGGCAGCGTCGCCCACTGCCTTCTGCACGGGGCACCCGCACCGGTGGCGACCGCGCCCCGCGGCTACGCCAAGCGACCGCGCCGCACCCCGCGCCTGATCGCCGTCGCCTACGACGGCACGCCGGAAGCCGAAGCCGCGCTCGACCACGCCGAGAGCCTGGCGCTGGAGATCGGCGCGCGCCTGCGGCTCCTCGCGGTCGCAGCGATCCCGGCGACGCCCGCGACCATGCTCGGCTACACCCCGCCGATGCCGAAGCCGGCGGCCGCTGTCCTGGCCGACGGCCTCGCGACCATCGACCCCGACCTCGACGCCGAGACCCGCGTGCTCGGCGACCACTCGATCGCCGACGCGATCGTCGCCGACTGCGGCACGGAGGTCGACCTCCTCGTGGTCGGCTCCCGCGGATACGGCGCCTTCTCCCGGGTGATGATCGGCTCCGTCGCCGCCGGGCTGATCCACGAGGCCCGCTGTCCCGTCCTCGTCGTGCCCCGCCCCCGGCGGGAGGAGATGAAAGAGGGCTGGCGCCTGCGCGAGCCGCGCCGCGAGCCCCTCCCCCAAGGGGAAACGAAGGCCGCGTGATGGCGGGCGACGCGAAAATCTGGCGGCCGCGGCGGGTCCTGGTCGGCTATGACGGCAGCGACGGCGGACGCGACGCGATCGCCCTCGGGGCACTGCTCGCCGAGCCCGACGCGGAGTTCCTGCTCGTCGACGTGATCCCGCCCGTCGGCCTCTTCACCACCCATCCCCGTCGCCTCGAGGACGAGGAGCCGCCGCAGTCGCGCGGCTTCTTCCTGGAAGCGTTGCGGGACCTACCCGGCCGGCGGGTCGAGACCCGGACCTACGTCGCCAACTCGGCCGCCCGGGTCCTCACCGAGATCGCCGAGGAGGAGAGCTTCGACCTGATCGCGATCGGCCCGTGCTACCCGGGGATCGTCGGGCGGATCCTGCTCGGCAGTGTCGGCACGGGCCTGATGCACGGCGCCTCGGCCCCGGTCGCCGCCGCGACGCGCGGCTACGACCAACATCGTCGTCACGCGATCCGCGAGATCGCGGTGGCCTGGGACGGCAGCCCGGAAGCGCGCGAGGCGGTCCTCCACGCCGAGGTGCTGGCGCGCCGCGAGTCGGCGAGCCTACGGCTCGTCACCGTCGATGTCATGGAGACGACCTTGCCCGGCGCGATCGGCTGGGAACCGGCCGTGCCGAAGACGCCCGCGGAGGTTCTCCAGGAAGGCATCGCCTCCATCTCCCCGGACCTGAAGGTGCAGGGCAAGCTGATCGACGGCGGCTCGATCGCGGCGGCGATCGCCGAGGAGTGCCGGGTCGGCGTGGATCTGCTGGTGCTCGGCTCGCGCGGCTACGGCGCGCTCGGGCGCGTCCTCGTCGGGTCGGTAGGGACCGGATTGCTGCACCGCGCCCGGTGCCCGATCCTGACGGTGCCCCGCCCACGCACGCCGGCGGGCGAGCAGAGCTTCCGGGACGAGGAAGCGGTGGCGACGGGATGATCGCGCGCGCTCCCGCCCACTTCACCTCTCCGCCGCGTCGCGTCGTGGTCGGCTGCGACGGGAGCGAGGGAGCCCGCGACGCGGTCGCGCTCGCCCGCCTGCTCGCGCCCGACGACGCCGCCTTCCTCCTCGTCGACATCGTGCCCCGCCGGGCGCTCGGGCGGCGCCTCGGCGATCATCGCCCGGCCGACTTCTCGGCGGCGAGGCACGCGCTCTCGGCCGGGCGCGCGGACAAGCCGACGATCGAGACCCGCACGGTCAGGGCCGACCGGCCGGACGAGGTCCTCGCCGACATCGGCGCCGACGAGCGCCGCGACCTGATCGTGGTCGGCTCGCCCCACCGCGGGCTGCTCGGACGGGCGCTCCTCGGCAGCGTCGCCAAGGCCCTGATCCACCGCTCGACGATCCCGGTGGCGATCGCGCCGCGAGGCTTCTCGGCCGGCGGGCTCCACCGCCTCGTCGTCGGCTTCGACGGCTCGCCCGAGGCGAAGTCCGCGCTCGAGTGGGCCGAACCGATCGGCGCCGCCCGCGAAGCCGAGATCGACGTCTTCACCGTCGCCACCCCGCCGGTCTCGATCCCCGGCGCACTCGGCCACCGCCCGGCGGGCCTCGCCGATCCCTTCGACGCGATCGAAGCGGCGGCCGACCAGGGCGGCGAGGACATCGACCTTCACGCCCACCTCAGCGTCGGCCACGCCGCCCCCAACCTGACCGCCGCCGCCTCCACCGCCGACCTGCTGATCGTCGGCACCCAGACCCACGGAGCGATCGAGGAGGTCCTGATCGGCTCGGTCGCCGACGAGCTGGTGACGTCGCCGAGGTGCCCGGTGGTGACGGTTCCCCTCACCGCCGGTCGATGAAGCACTCGACCTCCGCCACCTGAAGGTCCAGGGGGACATCGGTGCGCAGGGCGATGCGGCGGCGGGCCCAGCGGCCCTCGAGGGGGTCGCGCTCGCCTACCTGGTGGAGGACGACGGCGGGGCCGGCGTCGGAGGGTGAGTGGCCGGCCTCGAGGCGTTCTTCGGCGCGGCGCATCAGGAGGCCGGGGGACGCCGTGCACTCGATCACGGTGGGGACGCAGAGCTGGTCGCCGAGGCCTTCCTCGAAGGCGAAGCGCTCCGCCTCGCGGTGGAAGGTGGCGTCGACGATGACCTCCTCGCCGCGGCGCAGGCGGGTCGCGCTCTCGCGGCCGAGCTCGCGGTAGACCTCCTCGCGGGCCTCCGGGGTGTAGAGGTCGGGACCGCCGCGCTCGGTCGGGTCGAGGCCGGCGAAGCGCTTGCGGACCAGGTCGGAGGAGAGGTGCGCGCGGCCGCTGGTCGCGGCGAGGCGCTCGGCCAGGGTCGTCTTGCCGCTGGCCGCCAGCCCGCAGATGACCAGCAGCGCCGGGCCGCGGGCCCGCCAGGCGAAGCGATGGCCGAGGTCGACGAGATCCCGCGCTTCCTGCTCGGAGGCGGCGCGCGCCTCCGGATCGTCGGCCAGCTCGGCCGCCCGCTCGCAGGCGACGGTCGCGCGCACCCAGGCGCGGTAGGCGGCGAAGAAGGCGATCAGCGAGTCGCCGTCGGGATCGCCTCCCGCCCACCGGTAGGTGACGACCAGGTCGCGCGCACACTCGGGCCGGCCGAGGCGCTCCAGGTCCATGACCAGGAAGGCGAGGTCGCAGGCGACGTCGATCTCCCGCAGGCGCGGGTCGAACTCGACGCAGTCATATATGTAGGGGGCCGCGGCGAAGGGGACGATCGCGTGCTCGGCGCGCAGGTCCCCGTGGCCGTCGCGGATGTGGCCGGCGGCGGCGCGCCGCTCCAGCCCCGCGCGGTGGTGGACGAGGTAGGCGTCGGTGAACTGGGCGGCCGCGCGGACGCGGTCGAGGTCGACGATCCCCTCCCCCGCCTTGCGCAGCGTCGACAGGTTCTCGGCGAGCGGCTCCAGCGAGGCGCGGAGCGCTTCGGGCCCGCGGACCACCCGCGCGTCCTGGTGGAACTGCGCCAGCAGGTGGCCGATCGACTCGACGTCGGAGGCCGAGAGGACCCCCTCGTCGTGCAGCGCCTGGAGGCTGCGGTCCTCTTCCACAGCCCCCATCTCGACCGCGTAGTCGACGGCCGCCGGGTCGTCGGCGTCGGCGAGCGCGTAGCCGTCCCCGCGCGGCACGATCGACACCACGCGGCGGTAGAGACGGGGCGCCAGGCGCCGGTTCAGCAGCACCTCTTCCTTGCACATCTCCCCCCGCCGCGCCGCCGTGCCGTAGTCGAGGAACGGCAGCACGATCGGCTTCTTCAGCTTGTAGGCGAGGTCGCCGGCGCGGAAGACCCAGGAGATGTGGGTCTCGCGCAGGTCGACCGAGTCCGGGCGGTGCGGGTAGAACGCGGGATCGAGCATCGCCGCGACCAGCGGCGGGTGGACGGCCACGGACACGGTCAGACGCCCGGGGCTAGCGGCCCCGGGTGCGTCGCGTGGATCGGCGGGAGTGCCTGACTCATCCTCGAAGCCTCGCCCGGATACCACCCGCCGCCATCGGGGCTGGACCGCAGTCCGCCTGCGGCGTTCCCCCGATGCCGCCCGCCCGAGGCCCAAATGCGGTCTTCCACGGATGCCGGGGCAACTACCCGTACCTAAGTTCCTGGGTGAGCGATGCTTTGGCCAGGCCAACATGAGCTGCTGCGGGAGACGCAACCGCTGAGCGACGGGAGCGGGGACTACGACCGGCTGCTCGAGCTGATCGGCGACAACCCGATCGTGATGATCGGCGAGGCATCCCACGGCACCCACGAGTTCTACCGCGAGCGGGCGCGCATCACCCGGCGGCTGATCGAGGAGAAGGGGTTCCGCGCGGTCGCGGTCGAGGCCGACTGGCCCGACGCCTACCGGGTCAACCGCTACGTCCACGGCGCCACCGAGGACGGCGACGCGGAGGAGGCGCTGCGGGGATTCCGGCGCTTCCCGACCTGGATGTGGCGGAACGCGGAGGTCCTCGACTTCGTCGGCTGGATGCGCGAGCACAACCGACTCGCCGACGCGGGCGAGGAGGCGTCGTTCTTCGGGCTCGACCTCTACAGCCTGGCGAGCTCGACGGCGGCGGTCATCGATTACCTGGAGAGCGTCGACCCCGAGGCGGCGCGGCGGGCGCGGCGGCGCTACGGCTGCTTCGAGGATTTCGGCGGCGACCAGGCCTACGGCCGCGCGGTGACCTTCGGCGTCTCGGAGTCCTGCCGGCGCGGCGTGGTCGATCAACTGGTCGAGCTGCGCCGCGACGCGGACAGCTACCTGCGCCGCGACGGCATCGCCGCCGAGGACGAGCAGTTCTATGCCGAGCAGAACGCGCGCGTCGTGGTCGGCGCCGAGGAGTACTACCGGGCGATGTTCGCGGCGCCGCGCGACACCTGGAACCTGCGCGACCGGCACATGTCGGACACGCTCGAACGGCTCGACGCCCACCTCGCGCGACATGGTGGACGACCGAAGATCGTGATCTGGGAGCACAACTCCCACATCGGCGACGCGCGGATGACGGAGATGAGCAGGCGGGGCGAGCTGAACCTCGGCCAGCTGACCCGGGAACGGCGGCCACGCGAGACGTTCCTGATCGGCTTCACCACCTACGAGGGCACGGTCACCGCGGCATCGGCGTGGGACGCGCCCGCCGAGCGCAAGATCGTCCGCCCCGCCCTACCCGAGAGCTTCGAGGCCCTCTTCCACTCGCTCGACGTGCCCGGCTTCCTGCTCGACCTGAGCTCCCCGGCGGCCGTCGACGAACTGCTGCAGCCGCGCCTGGAGCGGGCGATCGGCGTCATCTACCGCCCGGAGACCGAGCGCCAGAGCCACTACTTCGTCGCCCGCCTCGCCGCGCAGTTCGACGCGATCATCCACATCGACGAGACGCGCGCGGTCGAGCCCCTGGAGCGGACCGCCGGCTGGGCGCTCGGCGAGCCTCCCGAGACCTATCCGAGCGCGCTCTGAGCGACCGCCTTGGTCGACCTCCACAGCCACATCCTCCCCGGCGTGGACGACGGGGCGCTCGACGTCGCCGACAGCCTCGGCCTCGCCCGCC
>JAFDWD010001036.1 GCA_018268695.1 Actinomycetota bacterium
GAAGAGCAGCAGGGCGGGCGAGAACGCGATCAGCATCAGCGAGCCGACAGCGATGTCGAAGGCGCGCTTGGAGACCGAGGAGCCGGGCCGGTAGCGCGGGTGCAGCAGATACTGGAACCAGGCCGAGGTGGACTGGCCGAGTGGCACGTGGCCGAGCAGGTTCTCGTAGAGCTGGCTGGCCTCGAGCAGGCGGACGTTGAGGTCGAGGCAGGTCGTGGCGACCCGCTCGAACAGCTCCAGTCGCGACAGCTGAGGCTCGTCGGAGTGGCCGGGAACGCCGCTCGAGTAGACCAGGAGCTCGATCTCGTAGCGCTCGACCACCTCGCGGACGTCGTCGAGGGCGCCCAACCAGTGCGGCCCTGACGATGGTTCGGCGGCGGGCGGCGAGTCGGCCAGCCAGCCGACCACCTCATAGGAACGGATCCCGGCGCTCTGCAGCGCGTAGGCCATCGCCACCGCCAGCCCGGGTGAGCTGACCATCGCCACCCGCACCTGCCGCATCGAGCCGAAACGCGGCACCGCCCAGGAGGCGATCGCGATCACCATCCAGGCACCGAGCAGGGGAACGATCATCCCGGTCGCCTGGTGCCCGTCGCCGTAGACGATGAACATCAGCAACGCCAGGACGAGGCCGAGCACCGGGGCGAGCGTGCGGACGACGAAGGTCGAGAGCGGCATCAGATGCATCGGGATCCGTTCCCGCTCGCCCATCAGGCAGACGACCAGCACCGCGGCGGCGGAGATCGAGCCGACGCCCAGATCGTGGAAGCGGATCCCGGCGAGGGCGCCCGCGACCAAGGCGGGAAGCAGGCAGAGCGCGATCAGCCGCAGGCGTCGCTGCGCCACCATCGCCGAAAGGCGGTGGTGAACGGGGGGGAGATCGTGCGGCCCGGCCTGGTGCTCCGGGCGATGCTGCTCCAGGGACGAAGGGGTTTCGAGATGTGAGGCCAATTTATTCGCTACAGGCTCAAATTATGAAGGACGGGTCAACCCGCCGACGCTTCTCGCTACGTGAGTCGTGCATCGGTAGATCATCCGGATTCCTTGAGCATCGATCTTGAGCCATCGGACGGTGTTTCAGACATGGAAACCCCCCGCTCGGGGTCGAGGTGCTCATGTTGTGGGTGGGTTCCTGCCGATAGGTCCACCGTCATGGTGTCTTCAGACTCAACTGCCAGAATGCCGAGCCGCGTAAGTTGACCCCGGATCGCTACAAAAGCTCAATC
>JAFDWD010001037.1 GCA_018268695.1 Actinomycetota bacterium
GCGCTGGTGCTGGAACCGGCGATCGTGATGTTCGACGAGCCCGACTCGGGCCTCGACCCGGTCCGCACGGCGCTCCTCTGCGAGCTGATCCGCGAGATCCACGCCGAGAACGGCGGCTGCTACCTGGTGATCAGCCACGATCTCAACACCGCGCGCCGGATCGCCGACTTCATCGCGGTGCTGTGGAGCGGCAAGATCGTCGAGTCGGGTCCCAAAGAAGAAGTCTTCGACTCCTCCAACCCGTTCGTCAACCAGTTCCTCCACGCGGACGTCACCGGCCCGCTCTCGATGGACTGACCCATAGATGGCCGGCCGCCGCCCGTTCGGGGCGATCGCCGCGTGGTCGGTGCGGCATGCCCGCCCGGTGCTGGTCGTCGCCGCGCTGGTGGCGATCGCGGCCGCCGTCGTCGCCACCCAGGTCGACACCGACGCTGGTCTATCTACTCTCGTCGGCAAGGGCAACCCGACCTACGAAGCGACCCAGCGGGTGCGCGACGAGTTCGGCGAAGAACCGGTCGTCGTCCTGGTCAAGGGGAGCCTGCCGAAGCTGCTGCTCGGTAAGGACCTGATCAAGCTCCTGCGGCTGGAGGGCTGCCTCTCGGGCAAGGTGCCGAAGGGGGCGAAGCCGCTGCCGGGCGCTTGCGAAGAACTGGCGGAGATGGAACCGGTCTCCTTCCTCGCCGGCCCGGCGACCTTCCTGAACGAGGCGGTCGTGCAGATCGACGAACAGCTCGAACGCCTCGCGCGGAACCTGCCGCCGGAAAAGTTCAACGAATACCTGCTCGCCGTCGCCTCCAAATACGGGATCACCTCGCTGCCGAGCATCGAAAACGAAGAATTCGTCGCCACCGTCGTCTTCGACCTGGCGAAAGCGCGGGGCACGCCGAAGGCGCGGCTCGCCTACCTCTTCCCGAACTCCGAATCGGCGCAGATCGTGATCCGGTTGAAGCCGGACCTCATCGGTGCCGAGCGACGCCGGGCGATCGGCCTGATCGAAGCCGCGGTCGCCGAAACGACGCCGCGAAAGGCCTGCGGTAGCGGCGGCAAGGCGGAACCGTGCTTCGTCCTGCAGGGTGGCGAATACGTCGTCACCGGTGCACCGGTCGTCGTCGACGCGATCGCCCGCGCCCTCAAGGACGCGCTGCTCCTGCTCTTCGGCGTCGCGGTCGTGGTGATGGCGATCGTCCTGCTGCTCGCCTTCCGCAGCCGCCTCCGCCTCCTGCCCTTGGCGTTGGCCCTCGCCTCGGCGGCGATCCTCTTCGGCCTGTTGGACCTGGTCGGCGGCTCGCTGACGATGGCGTCCGTCGCGGTCCTCCCGATCCTGATCGGCCTCGCGGTCGATTATGCGATCCAGTTCCAGGCCCGCCTCGACGAGGTCGAAGCGACGGGCGCCTCCGGCGAATCAGCAGCGAGGACCGCCGCCAACCTCTCGGGTCCCACGATCGCGACCGCGTGCCTCGCGACGGCCGCGGGCTTCCTGGCGCTCCTTCTCTCCCCGACCCCGATGGTCCGCGGCTTCGGCGTCCTGCTCTTCGCAGGCGTTCTTCTGGCTTTCGTACTCGTGATGACCGCAGGCTTCGCGGCCTTGGCCCTGCGGCGCGCGACCCGCGAGCCCCGTCCCCTGCGCGAGATCGGACCGCTCCGCGCCCTCGTCGACTTCTCCGTCGCGCGACCCGCCCTGATCTTGGGCGTCGGGATCGTCCTCGCCGCGATCGGCTGGGGTGTCGGAACCCAGATCGACACCGTCTCGGAAGTGCGCCAGCTCGCTCCCCACAACCTCCGCCAGGTCGAAGACCTCGACGCCTTCGAGCAGGCGACCGGGACCACCGGCGATCTCGAAGTCCTGGTCGAAGCGCCCGACCTCACCGATCCGGCGACGATCGAATGGATGGCCGCCTTCAAGCGCCGCGTGCTGAAGGAAGACGACGTGACCGCCGGGCCGGCGCTGTCGGACTTTCTCACCCGTGGTGGGAAGGTGACCAAGTCGGGGATCGAAGCGACGCTGGCGGCGATGTCGCCGTACTCGCTGCGTCAAGTCGCGCCGCTCGGCCCGGACGGCAAGGTCGGCCATCTGGCGCTGATCGGGTTCGGGATCCGGTCCCAGACTCTGGCCGAGCAGGAAGCGCTGCTCGACAGCGTCCGCGCCCAGATCGGCAATCCGCCCGCGGGCGTCAGCGTGCACCTCACCGGCCTGCCGGTGATCGCCACCGAAGCCGGCTCGGAGCTCTCCTCGAGCCGTTACTGGCTGGCGCTCGCCGGGCTCGGCGCGGTCGCCCTCGTGCTGCTGCTGTTGTTGCGGTCCTTCCGCCGCGCGCTGCTCCCGCTCCTGCCGACGGTGCTTGCCACCGGCTGGGCGTCGCTTCTGATCTGGCTCACCGGCATCCCGCTGAACCCGATGTCGGCAGCGCTGGGGGCTCTGACGATCGCGATCGCCACCGAGTTCGCCGTGATCCTCTCCGGGCGCTTCGAACAGGAGCGCTCGATCGGCCTCGATGTTCCGGCGGCGCTGCGCCGCGCCTACGCTCGCACCGGCGCCGCTGTCGTCGCCTCCGGCCTCACCGCGATCGCCGGCTTCGCGGTCCTGATCGCCTCCGACATCCGCATGCTGCGGGACTTCGGCGCGGTCACCGTGATCGACCTCGCCGCCGCGCTCCTCGGTGTGATCGTGATCCTCCCGGCGACGCTCGTGCTGTTGGAGCGCCGGCGGTGAAAGGCGTCGCCAACCGCTACTCGCTCGCGGTCGGGCTGATCTTCCTCGCTCTGATCGTCGCCACCGGCATCCACACCCTGAACGGGGGCGGCGAAGACACGCTCGGCCTCGACAAGCAGCCCGCCCGCTGGCCGCTCCCTGAGTTCGCCGTCCCCGCCGCGGCGGGGCAGCTCGAAGGCGACGCGAACGTCTACCAGGACGACTGCGAAAGCTCGACGCTGCCCTGCCCGGAGAGCGCGAGGCGCGCGCCCGCCTGCCAGATCACGACGCCCGGGGCGATCCGCGTCTGCGATCTCTTCGGCCGCCCGCTGGTGATCTCGTTCTGGTTCGGGACGACGAGCAACTGCGAGGCGCAGCAAAACGTCGTCAGCACCGTCGCTGCGCGCTACCGTGGACGAGTGAACTTCCTTTCGTTGGACGTCCGCGATTCGCGCGGGTCCGTTCGCGAATTGGTTCGTGAACGGGGTTGGGAGATGCCGGTCGGTTTCGACCGGGACGGAGCCGTGGCGGCGCTCTACCGGGTCGGTGGCTGCCCGACGTTCGCCTATGCCTATCCGGGCGGCACCCTGGAGAGCGCCTCGATCGGAGAACTTGGCGTCGGGGCGCTCAGCCAACATGTGGAGCAACTGCTGAGGGCGACGCGGGTGGCTGAAGGGGGCTGACTATGGCGACCGAAGGTGCACGGGCAGCGATCGGATGGGAGCCGGCGCCGAGGCCGGGTTGGGTGGCACCGCATCTCGAGGCCGAGTTCCCGGGCCTCTCGCTGGCGACGGTGGAGGTCGACGGGCGGCCCGGCCGCAGCCCGGAGCCGGTGCGCCATCGCCTCCGCGATCTCTCCAACCGGCTCTACGGCGCCGAGGCGATCCGGCTGCGGGGCCGACCGATCCCCTGGGCTTATCGGGTCTTCTACCGGCAGATCGGCCTCGACCCCGATCGCGATCGCACGCCGGTCGAGCAGCTCGTCCTCGACCGCCTCCAGGACGGTGGCTTCCGCAGCCGCGGACTGCCCGCCGACGCGCTGACGATCGCGACGATCGAGACCGGGGTGGCGCTGCGCTGCTTCGATGCCGACCGGATCGTCGGCGAGCTCTGCATCCGCGACGCGGCGCCGGGGGAGACGCTGCCGGGCAAGGCGCACGAGCTGGCCACCGGGACGCTGACGATCGCCGACGAGACCGGCCCGGTCGGGTTGCTTTTCGGCGAGACCGCGTCGGGGCGCGAGGTCGAACGGGACAGCCGCCGGATCGCGATCGCGGCGGTCGGCGTCGGCGCGGTCCCCTCGATCAGTGTTGACGAGGCGTTATGGATTGCCGCCGCGACCCTCGAGGCGGCTTAGAATCTGCCTATGCGGGGAGCCCTGGACACCAACCTCTGCACGCTTGTCACCCATAGCGAGACAAGCGTGCAGGAGGGGCGGGCGCGGGCGGAGCTGCGCCGGCAGATCGCCAGGCTCGAGCGGGAGCTCGGCGGCCTGGTCGCCGAGGGACTCGGGCGCGTCGTCGTCCCGCACCGGGTCGCCGCCGCGGGACCGCCGCGGGTGCTCGACCTGGGTGAGCTCGAGGAGGTCCGCGACGCGCTCGCCGGTCGGATCGCCGAGGCGCGCCGCGCCCTGGTGGAGCGCGATGCCTTCGAGCAGGCCAACCGCGAGCTCCTTGACGAGATGCTCGCCGACCCCGATCGCTTCCGCTGGCTGCGGATCAGCCGCGCCGACCTCGGGCTCCCGGGTTGCGGCCATTGGCATTCGCGACCCGTCCTCGGCCCGCTCGGGATGCTGATGGGCTGGTGGCGCGTCAAGGTCTCCTCCGGATGTCCGAGAACCGCGCGGCTCGCGGCCGCTCCTCACACATCGCCAAACCCGACGAGCGTCCTCCGGCGCCGTGGGGCAACGCCCCCCTCGCCGAGCTGGCCATCCTCGCCGGGATCATCTGCCTCGCGATCGGGATCTTCGGCTCGCACGAGACGCTGATCGGGGTCGGAGTCGGCCTCGCCGCCGTGGGCGGCATGGAGGTCGCGATCCGTGAGCACTTCGCCGGCTACCGGTCGCACACGACCCTCCTGGCCGGCTTCGTCTTCGTCGTCGTGACCGGCGTTCTCTTCTACGTCGCCGGCCTTGTCCTCGCCTACGCCCTGCCGATCGGCGCCGTCTGCTTCGCGCTCGCGTGGTACCTGGCCCGTCGTGCCTTCCAGCGCGCCTCGGGAGGACTCAGTTTCCGGATCGGCGGGATGCGGGGGTAGGGGGTCCGGTGTTTCTCCGAGGGTCCGTGCGGGAGATGCCACACCCGACAGGGACCTTCGGGTGCGTTCGTCCTTTGTCCCACATACGACGACAAAGGACGAACGCACCTCCGTGCCGATCGTGAGACGCGCACGGAAGCGTGGACTTCGTGATATCTCCCGCACGTCTCCCGGGACGGTGTCGCACTTCCCGGGCCGTGGACGAGACGGCCGCACTGGCCGGGACGCCTTGCGTCCCTGGGCGAGGAACGAAGGCTGAGGACCTGTCCCGGTCGGGCCGGTCGGGACAGGTCCTCGCGCGTGGGGCCGCCTCGGGGGGCTCAGGCGGTCAGGTGGGGGGTGCCGGAAGTGCGGGCGGCGAGCTCGGTGGCGAGCATCGTGCGCTGGCGGGGGGTGAGGGTGCCGAGCTGCTTGTTCTCGCTCATCGAGAGGGGCATCAGGAACTTGCGGGCGCGGGTGCGGCCCCAGCGCCGCTGGCTGGTGAGGAGCTCGGAGATCGTCATGCTCTCGGTCTGCCAGGGGCAGTCGCGGACGACCTCGGCAGGATCGAGGTCACCTCGCGCCACCGCGCGCTTCAGCTCGGCGCGAGCGAGCCGCACGGAGTTGGCGCGTTCGAGAGCCCTCATATGTTGGGGCGGTTCTGGAGATGCGGTCGTCGATGCGGGTGCCATGGTGGCAGCGTCCACTGGACTCCTCCCTTCAAAAGGAATCGTTAACTGGGTGGTCTTCGCCGACGGTCCACCGTCCAGTTCCCTGCCTTTTTGTCGGACCTAGGTGGCGGTCCGGCGTTCCCCGTGGGGTGGCGTCGGCGAGGAGACGAAGCTACGTCTTCGAGGTGGGCGTCGTCAACCCGCGGTCGGCGGAATGACGTCCGGTCCGGTCGCTAAGAGCAACAATTTCGCGCGAGCCCCGCGAAGGTCCCTATCCGCACAAGTCTGAACTTACCCC
>JAFDWD010001038.1 GCA_018268695.1 Actinomycetota bacterium
CCTCGAGATCATGCGGCGCGACGGCGTCGTCGACAACGCGGCCGCCAACCAGGACGCCCTGCTCGCCTCGCTGCAGCAGCTGCTCGACCTGCCGATCGTCGGCGACGTGCGCGGGACCGGCTACTTCTACGCGATCGAGCTGGTCAAGGACAAGGACACGCACGAGACGCTGCCGATGGACCAGCGCGAACGGCTGTTCAAAGGCTTCATCGCGCCGACCCTGTTCGAGCGTGGCCTGATCGCCCGCTGCGAGGAACGGATCCTGCCGCTGATCACGATCTCGCCGCCGCTGGTGGCGGGCCAGGCGGAGTTCGACGAGACCACGCGGATCCTCGGCGAGGTGCTGGCCGAGGCCCCCGACCACCTCCACTAGGACCAGGCGGGCGGATGCTCTCGCGCGAGGACAACGAGCTGGTCACGCGGACCGGGCCCGAGGCTCCCGCCGGGCGCCTCCTGCGCGCCTACTGGCAGCCCGCGGGCCTTGTCTCCGAGATGCCGGCGGAGCGCCCGGTCAAGGCGGTCCGCCTGCTGGGCGAGGACCTCGTCCTCTTCAAGCGCGGCGAGCGCGACTGGGGCCTGGTCAGCCGCTTCTGCGCCCACCGCGGCGTCGACCTCTCCTACGGGCGGCTCGAGGACGGCGGCCTGCGCTGCCTCTATCACGGCTGGCTCTACGGCAAGGACGGCCGCTGCCTCGAGCAGCCCGCCGAACCCCCGCACAGCCGCTTCTTCGAAAAGGTGCGGATCTCCAGCTACCCCTGCGTCGAGCGCAACGGGATCGTCTTCGCCTACATGGGCGGGGGCGACCCGCCGCCGTTCCCCGCCTACGACTGCTTCGAGGCGCCGGAGGAGTACACCTTCGCCTTCAAGGGCCTCTGGGAATGCAACTGGCTGCAGGGGGTCGAGGGCGGGATCGACCCGAGCCACGTCTCCTTCCTGCACCGCTTCCTCGACCAGGACCCGCGCGACGTGTATGGCGCCCAGTTCGCCGAGACCGTCGCCGGGACCGACAAGACGACCGCCGAGATCGTCGGCGAACTGTACCGGCCGGACATCGAGGTCGAGCAGGCCGAGCATGGGCTGCGCGTCTTCGCCGTGCGTGAGCTGGACGAGCAGAGGCGCCACCTGCGGGTGACCAACCTGCTCTTCCCGAACGCCTTCGTGGTGCCGTTCGGCGGCGACCGCGTCTTCTGCCAGTGGCACGTCCCGATCGACGACGAGCACCACTACTGGTACATGATCTTCTACGACTTCAAGGACGTGACGGACAAGGAGACCTTGCTCCGGCAGCGGCTCGAGAACGTCACCCTGCCCGACTACCGGCCGACCCGCAACCGCGACAACGACTGGGGCTTCGACGCGGCCGAGCAGAGCTCGCTCACCTACACCGGGATGGGCCTCGACATCAACGTCCACGACCAGTGGGCGGTGGAGAGCATGGGGCCGATCCAGGACCGCACGCAGGAGCGCCTCGGCGTCTCCGACCGCGCCGTCACCGCCAACCGCCGCCTGCTCCTGAAAGCGATCAAGGCGATGGAAGCGGGGCAGCCGACGCCCGCCCACCCGCTCGACGAGACGGCGGCCAAGGAGCTGCGCGGCCCGCTGGCGATCGACACCGTCGTCCCGGCCGAGGACTGGCAGGAGAAGTGGCGCGAGAACGAGGCCGCACGGCGCGGGAAGTCCCCCTGGGCCGCCGGCCAAGGAGTCGCCTGATGGAGGTGGCGTGATGCACGAGCGCTCGGCGGACGAGCGGCCGCGGGCGTTCGGCGGCAGCGCCCGGCCGATGCTGGCCGCGGACCGCAACGGGTTCGTCGACCGGCACGACCTCTGGGGGGAGGCCGAGCACGCCGCGGCGGCGCAGATCCGCCGCGTCGTCGACGAGCGCGGGATCGACATGATCCGCGTCGCCTTCGCCGACCAGCACGGTACCCTGCGTGGCAAGACCCTGGTCGGCGAC
>JAFDWD010001039.1 GCA_018268695.1 Actinomycetota bacterium
CCCGCGGGCGCCCCTTCCGGGCACTGTTCCGCCACTCCCGCCGAGCAGAGGTCGGGGGAGATGTAGCTGTAGTTCGCGGTCTTCGCTTCGCTCTTCAGGTCCTTCTTCAGCTCGGTGATCGGCACGTCGCCTTCCGCGCAGCCGCCGACGTCGAGCAGGGAGTGGAAGTGGGTGAAGGGATTGAGCTGGGCCGAGTAGCCACCCGGTTCGACCTTCTCTTCTTCGGTCCCGGCCGGGTAGACGCAGTTCGCCGGTTCGCCGGTGGTCGGGTCGACCATCCCTTCCATGTAGGCGCGCCAGGTGAAGCCGCCGACTTCGAGCTGCTCGGCGATCGTCGAGGTTTCGACCGCGTAGAGGCATTCGCCTTCGAAGGTCGGGCAGCCGGCTTCGGTGTCCTTGTTCGGCGGCTGACCGCTGATCGTCGCGATGCCGTTGGGCGTCAACGCTTCGCTCAGCACCGAGTAGTTGGTCAGCAGCAGGCCCTTGGGACGCAGCGTGCCGTTCAGGTAAGGCATCTGGGACGCCGTGCCGGAGCCGAACGCCGCCGCGTAGCCGGAGCTCGCGAGCGAGACGACGAAGACGTGTTTGATCCGACCCGCTTCCGGTTTCGGCGGCGGCGCTGGCGCTTCCGGTTCTTCCGCCGGTTCTTCTTCCGCGGTCGGTTCGGGCGCGGGTTCCGGCGCCGGTTCTTCCGGGACGACGACCGGTTCGGGCGCCGGTTCTTCGGGGACGAAGGGTTCCGGTTCCGGGCTCGATTCGTGGGCGACCGGTGCGGCCGGCGCTTCTTCTTCGGGTTCGGGTTCGGCCGCCGGTTCGAGCGGGGTGGGGGTCGGTACCGGCGTCCGCTCGGCGGCGAGGCTGTGGCCGAGCACCGCCGCCAGCGGGCTCGCTTCGGGCTGGTTGGTCGCCGCCGCGGCGACGATCGCCGAGGTCGCGACCACCGAGGAGGCGACCAGCAGGCCGAACCGTTTGCCGGTCAGCGTCGCCGCCGCGGCGATCGCCGCGCCCAGTCGGGCCCGCAGCCAGCCGCTCACGCGGCGCCCTCGGTCGGTACCAGCGGCGTGCCGCACTGCGCGCAGAAGCGCACGGCCGGGCCGTGGGGTGCGCCGCAGCTGGGGCAGAGCCCGGTCGCGTCGGAGCGCTCCAGTTCGAGCAGCCGCTCCACCGCCAGCAACTCCGCGTCGACCCGCTGCAGCTCCGCCGCCTTGCGGGTCAGCACGTCGAGGCGCACGTGGTCACGGATCGCCATCTCGTAGAAGGCGCCGCCGAGATCGGCCTGCATGACCGTGAACTTCTCCAGCAGCCGGTCGCGCTGGGCGATCAGCTCGGCGCTCTCCTCCTCCTTGCGCTCGGCCTCTTTCGCCGGGTCCTCCGGCTTGCGCGCCTTCTTTCCGTTGGACGACGGCCTCTCGATGTTGGCGGCGGGGAAGCGGGGAGGGCCGACCGGCGGGGCCGTCGGCAACTTGGCGGTCTGGTCGGTCGCGTCGGTCACGGTTCGACCCCCGGCGGGAGTTCTTCTTCGGAGCCGCCTCCGCCTTCGCCGCCGACCAC
The DNA here is from genome assembly GCA_018268695.1 of Actinomycetota bacterium. Next base: position 1,552 of record JAFDWD010001039.1, read on the forward strand.
CACGACATCGGGCAGATTCTGCTGGGCCTTGATGTAGTTTTCGCCCGTCTGTTCGGGGTTTTCTTCGACCAGTTTCGTGTCGGCTTCTTCGGTCGCCTTGTCCGCTTCGAACCCGGTCACCTGGTGGACGGTCCCGTTCTTCGTCTTCGCCAGGACCTTGCCGTGGCTGTCGGCTTTTTTGGCGGTTTCTTTCGCCGATTCTTTCTTGCCTTTGGCCGCGCCTTTGGCGTCTTTCCCCTTGCCGTTGGCCGTGTTCGTCGCCGCGGCCGTGGTTGCTTCTTCTTCCACCGGCGCCGCCGCCACCTGCTGCTTTTCGGCTTGATGGAGTGCCCTCAGCAGCGCCTGTTCGTTCGAGTCCCCGGACCCGCTGCGTCCCACCACGACGCCGAGCGCCACCGCGATCGGCAGCAGCGCGAAGAAACCGACCGCGGCGGCGCGACTGCCGCCACCGGGCGGCTTCGCCTGCCCTTTGGTCAACGGTCGGCGCGATTTTTTGCTCATCGCGGCGAAGTAGCGGGAAGACGGATTCGACCCGTTGCCGCGGCGCGCCGCGCATTCGACGCAATAGCGCTGCTGGGGGTCCATCGGCGCCCCGCACTCTTCGCAGGGCTCGATCCCCTGGGCTCTCGTCAGCGTCTGGTCGCTCACTTCGCCTTCCCCTTCTGCTTGCCGTGGTCGTGCTTGTGCTTTTGCTTCGCGGCCTTCTTCGCCGCCTGGCGCTTCGCCCGCGCCTTCAGGATCCGTTCGGATTCCGCCTGCTTGGCGGCGGCCTTTTCCTGCGTCGACGAGCAGCCGGCGGCGCCCGCGCCGAGCAGGCACAGGCAGGCGGCGACGACGGCCGGCCGCATCGCTCTGGCGCTAACCGAACGCACCGCTCACGTACTCCCGCGTCCGCTCCTGGGCGGGCGTGTTGAAGAGGCGGGTCGCGCTGTTGTACTCGACCAGGTCCCCCAGGTACATGAAGGCGACGTGGTCGGCGATCCGGTAGGCCTGTTGCAGGTTGTGGGTGACGATCACCACCGCGACGTCGTCGCGCAGTTTCACGATCAGGTCCTCGATCACCGCGGTCGACTGCGGGTCGAGCGCCGAGCACGGCTCGTCGAGCAGCAGCACCTCCGGCTCGGCCGCCAGCGCCCGCGCGATGCAGAGGCGCTGCTGCTGGCCGCCCGAGAGTTTCAGCGCCGGGTGGTTCAGGTTGTCCTTGACCTCCTCGAAGAGGCCGGCCCGCTGCAGCGCCGAGTGGACCTGGGGCGCCAGCACCTTCTTCTTCATCCGCCGCGAGCCCTGCTCGCGCAGCACGTAGGCGATGTTGTCGAAGACGCTCATCGGGAACGGGTTCGGCTGCTGGAAGACCATCGTCACGCGGCGGCGCAGGAGAGTCGGCTCGATCAGCCGGATGTCGACGTCGTCGAGGCGGATCGACCCGGTGAGTTTCGCCGCCGCGGTCAGCTCGGTGAGCCGGTTGAGCGAGCGCAGGAGCGTCGTCTTGCCGCACCCCGACGGGCCGATCAGCGCCAGCACCTCGCCCTGGCGGATCGGCAGCGAGACGCTTTTCACCGCTTCTTTGGCGCCGTAGTGGATCGACACCTTGTCGACCTCCATCCGCCGGATCGAGAACTGCGGTGCGGCGATCGACCGTTTGGCGGCGACGAAGTTGGTCGAGCGCTCCGGCTCCGCCTCGGCCGCCGGGGTCGGGTCCTGCGGGTCGAGCCGGCGGATCGGCGGCGGGACCTGTGCGTTCTGCCGGGTCAGTGACTCCACGTTCCTGCCTTTCGGGCGCGGCTGTGGATCAGGTCGGTCGCCGCGTTCAGCAGCAGGACGATGAGCAGCAGGACGAAAGCCGCCGCGTAGGCTTTGTCGGGCTGGTTGAGGTTGCCGGTCGGCGACGCCTCGTAGACGAAGTTGGTCAGCGTGGTGCCGGCGCCGCGCAGGTAGTTCAGTGGGAACGGCGCGCCTTCGACCGGGGAGAAGTTCTGGGTCGCGCCGAGGAGGA
>JAFDWD010000103.1 GCA_018268695.1 Actinomycetota bacterium
ACCGTGACCGGGCCTTCGGCGTCGTCGCGGTTGCCGAGCAGCGGCGGGCGCAGGCGCTCCTTGTAGCCGCGGTCGGAGATCTCGCCGATGAACTGGTCGACGAGGTTGCGACGGTGGGTGAGGATCAGGACGCCGCCGGTGCGGGTCGCCTCGATGAAGCCGACCGCGGCAACCGTCTTGCCGGCGCCGGTCGCGTGCTCGAACCAGAAGCGGCGCGCCGCGCCCGGGTCGTCGGGCGCCTCCTCGACGACCTCGTCTTCGTCGTCGTCGGTGGAGGTTTCGGTCCAGTCCTGGGGCTCCTCGTCTTCGGGCTCGTCGGCCTCCTGGGGAGCTTCGTCTTCCTCGTCGTCTTCGGGGGCGTCGTCGACGATCTCGAGTTCGTCCGTGTCCGGCTCGTCGATGCCGACTTCGGCGGTGTCCAGCTCGACCCCCGCCTCGGCGGAGCCGACCTGGGCCTGCGCCATCAGCTCGGCCAGGGTGCCGGAGAGCGCGTCGACCTGGTGCGGGGAGAGTTCGGCCCCGTCGCGGAGGGTCGGCGGTTCGACCGCGAGGAAGCGCTCGAGGCCGAGCAGCAGCGAGAAGTTGCGGCGCCACTCGATCGAGGGCTCCTCCGCCCCGCCCGCGATCTCGGCGAGCGCGGCGTCGAGCGCCTGCCGCCGGGCGGTGCCGGGCGCAAGCGCCTCGGGTCCCTCGCCGTCGAGCAGGAAGGGCTCACGGGCGAACGACGAGGCACGCTCGATATCGGCGCTACTTGGGACTGCCGCGCGGGCAGCAACATCAGTGGTGTTGGCCATAGAAGGCTTTGTGTGTCTGCCCGACCGCAACTGGAGAGGTCAGGAGCAAGGATGGAACGAGGGCAACGGGAAGCCGGGTTTCCTTCTCCCCGAGAACTCACGGAGGTCCGCGAACCGCGAACCGAACGTACCCGTATTGTAATCAAGGAGCGGATGCGAAGGCGATTCAAACTCGCGCTCGCCTTGGTGGCGGCCCTCGCGCTGACCGCCGCGGTGGTCGGTTGTGGCTCCTCCTCGTCGGGAGGCGACTCGACGCATCCCGACTACAAGAAGGCTCTGGAGGGGGCTCCGGCACCGCTGGCGGAGCTCTACGGCGAAGCGAATCAGCTCATTCCCGGAGGCAAGGACGCCTTCGAAAAGCGGGTCGCCTCGCTCGGCTACCCGGTGGTCGCCAACGTCTGGGCGAGCTGGTGCGGGCCCTGCCGCTACGAGTTCCCGATGTTCCAGGAAGCCTCGGCGAAATGGGGCAAGAAGGTCGCCTTCATCGGGATCGACTCCGAAGACTCCGAAAAGGAAGCCGAAAACTGGCTGGCCGACCATCCGGTCCCGTACCCCAGCTATTACGACCCCCACTTCGAAGTCGCCCAGTCCTATAAGGCGCCCGGGCCGCCCGACACGGCGTTCTACGACAAGAGCGGGAAGCTCGTCTACGTGAAGCTCGGCCAGTACGCGCACGACTCCGAATTGGAAGAGGACATCAAGCGCTACGCGCTCGGAGGCGCATAATCTGAGGCATGGAAGCTTTCGCCATCATCGCCTTGATCGGGATCGGGCTCTTGGCGGCGGAGCTGTTGTTGCCGACGGGCGGCCTGCTGGCGGTGCTCGGGGTCACCGGGCTGGTGGTCGGCGGGATCCTCGCGATCGAGTCCTCGGACAGCTCCGGGGACTACATCGGCGCCGCGTTGATCACCCTCGCGATCCTTTGCGGGGGCAGCTTCCTCTACATCAGCCGCAAAGTGATCCGCACCACCCGGGGGCTGCCGAAAAAGGCGGGGACCGAGGAAATGGTCGGCGCCGAGGCGGAGGCGCGGTCCTCGATCGACCCGACCGGACAGGTCTTCATGCGCGGCACGCGGTGGTCGGCACGGC
>JAFDWD010001040.1 GCA_018268695.1 Actinomycetota bacterium
CCAGGTTCTGCAAAACCACCGTTTGAACTCGCGAGGCCCTTGCCTAAATCCCGGACTGAAAACCTATCGCTCACAATTTGTATATTTGCAGACCGATGGAACTTCCCGACTTCGAGCAGCGGCTGGCGCTCTTCTGCGGTTTCGGCGACGCGAGCCGGCTGGCGATCATCACGGAGTTGGTCTCCGGCGAGCGGCGACCCACCGACCTGGTCCGGGCCACCGGGCTGCGACAGCCCAATGTCTCGGCACACCTGGCCTGCTTGTGGGACTGTGGGCTGGTCGCGCGGGAGCAGCGCGGCCGCGAGGTCTACTATCGCCTCACCGAGGGGGTGCCGGAGTTCCTCGAGGCAGCCGATCGGGTGCTCGGGCGCGCCGGGGAGACCGTGGGCGCCTGTCCACGCTACGGCCGCGGCCGGGCGAAGGCCGCTGCGTGAGCGAGGGGAGCGAGACCGAGCACCGACTCACTTGGGGCGAAGCGACCTATCGCTTCCCGCCGCTCCGAAACGCGTTGCTGGCCGGGCTCCTGCTCTGCCTGGGGCTGGTGCTGGAGGCGCTCGACGTCGCCGGCGGGGCCACGATCGCGATCTTTCTCCTCGCCTGCGCGATCGGTGGGCGCTACTTCGCCGCCGAGGGTTTCGAGGAGTTCGTCGAGGAGCGCGAGGTCGGCATCGAGGCGCTGATGCTGCTGGCCGCGGCCGGGGCGGCGGTGTTCGGGCTCTTCGCCGAGGCGGCGACGCTGGTCTTCCTCTACGCACTGGCAGAGGCGATCGAGGAGCTGACCTTCTCGCGTACCCGCTCGGCGATCCGCGACCTCCTTGATCTCGCCCCCAAGCAGGCACGCCGGCTGGTCGGCGACCGGGAAGAGGTCGTGCCCGCCGAGCAGCTGGTGGTGGGTGAGATCTTCGTGGTGCGCCCGGGGGAGGCGCTGCCGACCGACGGGATCGTTCGCAAGGGTAGCTCGACGCTGAACGAGGCGCCGGTCACCGGCTAGTCGATCCCGGTCGAGAAGGGACCCGGCCAGGAGGTCTTCGCAGGCACCGTCAACGGC
>JAFDWD010001041.1 GCA_018268695.1 Actinomycetota bacterium
CCCTTGCGTCCCTTGCCCGGGTCCCGACCCCTACCCCGCCGTTTCCGCCTCGACCTCCGCGTTCCAGTCCGCTTTCGCCTCGCGCCAGCCTTCGTCGGTCAGGGTCCGCTTCCAGTAACCGGAGGCGTGGAGGCGGTCGGCGGGGATGGCGCGGTCGAGGACCAGGTGGCGGCGGGCGAGGCGGACGGAGGTGGCCTCGCCGTGGACGTAGGCGTGGAGGGTGCCGGGCGGGAAGTCGAGGGTGGCGAGGGCCTCGGCGATGGTCTCGTCGCGGTCGTCGTGCAGCCAGTGGATGTGGAGGTCACCGGGTGAGGTGAGGTCGAGGTGCTCCTCGGGGCCGTGGACCTGGAGGAAGACGTGGACCGGGCGGCCGGCGGGGATCCGCGGGAGGGATGCGGAGATCGCGGGGACGCAGCTCAGGTCGCCGGCGAGCAGGTACCAGTCGGCGTCGGGATCGGGGGCGTAACCGCCGCCGGGGCCGCGCATCTGGATCGTGTCGCCGGGGGAGGCGGCCGCGGCCCAGGGACCGGCCACCCCCTCGTCGCCGTGGACGACGAAGTCGATCGTCAGCAGGCCCGCCTCGGCGTCCCACTCGCGCACCGTGTAGGTGCGGACCTTCGGCCGCTCGTCGTCCGGCGCGCCCTCGCGCGGGAACTGCAGCTTCACGTAGTGGTCGGTGAACGCGCCGAGCTCGAAGCCGTCGAGACCCTCGCCGCCGAAGACGATCCGGATCAGCGTCGGGGTCACCTGCTCGACCGATTCCACCCTGCCGGTCACCAGGGGACGGTTGCGGGCGCGTTCCTTCTGTGGCGTCGCGGCGATGCGCTCACGATACGGAGTCGACGTCGCGGGCCTCGGTGTGCTCGAGGATCGCGTCGGCGAGGAGCGGCCAGAGCGGCTCGGGCCGGTCGTGCCCCATGTCGTCGACCAGCAGCAGCCTGGCGCCCGGGACGAGCTCCGCGGTGCGCTCGCCGCCGTCGGGCGCGATCAGCGTGTCGTCGCGACCGTGGATCACCAAGGTCGGGAGGTCGAGGGCGCGCAGCCCCTCGGCACGCGAGCCGGTCGCCAGGATCGCGCCGAGCTGCCGGCTCACCCCCTCCGGGTAGAAGCAGCGGTCGAACTGTTCCCCGGCCAGCTGTTCCAGCCGGGCCCGGTCGCCGTAGCGCCGGGACGCCCAGATCAGGCCCTTGGTCGCCGAGGCCTCCATATATAGAGAGCGCTCGGTCGGCGACGGGGTCAGCAACGCCTCCAGCGCCTCGGGGGTCGGCGCGCCGACCTCGGGCTCCCCGGTCGTCGACATCATCGAGACCAGGGAGCGCACACGCTGGGGATGCTCGATCGCGAGTTGCTGGGCGATCATGCCGCCCATCGAGGCGCCGAGCACGTGGGCGCGGTCGATCCCGAGGCCGTCGAGGAGCGCCGCCGCGTCGGCGGCGAGGTCGCTCAGCGTGTAGGCGGCGATCCCGGCGACGCGCTCCTCGTCCCCCGCTTCGGCGGCGACGACCAGCGCGCCCATGTCGACCTCCACCCCGTCGAGCTTCGTCGACAGCCCCGAGTCGCGGTTGTCGTACTCGACCACGAAGCGCCCACCGGCGGCGAGCAGCTCCGAGAACCCGCGCGGCCAGGCGATCAGCTGCGTCCCGTAGCCGGGGACGAGCAGCAGCGGCGGATCGGCCGGCGAGCCGATCGTCTCGTAGGCGAGGTCGATCCCGTCGGGGGTGGTCAGCGAAGGCACACCGGGAAGGCTAGGCGATCCACCTGCGCGCCAGGAGCAAGAGCGCCGCCGTGGCGACCGGGACCGCGAGAGCCTTCGCGGCGCGCCTCGCGTCGTCGCGGTCGAGGACGACGGTCGACTCGATGCCCGCCACCGTGCCGACGATCGCGAGGCCGTCGGGCCGCCTCTCCACCCGCCGATAGAGGAAGGGGTACTCGCCGAAAGGCGTCCCGACCTTCACGCGGCGACCGCCTTCAGCTCGGCCAACGACTCGCGGAGGAGCCCGTGGATGTCCTGTCCCCGCGGTCCTTCGACCCACTGGGCGAACGCGATGCGGAGGATGGCGATGCCGGCCTCGGCGGCCAGGCTAGCGGCGGGTTCGGCGACGCCACGGTCGCGTAGGGCGGCGGCCGCGGCGGCGGCGAATCCGTTCATCTTGATCAGCTCGCGCTCCTGGAGTTCAGGGTTGGCCGCGATGATCGCCTGGCGCTTGCGCGGGCCGGCGTCGCCGATGCCCTGGAAGAGGTCGGCCATCGCGTCGAGGCCGGCGGCGATCGCGTCCAACGGGGAGGCGTCGGCGGGGGCGGCGGCGATCGCCTCGACGAAGCTCGCCTCGAGGGCTTCGGTGCCGGAGAAGAGCACCTCCCGCTTGTCGCCGAAGTAACGAAAGAAGGTGCGTTTGGTGAGGCCCGCGCGCTCGGCGATGTCGGCGACCGTCGTCCCCTCGAACCCGCGCTCATCGAAGAGCTCCATCGCCGCCTCCGTCAGGCGGCCTTGCGCTCCTGGCTTCCATCTGGCCACGGGCGCATTGTAGGTGATGTCACGGGGTGACATCAGGTGCTACGCTGTGATGACACAGAGTGACATCACGACTTCCATGTCGCTGATGCCTCATCCCACCCGAACCAATCGGAGGTTCCCCATGCGTGTATTCGTCACCGGCGCGTCCGGTCACATCGGCCTGCCCGTCACCGAAGAGCTGATCGGCGCCGGCCACGAGGTCGTCGGGCTCGCCCGCTCCGACGCGTCGGCGGCCAAGATCGAGGCGGCCGGCGCCACCGTCCGCCGCGGCGATCTCGACGACCTCGAGGGCCTGCGGGCGGCCGCCTCCGAGTCCGACGGCGTCATCCACCTCGCCTTCAAGCACGACCTGATGGCGACCGGGGAGATGGAGGCGGCGATCGCCGCCGACCTCGCCGCGGCCGAGGCCTTCGGCGACGCGCTCGCCGGCACCGACAAGCCCTTCGTCAACACCAGCGGCACCCTGATGCTGGCGCTGGCCGGGGTCAGCGGGCGGGCCGGGACCGAGGACGACCGCTCGCCCGGCGGCCACCGCGGCGACGTCGAGAACGCGACGCTGGCGCTGGCCGACCGCGGCGTGCGCTCCGCCGTCATCCGCCTCTCCCCCTTCGTCCACTCCGACCTCGACAAGCACGGCTTCGGCCCGCTGCTGATCGGCTTCGCCCGCGAGAAGGGCTTCGCCGGCCACCCGGGCGAGGGCACCAACCGCCTCCCCGCCGTCCACACGCGCGACGCGGCGCGCCTCTATCGCCTCGCGGTCGAGTCGGCCCCGGCCGGCTCGGTCCTCCATGGCGTCGGCGACGAAGGCGTCCCGACCAAGGAGATCTCCGCGGCGATCGGCCGCGGCACCGGGCTGCCGGTGCGCTCGGTCCCGCCGGAGGAGGCCGAGGGCTACTTCCGCTTCATCGCCTTCGCCCTGCTCGCCGACAACCCGACCTCGAGCGTGAAGACGCGCGAGACCCTCGGCTGGGAGCCGACGCACCCGGGCCTGATCGCCGACCTCGACGCGGGCCACTACTTCGAGTAACCCCCGTTGATGGGCCGAAAACTTGCCTATGCGTCTAGTTTTCGGCCCATCAACATGCTCGATGCATTCGTGGAGGCAGTCGGCGCCGAGCACGTGCTGACCGACCCCGACCTGACCGCCGCCTACGGCATCCCGTGGGCGGCGCCGAGCGGGGTCGTCCCGGCGGCGGTGGTCCGGCCGCGGGACGCCGCCGAGGCCGCGGCGGTCCTGCGCGCGTGCGCCGACGGCGGCCCGCGGCTCGTCCTCCAGGGCGGCAACACGGGGATGGTGCGCGGCGGGGTCCCGGCGAGCGGGGGCGATGTCGTCCTCAGCACCGCCCGGATGAACGCGATCGAGGAGCTCGATCGCGAGTCGCTCCAGATCGTCGTCTGTGCCGGGGCGACGCTGGAGGAGCTCCAGGCCTACCTCGAGCCGAAGGGGCTGGAGCTGCCGCTCGACCTGGGGGCCCGCTCCCAGGCGACGCTCGGCGGGATGGCGGCGACGAACGCCGGCGGGGCCCGGGCGTTCCGCCACGGGACGATGCGCCGCCACGTCACCGGGATCGAGGCGGTGCTCGCCGACGGCACCGTGATCGAGCGGCTCGGTGGCGTCCTCAAGGACTCGACCGGCTACGACTGGCCGTCGCTCTTGGTCGGCAGCGAGGGGACGCTGGCGCTGATCACCCGCCTGCAGCTGCGCGTGCGCCGGATCGAGCGCTCGCGGGCGGCGGCGCTGGTGCTGGTCGACTCACTCGCGCAGGGCCTGGCGCTGGCGGTGACGCTGCGCGATCGGCCGGTGGGGCTCGAGGCGGCCGAGTTCGTCCTGCCCGGCGCGCTGCGGCTGGTCCGCGAAGAGCTCGACCTCCGCGATCCGTTCGCGGGCATCCAGGCAGGGAACGCGGCCGCCGATGACGACGGACGCGGGGACGACCGGGGTGCCCTCATCCTGATCGAAGCGCGCGCGACCGAGGGCGCCTACGACGGCCTGACCGAGGCGCTCGCCGAGCACCCGCAGATTGAGCGCGCCGTCCTCGCCGAGGGCGCCGACACCGCCCGCCTCTGGCACTACCGCGAGGGCACCGGTGAGGCGCTCGCCCGCCACGACGTGGTGAAGCTCGACGTCGCCCTCCCCCTCGCGCGCCTCGCCACCGGCGTCGCCGCGATCGAGCGGGCCGCCTGCGCCGCGGCCCCGTCCCTGCGTCCCCTCCTCTTCGGACACCTCCTCGACGGCAACGTCCACGTCAACCTCGGCGACGTCCCCGACGAGCGCCGCGAGGCGGTCGAACGCGCCGTCCTCGAGACCGTCCTCGCACACGGTGGCTCGATCGGCGCCGAGCACGGCATCGGCCGCGCCAAGGTCGCCTGGCTCCCCCGCGACCGCGCCCCCGCCGACCTCGCCGCGATGCGCGCCGTCAAGCACGCGCTCGACCCCGACGCCCTCCTCTCCCCCGGCGTTCTCTTCGAAGTCGGCCGGCCGGCTTGAAGCCGGCGGTAACTTTGTGTTCATGCAAGAAGTCTGTGTCGTCCGCAAGGAGCCGTTCCCCGATCAAGACGACGAGGTCATCTTTCCCCGGCTCTCCGAGAAAAAGCTCGAGTGGCTGGAGAAGAAGAAGGGTGGCGAACGGCGGTCGTTCGAGCCAGGTGACGTGCTTTACGAGCACGCGGTGCGGGACGCGCCGTTCTTCGTCCTGCTGAGCGGCGAAGTCGAGTTCGTCGACCGCAAGCCGGGCAAGGACGTGCACGTGGCGGCCGCGGGACCGCACACCTATATCGGGGATATCGCCGCGTTCACCGGGGAGCCGACGATCTCGGCCGCGGTGGCGGTGAAACCGACCGAGGCGCTGATGTTCGAGCGCGCGGCGCTGCGGCGGATGGTCGCCGACTGGCCCGAGTTCGGCGAAATGATCTTCCGGACGCTGCTGGCGCGGCGGGCCTGGCACGAAGAAATGGGCTACGGGGTGATGCGGCTGATCGCGCCGCAGGCCTCGCGGCGGGCGTTCGAAGTGCGCGACCTGCTGGAGCGAAACCTCCTCCCCGTCCGCTGGTACGACGTCGACAACGACCCGGAGTCGACCGAGATGCTCGACTGGCTCGAGGTCCCGAAAGAGGAAGCGCCGGTGCTGGTCCACGCACGCGAGGTGCTGCGCAACCCGTCGCCGGCGCAGGTGGCGCGCTCACTCGGCCTGCGCGCCGAGGTCGACGGGCAGCGCTTCGACCTGGTCGTCCTCGGCGGCGGCCCGGCCGGGCTGGCGGCGGCGGTCTACGGCGGCTCGGAGGGACTGCGGACGCTGGTCGTCGAGTCCTGGGCGCCGGGCGGACAGGCCGGGACGAGCACGCGGATCGAGAACTACCTCGGCTTCCCGACCGGGATCGGCGGCCGCGAGCTGACCACCAAGGCGACGCTGCAGGCGC
>JAFDWD010001042.1 GCA_018268695.1 Actinomycetota bacterium
CGAGGTGCACATGCGGATCTCCGCCCCACCGATCCGCAACCCCTGCCACTACGGCGTCGACATGTCGACCCGCGAGGAGATGATCGCCCACGGCCGGACGATCGACGAGATCGCCGACGAGCTCGACTGCGACACCCTCGCCTACCTCTCGATGGAGGGCGTCTACGAGGCGATCGGCGGCAGCCCCGAAGACCACTGCGACGCCTGCTTCAGCGGCCGTTACCCGCTCGGCGATCCCGAGGAGGCGAACGGCAAGTTCGCCCTCGAGGACATCGCCGTGATCCCGGCGAGCTAGGGCGGGACAAGGGACGCAGGGCATGGCGGCGAGCCCGGCGTCGCGCCCGCGCCCCCTGCACGCTTGTCTCGCATAGCGAGACAAGCGTGCAGGGGGCTGGCTGTGGCCGTGGCCGAGACGGCCGGGGTATGAAGGAAGTGCGACGCCGTCCCGAGAGACGTGCGGGAGATGTCGGGAAGTCCGCGCTTCCGTGCGTGAGAGCGTGCGAATTCCTGAGGTCCGTGCGTGTTGCACAACACCGGATTCGGCGCTGCATGCATTGACCGTGCCCTGGCCCGGTCGATGCATGCAGCGTGGATTTGGGCCCCCATAGGGGACCAGATGCACGCAGCGCGTCGTGGCCCCGCACTCCCCCCGTCCTGGGCGTCTCATGGAGGTCACAGCCTGCCAGGACCTCCATGAGACGCCCAGGACACCGCCCCTCGGACGGCCGCAACGGCCGGCACCCCCCGCCCTACCCGCCCCCCGTCGCGAGCTCCAGCCCCAGCCAGACGATCACCAGCGACGCGACGAGGATCGCGGCCTGGAGGGCGTGGAGTTTCGGACGGCGGAGGTGGACGAGGGTGAGGGCGATCACCAGGGCGACCAACGCCAGCTTCCATTGGAGCGTCGAGCTGTCCCAGAGCTGGAAGTGCGATGCCATCGCCCAGCCGGTGAGGATGAGGACGGCGAGGGCGGCCAGGGAGCCGTAGCCGAAGCGCCGGGCCACCGCGCGCAGGCGCTCGCGGTCCCCTTCGCCGCGCATCAGCGGCACCACCGCGAGGCCGAAGACGAGCTGGCCGCCGACGAAGAACGCCATCGAGAGCAGGTGCAGGTAGAGGACGAAGCGCCAGCCGTCGGTCACGGGCCCGACGCTATCGCGACCGCTCGCTTGACGCCGTTCTCAGCCGCGCGCCGTGCAGGCGCTGATCAGTTCGGTTTCGGCTTTGGTGCCGTCTTCGAATTTCGCCGCGACGTGGAATTTCACCTTGCCGTCGGCGCATTCCCCGCTGATCGGGTTGACCTGCCTGCCCCCGACCTTCACGAACTTGAAGATGTTCAGCTTGAAGGAGGTCCCGGAGCCGGCGCCGCCGGCGATCTGAGGGATCTTCGCGACGACCAGGGTGCCGAACCGCCCGCGGTGGATCTTGGTGATGGTCACCGTGGTGACGATCGCGGCGCTCACCGGGTTGGAGAGGTAGGCGTGCGCGTACCAGATCGCCTTGCCGCCCCGTTCGCCGCCGTTGAAGAGCAGCAACTTCGACGGGATGGTGAGCGGCCTCTGTTCGGCGAAGGCCACCTGGGCGGTCACCGTGCCTTCGCCGAGCAGGGCCGGCCCACATGCCTTCAGGGCCGCGGAGGTATCGGTCGCCTGTAGCTGTCCAGAGCGGCAGACCGTGATCCCCTTGGTGTGGATCTCGCCGTTCTTGTCGGCTTCGAGGATCAGTTCCCGGGCCGCCGGGGGATGGCTCCCGTCCGACATCCGGACCGACCCTTCGTTGGTGATCGTGAGGGGCGTCTGCTTGCCCCGCGGCCCCGCTTTGGGACTGAAGCTGACGTAGGAGGTGAGTTCGAGGTTGCCGACTTTCACCGTGACCGGCCCTTCGCCGCCGGCCGCGCCGGCGATCCCGACCGCCGTCACCGCGAGCAGCGCCCCCAGGCTCAGCATCAACAGCAGGTGCCTACGCATCGGTCCCCTCCCCTCTCGACGGACGCGAGCATACCGTCGCGATTCCTGAACATGGGCCGATCTGCGCGAAGATGGTGACGTGAGCGAATTCCGCATCGTCGTCCTCGCCTCCGGGAACGGCACCAACCTGCAGGCGATCCTCGACCAGCTGCACGGGCGCGACGGGATCGCGGTCGTCGGGGTCGGCTCGGACAAGCGCGAGGCGCGGGCGCTCGGGCGCGCGCGCGAGGAGGAGGTCGGGACCGCGGTGTTCCCGCGCGAGGAGTTCGCCGACCGGGCCGCCCGGGACCTGGCGATGGGCGACTGGGTGGAGGGCCTGCGGCCCGACCTCATCGTCCTCGCCGGCTACATGCAGCTGCTCAGCGCCGGGTTCGTCGGGCGCTTCCGCGACCGGATCGTGAACGTCCACCCGGCGCTGCTGCCGGCGTTCCCGGGGCTCGACGCGGTCGGGCAGGCGCTCGCGGCGGGCGTCGACGTCACCGGCGTCACCGTCCACTACGTCGACGAGGGCGTCGACACCGGCGCGCCGATCCTCCAGCGCGAGGTGCCGGTGCCCGCGAGCCGCAGCCGTGAGGAGCTCGAAAAGGCGCTCCATGCGGTCGAGCACGAGCTCTTCCCGGAGGCGATACGCACGCTTGCCGGGGACAAGGCTAGGATCGAAGAAAGCGACCGGCCTCCGGTCGCCGATCGATGAGCGACGCCACCACCTCCACCTCCCCAACCACCTCCACCTCC
>JAFDWD010001043.1 GCA_018268695.1 Actinomycetota bacterium
GCGGCGCCCGCCTGATCACCACCCTCCTCCACGAGCTCGAGCGCTCCGACACCGAGCTCGGCCTGGTGACGATGTGCTGCGGCGGGGGGATCGGGACGGGGACGTTGATCCAACGCCTCTAAGCGCCCCCACCCTGCACGCTTGTCTCGCTATGCGAGACAAGCGTGCAGGGTGGGGGCTCGACGGCGGCGCCGTCTCAGCGCGGCGCCATGCGGATCGAGCCGTCGAGGCGGATCGTCTCGCCGTTCAGCATCGGGTTGGCGACGATCGTGGCGACCAGGTCGGCGTACTCGCTCGGGCGGCCGAGGCGGGGTGGGAACGGGACCGAGGCGCCGAGGGAGTCTTTGACGTCCTGGGGGAGGGAGGCGAGGAGCGGGGTGTCGAAGATGCCGGGGGCGATCGTCATCACCCGGACGCCGCGGGCGGCCAGCTCGCGGGCCAGCGGCAGGGTCATCCCGGCGATCCCGGCTTTCGAGGCCGCGTAGGCGACCTGGCCGATCTGCCCGTCGAAGGCCGCGACCGAGGCGGTGTTGACGGCGACGCCGCGCTCGCCATCCTCGTCGGGATCGTTCCCGACCATCGCCCCGGCCGCCAGGCGCAGGGTGTTGATCGTGCCGATCAGGTTGACCTCGATGATCGAGCGGAAGGCGTCGAGCGGGTTGGGGCCCTCGCTACCGACCAACTTCCCCGGCGGTCCGATCCCGGCGCAGTTGACGCAGATGCGCAGGCCGCGCGGGGCGCCTGCCGCCGCCTCGACGGCGGCCCCCACCGCCTCCTCGTCGAGCACGTTGGCCTCCGCGGCGTGGCCGCCGATCTCGGCGGCGAGTTCGCGCGCCCGGTCGCCCGCCAGATCGACGATCACGACCTCGGCGCCGTCGGCGGCGAGCCGCCGCGCGGTCGCCTCGCCCAGCCCCGAGGCACCGCCGAAGACGATCGCTCCCGCGCCGTCGCTCAGCATCAGTTGGTCCCGAACCCGGCCATCAGGCCGCCGTCGACCGGGATCACCGCGCCGGTCATGTATGGGGTCTGCGAGACCCAGTGGACGACCCGGGCGATCTCCACGGGTGCCGCCGTCCGGCGCAGGGGGATGCCGCGGACGATCCGCTCCTTGGCCGCCTCGTCGACCCCCTCGGTCATCTCGGTGTCGGTGAAGCCGGGCACGACCAGGTTGACGGTGATCCCCTGGCGGGCGAGCTCTACGCCCAGCACCTTGGTCAGGCCGGCGAGCCCGCCCTTCGCCGATCCGTAGGGGGAGTCGCCGGGGAAGCCGCGGAGGCCGACCACCGCGCCGATGTTCACCACCGCACCCCCGGGCTCCATCTCCGCCGCGACCGCGCGGATCAGTCGGAACGGGGCGACCAGGCCGATCTCGAGCACCGCGCGGTAGTCCTCGTCGGAGAGCGACGCGAGGCGGCCGCCGACGTGGAGGGCGGCGCTGTTGACCAGGACGTCGACTCCGCCGAGGCCCTCCATGGCAGCCGCGGCGACGGTCTCGGGCCCGTCCTCGGCGGCCAGGTCGACCTGGATCGGGACGGCGCTACCGCCCGCCTTCTCGACCCCCTCGGCGGTCGCCGAAAGGTCGCGGCGGCCGACCACCGCCACCGCGTCGCCGGCCGCGCCGGCGAGCTCCGCCACGGCGCGGCCGATGCCGCTACCGGCTCCGGTTACCAACCATCTCCTCATCGGCGCCGACGGTATCGGCTCCGGCGCGGGTGCCGCACGGCCCCGGCCGCGGCAGGCCTGTGGGAACCTCCAAGACCCGGTTTCACACTCCACGCCGGCTCCTCGCGGCTCGCCTACAAAGGGAGGGCGCGCTCGATTCGAGGCGCATCTGGGCAACTACGGAGGAGGAATCGTGGGCCGACTCGACGGCAAGGTGGCGATCATCAGCGGTGCGGCACAGGGCATCGGACAGGCCTGCGCCGTCCGCATGGCCAAGGAGGGCGCGAAGGTCGTCTGCGCCGACATCCAGGACGACACGACGACCTACGACCAGATCGTCGCCGACGGTGGAGCCGCGCTGCAGGTGCAGATGGACACCCGCGAGAGGGAGGACTGGAACCGCACCGTCGAGGCCTGCGCCGAGGCCTTCGGCCCGGTCGAGCTGCTCGGCAACGTCGCCGGCGTCGTCAACATGAAATCCGAGGACTCGGTGGTCGGGCTGACCGACGAGGGCTGGGACTACGTCCTCGACACCGACCTGCGCGGCGTCTGGCTCGGCATGCAGGCGGTGATCCCGACGATGCAGTCGAACGGCGGCGGGCGCATCGTCAACATCAGCTCGCTGGCGGCGGTGAAGGGTCTGACGAACCTCGCCTCCTACTCGGCGGCGAAGGGCGGCGTCATCGGCCTGACCCAGCAGGCGGCGCAGGAATACGCGAAGCACAACGTCCTGATCAACGCGATCGCGCCGGGGACGATCGACACGCCGATCCTCCAGGACATCACCGACGAGATGCGCGAGCAGAACGCCAACTCGCACATGATCAAGCGGCTCGGGATGCCGTCGGAGATCGCCGGGCAGATGGCCTACCTCTTCGACCCGACGGACGGCGCGTTCCAGACCGGCCTGCTGTTCCCGGTCGACGGCGGCTGGTCGGTCAACGGCCTGAACTACTGACGCCACGTGCCTCGTCCAGTCCAGACCGAGGCCGCGGAGGAGCCGCTGATCGTCCGCGAGCCGCTCGAACGGCTGCTCGGCCTGGGCGAGCTGGAGGTCGAGCGGGCCTCCGCCGGGCACTCCAACGTCACCTTCTTCCTCGACGCCGGCGAGCGGCGGCTGGTGCTGCGCCGGCCGCCGCGGGGGCCGTTCTCGCCCTCGGCCCACGACGTCCTGCGGGAGTACCGCATCCTGGCGGCGCTGGAGGAGTTCGACGTGCGGGTGCCGGAGGTGATCCTCGCCTGTGACGACCCGGGTGTGATCGGCGCGCCGTTCTACGTGATGGAGCGGGTGGACGGGGTGGTCGTCGACCCGAAGACGCCACCTCCGCTGGACGATCCGACCGGCCGGCGGCAGATCGGCGACGAGCTGATCGACACGCTGATCGAGCTGCACCGCGTGGACTGGCGGAGCTCGGAGGCGCTGTCCCGGATCGGGCGCGCGGACGGCTACCTGAAGCGGCAGGTCGACCTCTGGTCCAAGCAGTGGAAGCGGCAGAAGACCCGCGACGTGCCGTCGATCGAGCGGACCGAGGCGGAGCTGCGCCGGGCCCTGCCGAAGTCGCCGCCGGCGACGATCGTCCACGGCGACTACAAGCTCGACAACGTCGCCTTCGCCCCCGGTGCGCCGGCGCGGCTGGTGGCGGTGCTCGACTGGGAGATGGCGACGATCGGCGATCCGCTCGCCGACCTCGGGTTCCTCACCGCCACCTGGCTGCAGGGCGATGACCCCGAGCGTCTACTGGGTCTCTCCCAGGCCGCGACAGAGCCGGGCTATCCGACCCGCGCCGACCTGATCGAGCGCTACGCGAGCGTCTCGGGCCTCGACGTCGAAGGCCTCGCCTGGTACCAGGCGCTGGCGCTGTGGAAGCTGGCGATCCTGCTCGAGGGCAGCTACCGCCGCTACCAGGCGGGCACCACCGACGACCCCTTCTTCGCCCGCCTCGAGACCGGCATCCCGAACCTCGCCGAACAGTCCTGGGCCGCCCTAAGCGGCGCCCTCCTCTAACCGCAAACTCGGCAATCCCCGCCCCACCCGGGGGGGCAAAACCCAACCCTCTGCACGCTTGTCTCTCCATGCGAGACAAGCGTGCAGAGTTGGGGGAGTTGGCGACGGAACAGCACGGCGTCGTGTCGACGCGGCAGCTGGCGAGGATCGGGATCAGCCGTAACAGCGCTTGGCTTGGCACCGAGGTGGGACGCCTGCATCGAGTGCATCGGGGCGTGTACGCGGTGGGCCATCGTCGCCTGACGTGGAAGGGATGGTGCATGGCCGCGGTGCTGGCCGCCCACCCGGCGAAGGTAAGGCTTGGGCACATGCCGATCGTCGCCAGCCACCTCTCCGCGGGCCGACTGTGGGGGATCGTCCGATTCGACCCGGAAGCGATCGAGGTCACGGTCCCCAAACGGCGACGATCGCAGAGGCCTTACATAGTCCACCAGGGTCGGGTGTCACCGGCCGATCGCGCCGTGGTCGACGGGATCCCGGTCACGACTCTCGCGCGGACGTTCTTCGATCTCGCCGAGGGGGCGCGCACGCGGACCTTCCAGAAGATGCTCCAGCGAGCCGAAGAGCTCGAGCTCCTGGACCTGGATGAAATCGACGCGACCCTCGTCCGCGCTCCGGCAGGGACGGGCGCCGCGCTTCGCCGCCAGCTCGAGATCTACCGCCCGGAAGTTGGCGTCATCCGGTCCGACCTCGAGCGCGACTTCCAGCGGCTGGTGACCGAGGCGGGGCTATCGCGTCCGAGCATGAACTACTTCCTGGCCGGTCACGAGGTCGACGCATATTGGCCGGAGAGCAAACTCGTCGTCGAGCTGGACGTCTTCGAGACGCACGGCTCGCGTCTCTCCTTCGAGGAGGACCGCAAACGCGACGAGGACCTCCTCCTGCAGGGCATCTCGACCGTCCGCGTCACCGGCCATCGCCTCTACCGCGAACCCGAAGAGATCGTCAACCGCCTGAGGAAGCTCCTCCGCTAGCCCCACCCTGCACGCTTGTCTCGCTATGCGAGACAAGCGTGCAGGGTGGGGAGCTCAGGTGGGCCAGATGAGGCGGACTTCCTCGGAGAGGAAGGCGCTTGACGCCCCGAGGTCCGCGAACCCTTCCAGCGAGCGCAGGTAGCCCTCGCGGTCGGCCGCCCAGTCGGACTCGAAGGCCTCGCGGTCGGGCCACCAGATCTCGGCGAAGCCGTCGGCCGGTGGCTCGCCTTCGGCGTAGCTCTCCGCGCGCGCCTCGGAGCGGACCAGCCGCAGGGCGCCGGGGAAGGCGGCGGCGAAGTCGGCGTCGCTCGCGGCCCAGGCGGCGTCGAAATCCTCGCGCGAGGTGCCGGCGGCGCGGCGCAGGAGGACCTGCGCCTTGACCACCGGATCGTCCTTGCCGATCTCCGCGCCGTCGCGCACCACGCGCTCGTCGGCGAAGACGAAGGCGAGCCGGTCGATGTCGATGAAGTTCGGCTCGTCGGGGTTCACCTGCTCGGCGTAGACCGGGTTCTCACCCATCGCCGCCGCCGTCTCGACGTCGGTGAACCACACCTCCGCGATCCCCTCGTAGTCGGCCTCGGGCAGGCCGTCGATGCCGGGCCGGATGCGGTGGCACTGGACGTATCCCTGCAGGGTGTCGATCCCGCAGGCCATCTCCCCGTGCGGCGAGATCCAGTGCGAGTGGAACTCCTCCCGCGAGATGTCGGGACGCTGGGGGATGAGGGCGAAGACTTTGACCATCGTCGTCTCCCCCTAGAGGTCGCCCAGGAAGGAGAGCAGCTCGGACTCGAACTTCGCCTGCTCCTCGATGAACGGCGCGTGGCCGGAGTCGGCGAACTCGACCAGGCGGGCGTTCGGCAGCATCTCCGCCGCCTTGGCCGAGGTGCGCGGGTCGACGATCACGTCGCCCTCGCCGACGCAGACCAGGCTCGGGACCCCGAGGGTCGGCAGCAGCTCGCGGTGGTCGACGTCCCCCAGCGAGATCAGGGCCTGGTCGGCGTTCTGGCTGGTCTGCATGAAGATGTTCCACATCCAGCCGACGACCTGGGGGCCCGGGTCGTTCTTGCAGACCGCCGAGGAGATCGCGAAGAGGGTGTCGGCGCGGGCCGTGGCGAGGCCGACTTTCGATTCCTCCAGCGCCTCCGTGGTGCCACCGATCTCCCAGCCGTCACCCTGCAGGTAGCGGGGCGAGGGGGTGCCGACCAGGACCATGCCGGCGACCTCGTCGCCGAGCTGCGCGACCGCCTCGACGGTGACCGCGGCGCCCAGCGACCAACCGACGATCACCGGGTCGTCGAGGCCGCGATCGGCGACCAGGGCGGCGACGTCGGCGGCGATCGCCGCGATCGAGACCGCCTCGAAGTCCTTGTCGGAGTGGCCGCAGCCGCGGTGGTCGAGCGAGACGACGCGGTGGCCTGCCCCGCGTAGCGCCGCCAGGTTGTAGTCCCAGGCCCGGCAGCTCATGCCCCAGCCGTGCACGAGCACGACCGGGCGCCCGTCCCCGGCGTAGTCCTCGAAGTAGATCTCCTTGTCGCCCTCGACAGCGAGCCTTCCCATCGCACCTCTCCTCTCTCCAGCGTTCTCAGGTGCCGCTGATCGCGGCCCTGCCGTTCTGTGCGGAGACCTCCTCCGGGATCGACATCGGCCGTTCCCGGAAACGAGGCATCACCTCCTCCGCGAAAAGCTTCATCGAGTCGCGGACCTTGGCGTCCTCGAGGCCGCCGATCCGGAACCAGCAGCTGATGTGGTGCTGGCCGATGTCGCGGTAGACCTCCTCGATCCGCCGGATCGCGTCCTGCGGGGTGCCGAGCACCAGCACGCCGAGCTCCTGCAGCCGCTCGATCGGGAAGCCGCCCGCCTCGCTGTAGGCCTGCGCCATCTCCGCGTAGGCCTCGTAGGTGGCGGGGACCTTGCCGCCCTGCGGCACCAGCGACATCACCTTGTCGAAGTACCAGCCGAAGGCGTCGCGGGTGCGCTCCTTCGCTTCGGCGGCGGTCCGCGCCACGTGGATCTGCCAGTTCAGCGGGAAGTTCAGCGAGTGGGGGTCGCGCCCCCGTTCGACCAGCCGCTTCTTCGCGTCGAGGGTGAACGACTTCAGCGTCGGCAGGTCCATCAGGGTCGGCGTGATCAGCAGGTTGAAGCCCTTTTCGGCGACCAGCTCGAAGGTGTCGGGGCTGATCGCCGCGACGTACACCGGCGGGTGCGGGCTCTGCAGCGGCCGCGGGTGCAGCTCGGCGTCCTCGATCTGGAAGTGGCGCCCGTGGTATGTGAAGCGGTCCTCCGTCCAGAGGCCGAGGATGATGTCGAGCGACTCTTCGAAGAGGCCGCGGCTCTCACCCTGGACCTCCTCCAGTCCCAGCATCGAGAACTCGCGCGGCTGGTAGCCGCGGCCGACGCCGAAGTCCAGCCGACCGCCGGAGATGACGTCGACCATCGCGTAGTCCTCGGCGATCCGGACCGGATTGTCGAAGGGCAGGATCGACACCGCCATCCCGATCCGCATGTACTTGGTGCGTTCGGCCACCGCCGCCGCCATCACCTGCGGCGATGGCATCGAGCCGTAGCTCGAGCCGTGATGCTCGGCCAGCCAGACGGTGTCGAAGCCGAGGTACTCGGCGTATTCGATCTGGCCGAGCATCTCGTCGTAGGCCCGTTTGAAGTCGCCGTCCGGCGACTCCACCACGTAGAAGACGCCGAACTTCATCCCTGTACGGCGCTTCCCTCGCGCAGCCCGGCCTCGACCTTCGGGGCCACCTCGCGCATGAAGTAGTCGATCCGGCGGGAGCCGCTCTCGACGCTCTCGCCGGGTAGCTGGGCCCAGAAGAAGACGTCCTTGATCTGGGGACGCTCGCGCAGCAGCTTGGTCAGTTCGGCGACGGCGGTCGGGCCGTCCCAGAGGGTGTAGCCGCCGCCCGCGACGATCGCGTCGGCATCGGGGAAGAGCGGCACCTGGTCGGGTGGCCCGAACGCGCCCCAGCGGATGTATTCGTTCAGCTGGTAGAGGGCGTGGTCCCCGATCTCGGCCCAGGTCGCCTCGGGGTCCTCGGCGATGATCGCCCACTGGCCCGCGTGGATCTGGCCGGCGGCCGGGTCCTTGCCGTGGCGCTCGAGCGCCTCCAGGTAGAGCGCCTGGTGGTCGTTCTGGGTGCTGAGGAAGCCGTCGGCGATGCGGGCGACGCGGTCGATCGCGGCCTCGTTCATGCCGCCGACCAGCAGCTTCGGCGGCTGGGGCGGGACCGGCGAGACGGTGACGTCGGGGTACTGGAAGCGCCTGCCGGCGAACTCCAGCGACCGGCCTTCCCAGGAGCGGCGGATGATCTCGGCCCCCTCTTCCAGAAGCGACGGCCGGTTCTTCAGGCTGCGGCCGAAGGCCTCGAACTCGTCGGGCCGGTAGCCGATCCCGACCCCAAGGTCGAAGCGGCCGCGGGTCAGGATCGAGAGCGTGGCGCTGTCCTCGGCCAGGCGCACCGGGTCGTGGAGGGGGAGCAGCATCAGCGACATCGCGATCCGCATCTCCGTCGTGCGGGCGCCGATCGCCCCGGAGATGACCAGCGGCGAGGGGGTGTAGCCGTCGTCGATGAAGTGGTGCTCGGTCAGCCAGACGGAGCGATATCCGAGCTCCTCGGCCCAGACGATCTGATCGATCGCCTCGGCGTAGAAGTCCTCCCACGGACGACGCCACGGCGCCGGATTGCGGAAGTCGTACCAGAGCCCCCAACGGGGCACATGCGACTCGCTCACTTCGTCCCTCCTCTCCGCCGGGTCCCACCCGCGCGGTCTCGTCCTCTCGGTCGACAACGTAACCGCGCGCGCGAAGCCGGGAGCGAGGGCGTTTGGCGACTTCTACAAATGCCCTTCGTGCCCTAGCTCCGCGCCGGGGAGACCACGTCGATCTCGCCCGCCTCGTAGGCGGAGCGGAGGGCGCGTTTGTCGGCCTTGCCGACGCTCGTCTTCGGGATCTCGGTCAGCGCCGCCCAGCGCTCCGGGATCCACCAGCGGGCCACCCGCGTGGTCAGGTGCTCCGCCAGCGCCGGCGGGTCGAGCCGCGCTCCTTCGCGCAGCACGATGCAGGCGAGGGGCCGCTCCTCCCAGCGCTCGTCGTCGACGCCGATCACGGCCACCTCGAGGATGTCGGGGTGGGACGCGAGCCCGTCCTCGAGGTCGAGCGAGGAGATCCACTCGCCGCCCGACTTGATCACGTCCTTGGCGCGGTCGGTCAGTTGCACGAACCGCTCCTCGTCGCCGTAGCCGACGTCGCCCGTGCGCAGCCACCCGTCGTCGAACTTCTCCGGCGTGTCGATCGCCAGGTAGGAGGTCGTCACCCACGGCCCCCGCACCTCGATCTCGCCGACCGACTCGCCGTCCCAGGGCAGCTCCCGTCCGGCGTCGTCGACGATCCGCAGCTGGATCCCGGCCGAGGAGGCCCGGCCGCTCTTCGAACGCCAGTAGGTGTCCTCCTCGGCCGGCGAGCCCTTGGGCGGATGGGAGAGCGCGCAGAGCGGACTGGTCTCGGTCATCCCCCAGCCCTGCAGCATCGGCACGCCGCGGTCGCGCATCGCGTCGATCAGCGCCCCGGTGACCGCCGAGCCGCCGCAGACGGCGACCCGCAGGCTGGAGAGGTCGACAGGCTCGGGGTCGTCGTGGTTGAGCAGGTCGTTGAAGAGCGTCGGCACGCCGGCGGTGAAGGTCGGTCGCCGCTCCTTGAACATCGGAGCCAGCGAAGCCGCGTCCAGCGTCGACTGCGGCATGACGAAGTCCGCCCCCGACATCCAGCCGGAATAGGGGAGGCCCCAGGCGTTCGAGTGGAACATCGGGACCATCAGCATGATCGTGTCGTCCTGGCCGATCCCGAAGGCGTTGGTCGCGCACTGGGCCATCGAGTGGACGAAGGTGGAGCGGTGCCCGTAGGCGACGCCGCGCGGGTCGCCGGTGGTGCCGCTGGTGTAACAGATCGAGGCGGCCGAGCTCTCGTCGAGCTCGGCCCATTCCGGCTTCGCGCCAGGCTCCGCCAGGGCATCCTCGAACGGCATCGCCCGCTCCCCCAGCGCGGCGCCGTCCCCGCCGACGACGAGGAAGCGCTCGACCGAGGTCAACGAGTCGGCGATCGGCGCGAGCAGATCGACCAACAGTTGGTCGACGATCATCAGCCGGTCGCCCGCGTGGTTGACGACGAAGGCGACCTGGTCGGGGAAGAGGCGGATGTTGACCGTGTGCAGCACCGCGCCCATGCACGGCAGGGCGAAGTAGGCGGCCAGGTGGTCGCCGTGGTTCCAGCAGAACGTGCCGACCCGGTCGCCGCGCTCGACCCCCATCCGCTGCAGGCCGGCGGCGAGCCGGTCGGCCCGCTCGGCGACCTCCGCGTAGGTCTGCGTGCTCGAGGACCCGTCGGCGGCGAAGGTGGTGACGAGGCTGCGATGGTGGACGGTCCGGCCGTGCTCGTAGATCAACCTGGTCGTCAGCGGCATCTCCGACATCGTGCTCTTCATCTGGCGAACGTAGCGCGCGGCGGGCGCGGCGTCACGGCTTCGGGCCGGGCGGGGCGGTCCGGGGTTGGAGAACTCGACAACGCCGCGGCGACTTCTTGGGGCCCGCCGTTTTGGCACGTCCTAGTTTCGCCTTGCCAGCGCCGGGGGGGAACCCGGTGGGCCACTTCAGAGAGGAGATTCAAGTGCAGTACGAGATGACCCGCCGGCGCGGGCCACGACGCCGGGTTGCCTTCCTCGCGTGCCTCGCGCTCGTGCTCGCGGTCTGCAGCATCCTGCTCGCGGCATGCGGGGGCGGCGGCAGCAGCTCGTCGAGCTCGACCGAACCGGCGAGCGAAGCGAACGCGAACGAAACCGAAAACGCCGCCGCCGAAGAAGGCGGGGGCGAAGAAAGCTCCGGCTCCACCGAACCGATCGGCATCGCCGGTCTGGAAGGCGAAGTCGCCGAGGGTGGTCCCGACTTCATGAAGGGCATGAAGATCGCCACCGAAGAAATCAACAAAGCCGGTGGGGTGAACGGTCGTGAAATCGACCTGAAGATCTTCAAGACCGGCGGTACCCCGCAGGGCGCGGCCAGTGCCTACCAACAGGCGGGTGCCGAAAGCAGCATCATCGGCGCGTTCCTCGGTGCGACCGGGTCGCTGGCGATCCGCGAACAGTCCGAACGGGTGAAGCTGGCGCTGATCGCCGCGAGCGGCAACGACAAGATCGACACCCCGGTGACGAAGTACATCTTCGAGAACTCGGCGGGCAAAGAATACGCGTCGTCGTCACTCGTCTACATGAACGAACACGGTCCGGAATACGCGAAGGCGTTCGGTCGCGAATTCACCGGGACGAACCTGAAGGGCAAGAAAGTCGCGATCCTCCACTACGAAACCGACTTCTCCCAGCAGATCCCGGAAGCGATCGAAGAAGGGTGCGAACAGCTGGGCTGTGAAGTCGTCGACGTCGAGGAAGCCGGTTCCGCCGACTCGGTCGAAGCAGTCACCCCGCAGCTGACCAAAATGAAGGAAAGCGGCGCGGAAATCTATTACATCGAGTCGCTCAACCCGAACGCTCTGGCAGCCGCCAAACAGCTCGGGATGGACTCCAAACCGGTGATCGCCGAGCAGTGGCTGACCGTTCCGGCACTCGCCGAAGCGGCCGGCAAGAACGCCGAAGGCGTCGTCTTCGGCGGCCACAAGTGCCGGGCGCCGGAAATCATCGCGAAGAGCGATCCGGCGAAGAAGTGGTGCGAAGAATACGTCGAACGATTCGAAAAGTACTTCCCCGGTGAACCGTTCGCCCTGTTCTCGATCTACGGCTACGACGCCGTGAACACCTACGCCTGGGCGGTCGAACACCTCGAAGAAGAAGGGAAGGAAGTCACCCGCGACTCGATCGTCGAAGCGATGCAGGAAATGGACGGCAGCCTGCGCACCAGCCACGGCCTCGTCAAGACCAGCCCGGAAAGCCACCGGCTCACCGGCTCCTGGGAAGAAGCGTACGTCGACATGACGATCAAAGTGAACAAGAAGGGAGAACCGGAATACGTGCTCGCGCCGGGGGCCGACCCCGCCGGGGCGAAAGCGACCGGACCGCACGCGGAAACCGAATAGCGGATCCGGCCAGACACACGAACGGCGACACCGATCCCGCCACCCGGGGCTCCGACGAGCCCCGGGTGGCGGTGGTTCGGCGTCGCGGGGGAAGCGAATGAACGACACCACCACCGCATCGAACCTCGAGGCCCGGGTCGGCGAGCTCGCTGACCAGCTGGCCATCACCGACGTCCTCTACCAGTACGCGACCGCGCTCGACACCCGCGACTGGGATCTCCTGAGCGCCTGCTTCACCGCCGACGGCGTCGCCGACTACCTCGAGTTCGGCGGCGTCAACGAAGGCCGGGACGCGATCGTCAGCCTCTGCGGCGGCGTGCTCTCCGGGCTCGACGCGAGCCAGCACCTGATCGCCAACCCACGCGTCGTCCTCGACGGTGACCGCGCGACGGCGACCTGTTACTTCCAGGCCCAGCACTTCCTCGCCTCCCCGGCCGGCGGCAACACCTACCTGGTCGGCGGGACCTACGAGGACCGCCTGCGCCGCACCGACGAGGGCTGGCAGATCGAGCACCGCACCCTCCACTGCAGCTGGCAGGACGGTAACGCCGGCGTCTTCACCGAGGCCGCGGCACGGCTCGCCGCCGACGGGGCCTAGCGGGGGAGCGGGGCGATGAGCGAATACGTCCAGTACGTACTGTCGGGTCTCTCGCTGGGGTGCATCTACGCGCTGGTCGCGCTGGGGATCGTGCTGATCGTCAACGTCACCGGCGTCTACAACTTCGCGCTCGGCAACTACGTCATGTTCGGCGGGCTGATCATGTACGGGACGGCGGGCGCGGGCGGCTGGAGCGTGCCCTTGGCGATCCTGGTCACGATCGCCGCCGTCGCCGGCATCGCCCTGCTGCAGGAGCGATTGACGATCGCGCCGGTGCGCGGCAAGCTCGGCCCGCTCGGACTGCTGATCACCACCCTCGGCGTCGGCTCTGTCCTCCAAGGGGCGGCGCTCGCGATCTGGGGCGAATACACGAAAAGCGTGCCGCCCTTCACCTCGGGCGCGTTCGTCTTCCTCGGCGCCCACCTCAGCTACCAGACCCTGTACGTCTGGGGCGGGACCGTGATCTGCCTGATCGCGATCGTCTCCCTCTTCCGCTTCACCGACCTCGGCCGCGCGATGCGCGCCAGCGCGATCAACCCGGTCGCCGCGCGGCTCCACGGCATCCGCATCGGCTCGACCTCGATGACCGCCTTCCTCCTCGCCGGGGCGCTCGCCGGCGTGATCGCCGCGGTCACCGTGCCGCTCACCTCGGCCAGCTGGAACGCCGGCCTGGAAGTCACCCTGGTCGCCTTCATCGCCGCCGCCCTGGCGGGCTTCACCAGCCCCGGCCGTGCCGTCGCCTTCGGCCTCGCGCTGGGCGTGCTGGAGTCGCTGGCGGCGGGCAAGATCTCCTCCGAATACCGGCTGGCGATCGTCTACGGCACGCTGATCGTCTTCCTCCTCGGCCGCGATCTGCTCGGCCGCGACGGCGTCGTCCAGCGGCTCTCGAAGCTCTCCCGCGCCAAGGGCGAAACCGACGAGGCGGTCGTCGCCCTGCAGCAGCGGATCCGCGAGCGGACCGCCGCCTTCGTCGAGCGCCTCGAGGGGGCCAAGCCGCGTCCGCGCGGGGTCTTCGACGGGGTCGGGCCGCGCTCGCTGCTGCCGATCGCGCTGCTCGCCGCCGCCTTCTTCGTCCCCTCGATGAGCAGCGACCTGGGCTTCCAGTCGGCCGCCACCTACATCGTCCTCGGCGCGGTCGGGGCCACCGGCCTCGGCCTGATCCTCGGCCTCGCCGGGCAGCTCAGCCTCGGCCACGCGGTCTTCTTCATCATCGGCGGCTACGGCGTCGCGATCCTCACCGTGAAGAGTGGCTGGGGACTGCTGCCCGCCGCCCTCGTCGCGGTCGCCGCCTCGATCGTGGTCGCCTACCTGATCGGCCGCCTGACCGTGCGGCTCTCCGGGTTCAACCTCGCCCTGGCGACCCTGGCGATCCAGCTGATCGCGCTCGTCGTCGCCGCGCAGCAGTACCCGCAGGGCATCACCGGCCTGCCGATCATGTACCTCTTCGGCACCGAATTCATCAGCGCCAAGCAGTTCTTCTACCTCGGCATGGGCCTCCTCTGCGTCTGCCTCCTGATCGCCCGCAACATCTGGGTGTCGCAGACCGGCCTCGCGCTGCGCGCGGTCGGGCGCGACGAGGAGGCGGCGGAGAGCCTCGGCCTCGACGTCTCGAAGATGAAGGTCCGGATCCTCGTGCTCGGCGCGGCGATGGCCTCGCTCGCCGGTGTCCTCTGGGCGATCTACGGCAACTTCGCGACCCAGACGAGCTGGGACGTCACCTTCACCATCACCCTGCTCACCTACGTGATCGTCGGCGGCGTCGCCTCGCCGTTCGGGGCCGCCGCGGGCGCGGCGGTGGTGGGCGGCATGCAGTACGCCGTCCAGGAATCGTTCAGCTCCTCGGCCGGCGCCTCGACCCAGCAGTACACGATCATCCTCAGCGGCCTCTTCCTGATCTTCTTCGTGCTCGTCTTCCGCGACGGGCTGACGGCGATCCCCGAGTACATCCGCAAGGCGGTCGCCGCCGGACGGGGCAAAGGGGCCGCGCCGAAGGGGGAAGCCTCGGCGCCGGCCGCCGCCGCAACCCGACCAGCCGCCGCCAACGGCAACGGGGCCGGGCACGCCGGCCTCAGCCTGGTCGAGGTCGAGGAACTGACCAAGCGCTTCGGCCGCCTGCCCGCCGTCTCCGACGTCGACTTCAGCCTCGACTCCGGTGAGATCACGGCGCTGATCGGGCCGAACGGCGCGGGCAAGTCGACCGTGATCAACATGCTCTCCGGGGCGATCGTGCCCTCGGAGGGGAAGATCGCGGTGATGGGTCGCCAGGTGGTGGGGCTGCGGCCGACCGACATCGGCCAGTCCGGCGTCGCCCGGACCTTCCAGACGCCGCGGCTCTTCGAAGGCCTGACCGCCCTCGAGAACGTCGTCCTCGCCCGCCAGCGCTTCCGTCGCTCCGGCCTGCTCGGCGCCGTCTTCCGTGGGCCCCGCTCGCGCCGCGAGGAAGCGGCGTCGGAGATGGAGGCCCGCGCCTGGCTCGACTTCGTCGGGCTGGCCGAGGAGGCCGACACGATCGCGATGGACCTGCCGGTGGGCAAGCAGCGCCTCGCCGAGCTCGCCCGCGCCCTGGCGACCGACCCCTGCGTGCTGCTGCTCGACGAGCCCGCGGCGGGCCTCGACGGCACCGAGACGAAATCGCTGGCCGCCGTGGTCAGCACGATCCGCGATCTCGAGGTCGCGGTGCTCCTGGTCGAGCACGACATGAGCATGGTGATGTCGATCGCCGACAAGGTCTTCGTGCTCGAGGAGGGGGCGAAGATCTCCGAAGGCACGCCGGCCACGGTCGGCGCCGACCCCACCGTGATCGAGGCGTATCTGGGAACGACGGTGGAGGTATGAGCGTGGCGAACGGAAGCGACAACGGCAAGACCGTCCTGCGGGTCGAGGGCGTCACCTCCGGCTACGGCCAGGTGTCGGTGCTGCGCGATCTCTCGCTCAAGGTCGAGGCGGGGGAGATCGTCGCCGTCCTCGGCACCAACGGGGCCGGCAAGTCGACGCTGCTGAAGACGATCGTCGGGCTGCTGCGGCCGACCGCGGGCCGGATCGAGCTCGAAGGCGAGGACGTGACCAAGGTGCCGCCGGAGGCGATGGCGGGCAAGGGCGTCGTGCTGGTCCCCGAGGGCCGCCAGCTGTTCGGCGAGATGTCGGTGCGGGAGAACCTGATCCTCGGCGCCTACACGCACCGGCGCGAACGCGGCACCCGCGAGGCCGAACTCGAACGGGTGGTCGACCTCTTCCCGGTTCTCGGCGAGCGGATGGGGAGTCGCGCGGCGGACCTCTCGGGCGGCCAGCAGCAGATGGTCGCGGTCGGCCGCGGGATGATGGCGCGGCCCTCGCTGCTGCTCCTCGACGAGCCCTCCCTGGGCCTCGCGCCGCTGGTGACGAAGGAGATGTTCGAGGCCTTCGAGAAGCTCCGCGACGGCGGCATCACGGTGATGATCGTCGAGCAGCAGGCGATGCTGACGCTGAAGATGTCGGACCGCGCCTACGTGATCGAGCGCGGCCAGATCATCGTCGAGGGCACCGCCGAAAAGGTGATCGACGAGGACCAGGTGCGTTCCGCCTACCTCGGCCTCGACGTGGCCGCGGCGGGCGCCGGCAACTCCGACCGGCCCGCCTAGGCGCGGTCGGCGGGGCGGAAACGGTCGAAGGCGCCGCGGTGGAAGATCAACGGATCCCCGGGGTCGCCGAGGTCGAGCTCGAGCACCGAGCCGAGCACCAGCCAGTGGTCGCCGGCCTCCTGCTCGCTCTCGACGGCGCAGTCGATCCAGGCCACCGCGCCGGCGAGGATCGGCGCCCCGGACGGCCCGTGCCGCCACTCGAGCCCGGCGAACTTGTCGCCGCCGGAGACCGCGAAGCGCCGCGCCAACTCCGCCTGCGCCTCGCCGAGGACGTTGACGCAGAACCCGCCGGTGGCGCGGATCGTCGGCCAGCTGGTGGAGCTCAGCGCCGGGCTCACGGCGATCAGCGGCGGCTCCAGGGACACCGACATGAACGAGCCCACCGCCAATCCCGCCGGGCCCTCCTCGCCGTGGCCGGTGACGATGCTCACCCCGGTCGGCAGGTGTCCCATCACCTGACGGAAGTGGGGGCTGTCGAAGGTCGATTCCTTCATCGGCCCCACGAAATCAGGAACGTCGACAATCGCCCCGACTTCGTCGGAACGGGACTGTGCGACCCCACAAAGAGGTCTAGCACCGATCGGCACAAGTGGGTATGCTCGCGAGCGGGAGCAGGGGACAGGGAGCTTGGACCTCGCCGGTCCTGGGGGCGTCGGAGGAGAAAGGGTTGACCGATGTCCGTCGACGCAATCGTCGAGGAGCGTGAGGGCGTGACCTCCGGGCGCCGTCCGGCAGGGTTTCCGGAGGTCGTCGAGGCCTTCAACGAGATCTCCGGCGCGATCACCGAGCACGTCGCGCTCGACTCGCTGCTCCATATCGTCGCGACCCGGATCTGCGAGCTTCTCGACGTCCGCCGGTGCAGCGTCTACCTGCGGGACGAACGGACGGGGCTCTTCCGCGGCCAGGTCGGGCACGCCGACCGCAACATCGACGCGGCGATCAAGGGCCTCACCGCCGGGATCGAGGCCGACGGCTTCACCCGCGAGATCCTCAGCACAAAGCGGCCCGTCCTGATCGTCAACGCCCAGTCGGACCCGCGGCCGGTGCGCTCGACGATGCTGGAGTGGAACGTCCACACGATGCTCGGCGTGCCGATGGTGCGCAAAGGCCAGGTCGTCGGCCTGATCTTCCTCGACAACGAAGAAGAACCGCATGAGTATCTGGAGGAGGAGCAGTCGCTCTGCGGCACCTTCGCCAACCTCGCCGCGATCGCCATCTCGCACGCCCAGCTGACCTCGGAGCTGCGCACCTCGCTGCAGACGGTCGAGCGCCAGAACAAGCTCCTGCGCACGGCGGCGGCGATCGAGGAACGGCTGGCGACGCTGGTCCTCAAAGGGGCCAACCTGCACGAGATCACCGAGGCGGTCGCCGAGCTGACCGGCAAGCCGACGATGGTCGTCGACGCCGGGATGCGGCCGCTGGCCACCGCCGGCAACGACGACGAGGGAGGCGCGGTCCTCGACCGCCTGCTCCACCGGATGCGCCAGGAGCCCGCCCTCGCCGCGGCGATCACGAAGAACCAGGGCCGCAACGCGGCGGTGATCGACTCGGCCGGGGGCGGCAAGCTGGCGAAGCGGATGATGGCCGCGCCGATCATCGTCGGCAGCGATGCCTGGGGGTACCTGGTGGTGATCGAGCACGGCGGCTGGTTCAACGCCCACGACCGCATCGTCGCCCGCCGCGCGGGGACGATCGTGGCGCTCGAGATGAGCGCCGAGCGGCGTGCCGCCGACGCCGAGATGCGCGCCCAGGAGACCCTCGCCCGCGACCTCATCGTCGGCACCGACGACCCCGCCTCACTGCTGCGGCGCGCCCACTTCCACGGCCTCCACCTGACGGCGCCGCACGTGGTGGTGCTGTTCGCCACCGGCCAACGGCAGAAGCCGATCCGGTCAGACCGCGTCTTCAAGGCCCTGAAGGAGGCCCGCCCGGACCGCACCCCGCTCGTGGTCGGGGTCGAGGAGGGCGTCGCGGCAGTGATCGAACTGGCGAGCGAGAACGGCGAGACGGACGGGATCGAGGAAGCGAAAGCGATCGCCGCGGACGCGCTCGCGGCGCTCTCGGCCAAGGGGATGACCTCGGCGGCGATCTCCGGCATCTGCGACGAGGCCGGCCAGTACCCGGCCTCGTTCCGCGAAGCGCAGCAGGTCTCGCGCTGCATCTCCGTCTTCTGCCCGCCCGACTCCTACCGGGTCCTCGCCGGCGCCGACATCGGGGCCGCCCGCCTGCTGCTCTCGGGGACGACCAAAGACGACGCCGAGCGCTTCGCCCGCGACACCCTCGGCGAGCTGCTCGACCCCGGCATGGAGGACCTGCTGGCGACCGTGCAGGTGTTCTTCGCCACCTCGCGCAGCGTCCGTCGCTCGGCCGAAGTGCTGAACGTCCACGAGAACACGATCCGCTATCGGCTGGGGCGGATCCACGAGGTGACCCACCTCGACGTCGCCGCTGACGCCGACGACCAGCTGACCCTGCAGCTGGCGCTTCTGATCCTGCGGCTGGTCGGGCGGATCGGCGACGAGGAGCTGGCCGGGGCGACTCAGGCGGCGGCGCCGGAGGAGAGCAGCGACTCGACCCGCTCGGAGGAGTAGCCCGCGTCGGCGAGGAGCGCGCGGGTGTCGGCACCGAGCTTCGGCGCCGGCGTCCGCACGCCGACCGGGTGGTTGCGGAGCTTCAGCGGCGAGCCGAGCTGCCGGGTCGTCCCGACTTCGGGGTGCTCCTGCTCGACCACCATGCCGCGGGCCAGCATCTGCGGTTCGGTGCTCGCCTCGGCGAAGTCGTTGACCGGGCCGACGCAGGCGCCGTCCTCGAGCAGGCCGACCCACTCGTCGCGCGGACGCTCGAGGAAGACCTCGCGCCAGGTCCCGATCGCCTCCGGGTCGACGCGGGTGGGGAGGAGGTCGGGCCGGCCGACGCGCTCGCAGAGGACCTCCCAGAACTGCTCCTCGATCGCGCCGACGGTGATGTGGCCGCGGTCGGCGCAGGCGTAGACGTTGTAACAGGGGAACCGCCCGTTGAGGATCATCCCTTCCCGCCCCGGGTCGACCCCGGAGGCGAAGTAGTCCTCGAGGTGGATCGAGAGCCAGGCGAAGGCGCCGTCGGTCATCGAGATGTCGATGTGGTCGCCGTCGCCGCTCTCGCGGGCGCGGTAGAGCGCCGCCAGGATGCCGGCGACGCTGAAGAGGCCGCCGGTCCCGAGGTCGGCCACCTGGACGCCGGGCACGGCCGGACGTCCGTCGGCGGGCCCGCTGATCGAGAGGACGCCCGCCCGCCCGACGTAGTTGATGTCGTGCCCGGGGGTCGTGCGCAGGGGGCCGTCCTGTCCGTGCCCGGTGATCGAGCAGTAGACGATCGCCGGGTTGACCGCGCGCACGGCGTCGTAGCCGACGCCGAGGCGGTCGACGACGCCGGGCCGGAAGCTCTCGACCACGACCTGGGCGCGCGCCGCGAGGTCGAGCAGGGCCTGGACCCCGTCGGGATGCTTGAGGTCGAGCGAGACCGAGCGCTTGTTGCGGTCGATCGTCCAGCTGGCGGCCGACTCGGCGCCGAACTTGGGGTCCCCCCAGCGCATGTAGTCGCCGCTGCCCGGCTGCTCGACCTTGACCACGTCGGCGCCGAGGTCGCCGAGCACGGCGGTGGCGAAGCCGCCCGGCAGGAGCCGGCTGAGGTCGAGGACGCGGACCCCGTCGAGCGGCCCCGCCGCGGCGCCCACGTCAGCTGACCGAGGCGGCGTCGAGCAGCTCGGCGAAGTGAGCCTGCGCGGCGGCGCGGCGGGTGGGGATGTGTTCGGTCGGCGTCTCGACCGGCTCGTAGGCGCGCAGGATCCGGCGGGCGACGCCGACCCGGTGGACCTCGTCGGGCCCGTCGTAGATCCGTGAGGCGCGCGCGTAGCGGTACATCTCCTCCAGCGGTAGGTCACAGGAGAAGCCGAGCGAGCCGTGCACCTGGATCGCCCGGTCGAGGACGTTGTACATGACCTTGGGGCCGTGGTACTTGATCATCGCGATCTCGTTCCGGGCCTCCTTGGCACCGACCTGGTCGAGTCGCCAGGCGGTGTAGAGGGTCAGCATCCGGGTCGCCTGCATTTCGGCGGCCGAGTCGGCGACCCAGT
Organism: Actinomycetota bacterium; assembly: GCA_018268695.1. Next base: position 20,052 of record JAFDWD010001043.1, read on the forward strand.
TCTGGATCGTCTGCTTGTCGGCGAGGGTCGAGCCGTGGACCGACTTGGAGACGGCGCGCTCGCAGAGCATGTCGAAGGCGCGCTTGGAGACGCCGAGCCAGCGCATCGCGTGATGGATGCGGCCGGGGCCGAGGCGCTTCTGGGCGAGGGCGAAGGCGCCGCCGCGCTCGCCGAGCAGGTTCGCGGCCGGGACCCGGACGCCGTCGAAGGTGACTTCGGAGTGGGTGTGGATCGGGTTGCGGGAGTCGGGATCGTTCATCACGCCGAGGTCGCGGACGCTGATCCCGGCGGCGTCGGCGGGGACGATGATCATCGACATCCGACGGTGCGGATCGGCCTCGGGGTCGGTCAGCGCCATGACGATGTGGAAGTCGGCTTTGTCGGCGTTGGAGATGAACCACTTGGTCCCGTCGACGACCCACTCGCCGCCGTCGCGGACGGCGGCGGTCTTCAGCTGAGTCGGGTCCGAGCCGGTGCCCTCCTCGGTCATCGTGAAGGCGGAGAGCAGCTCGCCCGCGAGCAGCGGTTTCATCCAGCGCTCCTTCTGCTCCTCGTCGCCGGCAACCGCGATCAGCTCCGAGTTGCCCGAGTCCGGCGCCTGGTTGCCGAAGACCGGCGGCGCGTAGTCGGTGGCGCCGAGGATCTCGTGCATCAGCGCCAGGTGGACCTGGCCGAGGCCCTGGCCGCCGAGCTCGGGCTCCAGGTGGGCCGCCCAGAGGCCTTTCTCCTTCACCATCTCCTGCAGCGGCGCGATCGCCCGCCGGTAGGTGGCGAAGTCGAGGTCGAGCGTCTCCAGCGGCAGGATCTCCTCGCGCACGAGGTCCCGCATCCACTGCAGCTTCGCCTCGAACTCGGGCTCGGTGGAGAACTCCCAGGCCATCGGCCGGCAGCCTATGCGGGACCGCGGCAGGGGGTGGTGGGGAGGCTTGGAGAGAACTCCAAAGCCGGCCGATGGAGGGCGGCGGCGGCGCGGGCCGGCGCCGGGAAGATGCGCCGATGGGAAGCGAAGGGAGACGGCCGACGGCCGCCGTGCGGGCAACGGAGCCGAGCGCCAGTGCCGAGCTCGAGGCGTGGCTGGCCGACGCCGGGCTCGCGGGGCCCTACGACCTGCGCCCGCTGAGCGGCGGCAACTCGAACGAGACGATGCTGCTGAGCGCGGGCGGCGAGCGCCTGGTGATGCGACGGCCACCGCGGGCGACAATCGACGCCTCCGCCCACAACGTGGGTCGCGAGGACCGGATCCTGGCGGCCCTGGCGGAGACCGCCGTCCCGGCGCCGGCGCCGCGCGGGCTCTGCGTCGAGGAGGCGGTGCCCGAGGCGCCCTTCCTGCTGATGGAGGCGGTCGACGGGGTCTCGCTCGGCGACGAGCTGCCCGCCGAGTGGGCGGCCGGACCGGGGGCCGCGGTCGGCGTCGTCGGCCGCGAGACGGCGAGCGCCCTGGCCGATCTCCACACGCTCGACTGGCGCGGGCTCGGGCTCGGCGACTTCGGCCGGCCGGAGGAATTCCTCGCCCGCCAGGTGCCCCGCTGGCGCAAGCAGCTCGACCGCTACCGCCACCGTGAGCTGCCCGACTTCGAGCCGGTCGCCGCGTGGCTCGAGGCCAACCGTCCACCCGACGTCCCGCCGGGGATCCTCCACGGCGACTTCCACGTCGACAACTGCCTCTTCGAGGTGGCGCCGCGGCCGCGGCTGGCGGCGATCATCGACTGGGAGATGTCGACGATCGGCGACCCGCTGCTGGACGTCGGCCTCTTCCTCGGCTTCTGGGGCAGCGAGCGTGCCCGGCCGATGGGGATGCCCTGGGTGCAGGCGATCAGCCGCGTCGACGGAGCGCCCTCGCGAGCCGAGCTGGCCGCCCTATATGA
>JAFDWD010001044.1 GCA_018268695.1 Actinomycetota bacterium
CCGCCGAGGTCAGCGGCGTGTCCTCGACGATGTTCACCGCGTAGTACGGGAGCAGCGAGCGCTTCACCTTGACGATCACGCAGACGCAGCCGAGCCAGCGCGCCGGGTAGGGCGCGAGCAGGCCTTGGTGGCGCTCCGGCAGAAGGAACCGCAGGGCGGGCGGCTGCAGGGTCGGGATCGTCAGGTCGAAGTACATCGACTCACCGTCGAGCTCGACCCCCGTCACCGCGCCGTCGGCATCGGTGACGAGCCCGCTCACCGGCGCGTCGGTGACGATCTCCACGCCGAGGCTCCGAGCCCGGTCGGCGATCGCGTCGATCAGGCGCTGGTGGCCGCCGACGATGTGGCCCATCGCCTCGCCGCCGCCGCCGCCGGACGTCTTCTTGTCGCGCGCCCCCGACATCCGCCGCGTGCGGGCCCAGAGGTAGGTCGCGGGAAGGCCGGACGGATCGCCGTCGAAGCGGGTCGCCAGCAGCGGCTTCCAGATTCGATCCACCACCTGGTCCCCGCACTGCCTGCGCAGCCAGTCCTCCAGGGGAACCGTGTCGAGCTTCTCCGGACCGCCGCGGAACTGGCACTGGGCGACGAACCAGCCGAGGCGCAGGCGGGCCACCGGCGAGAGCGGCGAGAACCTCAGCAGGTCGGCGACGCCGTTGAAGTCGTGCATCTCGTCGTCGGCAAAGAACCCGGCGCCGACGCCTTTGAACCGCAGCTGGTCGCCGAGCCCGACCTCCTCGGCCATCTCGATCATGCGGCTGTCGGCCGGCGTGATCACGTGGTAGAAGCGGTCGACCTCGTGGCCGCCGAAGTCGAAGGTGGAGGCGAGGCCGCCGATCGTCGAGCCGCGCTCGAGCAGCGTCACCGCGGCGCCCGCTTCGGCCAGTCGCAGCGACAGGACCGTCCCGAGGACGCCGCCGCCGACGACGCCGATCCGGATACGCGCCGTCATCAGCGCGCCTGCGCGGCGGTGGCCCGAGGCGCCTCGACGGCCTCCAGCCGCGGCTGGGCCCGCGGCACCGCGAAGGACGCGGTCGCTTCGGCCAGCGGCGAGACCGGCGGCGGCTGGATCCGCCCGACCAGGTGGGCCGCCATCAACCGCCCGTAGGCGATCACGGTCGGTTTCAGCTGCATCTTCGACTCGCCTTTGCGGGTCGTCCAGTCGTTGGTCGTCGGCACCTCGGCCACCGTCGCGCCGGCGTTGTAGAGCTTCAGCAGCAGCTCGACGTTGGCGGCGAAGCCGGGCTCGCGGACGAGCAGGTAGCCGTAGGTGTCGGCGGCGCGGCGCAGGGTGCCGGCGCGGTAGACGCGGTAGAGCGAGGAGAGCGTGTGGATCTGCCGCAGCCCGCCGAGATAGCGGAAGGTGTTGGAGACCGATTTCGACGCGGCGAGGCGCCAGCCCTCGACGCCGACGATCTTCCCGCCGGGCGCGTAGACCGAGGCGAGGACGATGTCGGTGCCCTCTTCGAACTTCGCCAGCATCGCCGGCAGGTCGCGCAGGTCGGAGGTGGTGTCGGACTCCATCGTGACGATCGCGTCGTCGTCGGAGGACTCGCCGAGCGCGGCGCGGATGCCGGTATTGATCGCCGTCCCCAGCCCGCGGTTGACGGTGTGGGTGACGATCGCGTAGTGGAGGTCGCGGGCGTGCTCGCGGATCACCTC
>JAFDWD010001045.1 GCA_018268695.1 Actinomycetota bacterium
CGGCTGGGCCCGGTTCGTACGACGGGCTCCGAACGGTCAGAAATCTGCCCTGTTCGGAAACTCGACATGGCCGAGCTTTCGAACACCGCGAGCCCTGAGGTGTTCGAGACTTGGTCTGGGGCCCTTGCGGTGTTCGAGATCCGTCGTATGGGCGGAAAAGGAACACGGCAGATTCCTGACCGTTCGAATCCCACGCTCTTCCGCACGGAACCCTCACGTCCTGGGGCGTCTCATCGCGGTCACAGCCAGCCAGGACCGCGATGAGACGCCCAGGCCACCGCCCATAGGACTGCCGCCTCGACCCACCGGCCGCCTAAGCTCCGCGCGTGGGGCACGATCACGACCATGGCGGCGGGCACGGGCATAGCCACGGCTTCGGCGCGCACGCGCTCGAGGCGCGGCGGGAGGACTCTCGTAAGCGGCTGATCGTCGCCTTGGCGATCAACATGGCGATGCTGCTCGCCGAGGCGATCGGCGGTTTCATCACCGGGTCGTTGGCGGTCCTCGCCGACGCCGGGCACCTGCTCTCCGACGTCGGCTCGATCGTCCTCGCGCTGATCGCGGCGCGGCTCGCCGCCCGCCCGGCGACCGGGCGGCGCACCTTCGGCTACCAGCGCTCGGAGGTCCTGGCGGCGCTCGTCAACGGGCTGACCCTGGTCGCGGTCAGCGTCTTCATCGGGGTCGAGGCGATCGGCCGCTTCTCCGATCCGCCGACGATCGAGGGCGGGGGAGTGCTCGCGCTCGGCATCTTCGGCCTGCTCGGCAACGCGGTCGCGACGATCTACCTCGCCCGCGGCGAGCGCGACGACATGAACCTCGAGGGGGTCATCCGCCACTCCTTCGCCGACGCGCTCGGGTCGCTCGGCGTCGTCGTCGCCGGCGCGGTCGTCCTTGCCGGTGGCTCCGATATCGTCGACCCGATCGTCGGCCTGCTGATCGCGCTGCTCGTCCTGCTCTCCTCCTGGCGCCTGCTGAAGGAACCGTTCGACGTGCTGATGGAGGCCGCGCCCGAGGGCATCGACGTCGACGCGATGGGCGCGCACATCTGCGAGGTCCCCGGCGTGCGCTCCGTCCACGACCTCCATGTGTGGACCGTGACCGCGGGCTTCCCGGCCCTCGCCGCGCACGTCGTCGTCGCCCGCGGCGCCGACCGCGATCGCATCCGCCAGCAGCTGGAGATGGAACTGCGCGAGGACTTCGGCATCGAACACACGACGCTGCAGATGGAGGAGGAGGCCGAGGGCGGCCTGCTGAGCGTCGAGAACGCCGCGGAGCTGCAATAAGGCTTGCCTCCGGCAAGGGGGATTGCAGGGCTTATTTGGCGGTGGGAGGGGGATCGAGGCCTAGCTAGCCTCGGGACCGGTGAGTCGTCCCTTCGCAATCGTCCTCGCCGCTGTCGCGGCGGCACTCTGCCTTGTCGCCGTGGCCGTCCCGGTCGCCTCGGCGGAAGACCTGACGAACCAGCTGGAAAGCAAGGAATCGCAGCTGGAAGAAGCGAAGGAACGCAAGGGGGTCCTGACCTCGACGATCGCCGCCTACCAGGCGCGGATCCAGCGGTTGACCGGGGCGGTGGAGACGATCCGCAACCGGGAAGCGGTGACCCGCCAGCGCCTCGACGCTGAACAGATGCGGCTCGAAACGGCGAGCGAAATGCTGGAACAGAGCCGCGACCGCCTGGAGCGGATGCGGGATCACCTGCGGGTCGCGCTGCAGGCCCTGCGCGAACGCCTGGTCGCGATCTATGAGACGGGGCGGCCGGAACTGCTGGACGTGATCGTCGGCGAAGGCGATCTCGAAGACGTCGAAGCGCAGGCCGAATACCTCGACGCGATCCACAGCGCCGACGAGGCGGCGGCCGGGCGGGTCCGCCAGCTGCGCGACGGGGTGGCGTTGACGGTCGAGCGACGCGCCGCGGCGAAAGGCGAAATCGAACACGCCCGCAACGTGATCGCCGCAGAAGCCGAACAACTCGTCGCGACGCGAGGGGCCCTGCAGGGTCGCCAGGTCGACCTGGTATCCGCCCAGGGCGACCGGGAAGCGGCGCTCGCCAAGGTCCGCCGCCACGAAACCGAGCTCGACGGGGACGTCGAAGCGATCCAGGGCAAAATCGCCGAAGAGCTGGCGGCCACCGGCTCGATGCCGTTGCCGCTCGGCGCGATCAAACCCGGCAGCGGATCGATGATCTGGCCGGTCGACGGGCCGATCGCCTCGGGCTTCGGGCCGCGCACGATCGAAGGCTCCTACGAGTACCACCCGGGGATCGACATCGCGGTGCCGGAAGGGA
>JAFDWD010001046.1 GCA_018268695.1 Actinomycetota bacterium
CGGGCTGCGCCGGGCCGGCGCCGACGCGATCATCACCTACTACGCGAAGGAGGCCGCAGGTTGGCTTCGGTAAAGACCTCAGCGAAAGCACCCCAGTCGAAGGCGCGGACGCGCAAGGGCGGCTCGGCGATCCCGCTCGACGAGACCGACAAACGCGTGATGAACCTCCTGCAGTCGAACTTCCCGCTCGACCCGGAACCGTTCGCGATCGTCGCCGGTGAGGCCGACCTCGAGCTGCCCGACCTGCTCGGCCGCACCCAGCGTCTGCTCGACGGCCGGATCATCCGTGAGATCACGCCGATCTTCGACACCCGCGCGCTCGGTTACGACTCGATGCTGGTCGCCGCCAAAGTCGACTCGGAGAACCCGCAGCGGGCGGCCCGCATGGTCAACGCCCATCCCGGCGTCTCCCACAACTACCTGCGCACGCACGACTTCAACCTCTGGTTCACGATCGCCACGCCGCCGGACTCGAAGCTCGGGCTGAAAGGCTCGATCGAGGCGCTGATGGAGGAAACCGGTGCCGAGTCGATGCGCGAACTGCCGACCCTCACCCTCTTCAAGATCAACATGAACCTGGAGATGGAGAAGGGGACCGACGCGCTTGCAGCGACGGTCGAGGCGGCGCCGCCGCGCGAGCTCGAACCGCAGCCCTACGACGCGACCGACGAAGCGATCATCAAAGCCCTCCAGGGGCCGATGAAAGCGGTCGAGCGTCCCTACGACGAGGCGGCAGCGGAGGTCGGGATGACGACGGAGGAGTTCCTCGACCACCTCCGCGGCATGGTCGACCGCAAGATCCTCCGCCGTGTCGCGGCGATCCTCTACCACCGTCGCGCCGGCTTCTCGGCAAACGGGATGGGCGTCTGGAAGGTGCCCGAGGACCAGATCCTCGAGGTCGGCGGGATCATGGCCGCCACCCGCGGGATCAGCCACTGCTACCAGCGGCCGACCTACGACGACTGGCCCTACAGCGTCTTCACCATGGCTCATGGCCGCTCGAAAGAGGAGTGCGACGCGGTGCTCGACTCGATCGCCGAGAAGTGCGAAATGGGCCCCGACGACCGCTCCACGCTCTACTCGTCGACCGAGTACAAGAAGATCCGCCTCCACTACTTCACGCCGGACTACGCCGAGTGGGAGGCGGCGCACTCCTGAGCGTCTACGACCGCGCCCTGCACGTGTTGCCGGGCGGGGTGAACTCACCGGTCCGGGCGATGCGGCAGATCGGCCGCGAGCCGATCTTCATCGAGCGCGGCGAAGGCTCCGAACTCGTCGACGTCGAGGGCAACCGCTACATCGACTGGGTCTGCTCCTGGGGGCCGCTGATCCTGGGACACGCCGATCCGGCGGTGGTCTCGGCCGTGATCGAGGCGGCCAAACGGGGCACCAGTTACGGCGCCGCGACCGCGATGGAGGTGCGCCTGGCCGAAGAGGTCGCCGCGCGCTTCCCCTCGGTGGAGATGGTGCGGATGACCAGCTCCGGCACCGAGGCGGCGATGAGCGCGGTGCGCCTGGCGCGGGCGATCACCGGCCGCGAGGCCGTGGTCAAGTTCGCGGGCGCCTATCACGGCCACTCCGACGGGCTGCTCGCCGAGGGCGGCTCCGGGATGGCGACGCTGTCGGTGCCCGGCAGCCCGGGCGTGCCGCCGGCGATGGCGGCGCTGACCGTGGTGGTGCCGTGGAACGACCGCGCCGCGGTCGAGGCCGCGCTCACCGAGCACGAGGTCGCCGCCCTCCTGGTCGAGCCGGTTGCGGCGAACATGGGGGTCGTCCCGGCCGCGGACGGCTTCCTCGAGTTCCTCCGCGAGGCGACGCGCGCGGCGGGGACGCAGTTGATCTTCGACGAGGTGATCACCGGCTTCCGGGTCGCCCGCGGCGGTGCCCAGGAGCTCTTCGGCGTCGAACCGGATCTGACCGTGATGGGCAAGATCATCGGCGGCGGCCTCCCCGCCGCGGCGTTCGCCGGGCCGGCGGCCTCGATGGAACGGATCGCGCCGGCGGGCGACGTCTACCAGGCGGGGACCCTGTCGGGGAACCCACTCGCGGTGGCCGCCGGGCTGGCCACGCTGGACGGCCTCGACGCCGCCGCCTACGAGCGGCTCGGCGCCCTCACCGACCGCCTCGCTGCCGGGTTCGAGGCGCTGGCCGGCGGCCGGCCGTTGCAGGTGGCGAAGGTGCCCGGGCTCGTGACCCTGTTCTTCAGCGAGACCCCGGTACGGAACTTCGCCGACGCGACCGCCTGCGACACCGAGGCCCACGCCCACTTCTGCCGCGCGCTGCTCGACCGCGGCGTCTACCCACCCCCGGCGCAGTTCGAGGCCTGGTTCGTCTCCCTCGCCCACAACGAGGCGAGCGTCGACCGCACCCTCGAGGCCGCCGGCGAGGCCTTGGACGAGGTCCTCGGTTGAGCGCCCTGGCGGAGCTCGCCCGGCAGCTGCGCGAGGAGGACACCCCGATCGCCCCCCACGTCGTCGAGGTCGACGGCACGGCCGGTCCCTCCGGTGAGTACGCGTTGGTGATGGAGGCGGTGCGGGAGGGCTACCTGCTGCATTACGGCGAGTCGCGGCTGATGGTGGGCCACGACCCGGACCTCGGCCTCCTCGCCGGCGACTATCTCTACGCGCTCGGCCTCGATCGCCTCGCGGCGATGGGGGACACCGACGCGGTCGCGGTCCTCAGCGAGCTGATCGCCCGCTGCGCCCAGCTGCACGCGGAGGGCCGCGGCGACGAGGTCGACCCGCTCTGGGTCGAGGCCGGCCAGAAGCTCGGCGTCAACGACTCCTGACCTGACGCAGCACACTCGTCACTTCGCCCGGCGCCTTGGCGATCTGCCAGTGCGTGAAGCGGAGCACCCGGAAGCCCGCGGCGACGTGCTTCTGGTCGCGTTTCGCGGCGCGGGCCTGTTGCGCGGGCGTGCGGTGGTAGCGCAGCCCGTCCGTCTCCACGATCAGGTCATGCTCGGGAAAGAAGAAGTCCGTCTCGTACCCGAGCACCCAGTGTTTCGTCAGCGGCAGGGGGAAGCCGGCCCCGACCGCGAGCGGGCGGAAGAGGATCTCCAGGTCGGAATCGGAGAGCCGGAAGGTGTGGCGGTCGAGCATCGTCCGCAGGGTCCCGACGCCCGGCATGCCGCGGTAGGCGTCGAGAGCCAGTGCCCCTCGCAGCGTCTCGGGGTCGACCAGGTCGTGCTTGTCGGCCTCGTTGACCGCCCGCTCGAGGCGGAGCGGCAGAAGTTCGGTGGCGAGATCGATCAGCGTCTGGACCGGGTGGGTGACCGATATGCCGAAGCGAACGACCGAACAACTGGCATCGAGGGAGGGACGTGCGCGGACCTTGATCCCCTTCCGGGTGATCTTGCTCTTGCGCCGGATGGAGACATCGATCCGGCCGGCCTCCTCGTAGCCGATGCCCCAAAGCTCGGCCGCACTGCGGTGACTCAGCATCGCCCCGTCGCCGCAGGCGAGGACGGCAGCCATCCAGCGGCCGTACGGCGTCAGCTCCGGCCGTCCCACGGCATATACGCCGGGCGAGACCAGGTGGAGACGCCCGGTGGCGAGGCGGTGTTCGACCGCCTCTTCGGTGAACCCGAGCCCTTTCAGACCGCTTCGCGTCACCACCCCGTGCTGGCGGCGTGCCATGCCCCAGGCCTCCCGGCTTCGCGCTGCGTGTATTTCCCGTGCCATGACACGGGTAATCCACGCAGCGGTTGATTCTCTCCCCCCTCGCCGTGGGGGGAACGCGGGTTATGCGGACTTCGCCGCGGGCTCAGCGGCTGGCTTTCACCAACAGGAAGGTGGCGGCGATCTCCGTGGCTCCGTCCTGGCCGCGGTTCTGGTCGGCGAAGAGGGCGTCGAGCTCGGCTTGCAGGAGGCCCTCCC
>JAFDWD010001047.1 GCA_018268695.1 Actinomycetota bacterium
GCGGCGGGCGGCGAAGATCAGCACCGGGGTGAGGAAGACCACCGCGGTGTCGAGGTTGAGCACCGCGGTGACGACGGCGACGAGCAGCAGCGCCGCGCCGAGCAGCGCGACTCCGCCGCCGGGCAGGCCCTGCAGCCGCGTCCCGCCCCAGGCGAAGAGGCCGTCGCGGTCGGCGAGCAGGCCGATCATGAGCAGCCCCGCGATCAGGACGAAGGGGGGCCAGGATTGTTGGAGCGCGGCGGACACGGCGGAGCTTCTACCCGATGACGGCTAGCCTTGCCCCGATGTCGATCCGCCCCGACGATCCCGACGCTCTGGTGGCCGCCGAGGTGGCCGAGCTCGAGGCGCTCGCCGCGACACTTCCCGAGGACGAGGTCGACGGCGTGCCGCCGGTCCAGGGGCCCCAGGGATGGGAGTGAGCGCGACGGCGGTCGAGGCCGCGATCGCCGCGACGGAACGGCTGAACCCGACCCTGAACGCCTACCTGCACCTCGACCTCGAAGGGGCGCGGGCCGAAGCGGCGGAGGCCGCGGCCATCGACGCCGCGGGCGGGCGGGCGGGGCCGCTCGCCGGGATGCCGATCTGCGTCAAGGACATCGTCGACGTCGACGGGATGCCGACCACCGCCGGGGCCGCCGAGTGGGTCCGCCGTCCCGCCGAGGACGCGAACGTGGTCGCGCGCCTGCGGGCGGCGGGCGCGGCGATCGTCGGCAAGGGCAACACCAACGAGTTCGCCTGCGGGATCGACGGGCGCAACCCGCATAAGGGCGACTGCCGCAATCCCTGGGACCCGACGCGCCTCAGCGGCGGCTCCAGCTCGGGTCCGGCGGCGGCGGTCGCGGCGGGGATGGCGGGCGGCGCGGTCGGCTCCGACACCAGCGGCTCGATCCGCGTCCCCGCGGCCCTCTGCGGCGTCGTCGGCATCCGCCCCACCCGCGGGCTCGTCGCCACCGAGGGCGTCGTGCCGCTCGCCTGGAGCCTCGACTCGGTCGGCCCGCTCGCCCCCGACGTGGCGACCGCGGCGCTCCTCCTCGACGTCCTCGCCGGACGCCCGCCCGAGCCCGCGCCGCGGCCCGAGGTCGCCGCCCTGCGACTGGGCGTCGCGACGACCCTCATGGGCCTCGCCGAGGAGCCGGTCGCCGACGCGCTCGACGCCGCCGTCAGGGGACTGCGCGACGCCGGCGCGGAGATCGTCGACCGCACGCTCCCCGACCTGGACCGGGCGACGGCGATCCACCGGATCGTGCAGGCCTGCGAGGTGGCCGCCGTCCACGCCCCCTGGTTCGAGCGCCAACGCGACCGCTACGCGCCCGGCGTGCGGGCGCGGATCGAGGCGGGATACGCGCTCTCCGCCGAGGCCTACCTGCGGGCCCAGCGGCACCGCCGCCTGTTCACCCGCGCCTTCGCCGGCGCGATGGACGGGCTCGACGCGATCCTCGCCCCCGCCTCCCCGATCCTCACGCCGCCGATCGAGGCCGAGGAGGTCACGATCGGCGGCGAGCGCCGCCCCGTCCGCGAGGCCCTCCTCTCCTGCGTCTCCCCGCTCAGCCAGCTCGACTGTCCGATGGTCGCGGTCCCGGCGGGGATGCGCGAGGGACTGCCGGTCGGCCTCCAGATCATCGGCAGGCCGGGCTCCGAGGCGCTCCTGCTGCGGATCGCCGCCGCGGTCGAGTCGAACGTAGGGCCAGTCCGCCCGCCGGCCTTGTAAGGTCAAAACTGGGTATGCGCCTGCTGATCCTCGCCGACGACCCGTCCGCCGAGACAAACCTCCGCGAGCCGCTGGAGGAGATCGTCGCGGGCGAGGATCTCGAGGTGAAGGTGGTCGCCCCGCTGCACCCCGAGTCGACGCTCGACCTTGTCACCGGGGAGATCGACGAGGCGAAGGCGGCGACCGAGGAACGCGCCCAGGACGATGTCGGCGACGCCGACCAGCTGCTGGCGATCGGCGACGCGCTGGCCGAATTCGAAGCCGAGCACATCGTGCTCGTCGACCCCGACGACGAAGAGCTCGCCGCCGCGGCGCGCGAGCGCTTCGCCCTCCCCGTCACGGAGTTGTCGGCGGGCTAGTCCGGGGCGGACGTTGTGCGGGCGGTCGCGGCCGTCCGAGAGGCGGTGTCTCTTCGGTCGGTTTCGTGGCCTCCCGCGACGATCCCTCATCCCTCTCGAAGACCCGGCCGTCTCGGCCACGGCCACAGCCAGCCCCCTGCACGCTTGTCTCGCATAGCGAGACAAGCGTGCAGGGGGCGTGGACGGGACGGGCGTGCTCGCCGCAGGGCCCTGGACGGTCCAGGTCAACCCGCCGGCGTTTCCTCGGCCGCGTCGCGCAGCTTGCCGAGCGAGCGGCGCAGGAGTCGGGAGATGTGCATTTGCGAGCAGCCGATCCGCAGCGCGATCTCGGTCTGCGGCAGTTCCTCGGCGAAGCGCAGGCGGAGCACCTCCCGTTCCCGCTCGCCGAGGACCGGCAGCACCGATTCCATCGCGATGCGGTCCTCGACCAGGTCGTAGTTGCCGTCGGCACGGCCGACCCACTCCGAGCCCGATGCGTCCTCGGGGCCTTCGCCGACCGGCGGCGCGTCGAGCGACAGCGGTTTGCGGTTGTGCTGGGCCTCCAGCACCTCGAGTACCTCGGCCGCCTCGATCCCGACCTCCTCGGCCAGCTGCTCGACCGAGGGCGGGCGCCCCTGCTCGAGGGTCAGCTTCTCGGTCGCCTTCTCGACTTCGCCCATCCGGTCGTGGACCGAGCGCGGTACCCGCACCGTCCACACTTTGTCGCGGAAGTAGCGCTTCAGCTCACCGAGGATGGTGGGCTTGGCGAAGCCCGCGAACGGCGTGCCGCGGCTCGCGTCGAAGCGGTCGACGGCGTTCAGGAGGCCGAGGCTGGCGACCTGAAGCAGGTCGTCATAGGGCTCCGACACTCCGGCGTAGCGACTCGCCATCCGTCGCGCCAGGGGCATGTACAGCTCGACCAGCTCGGCACGGGCCGCCTGGTCGCGGTGCTCGGTGAACCGATTCCAGAGCTCGCGCTCCGAGACTCCACTGTGGGGCTCGCTGACCGTTGCGCTCATCGCCTCTCCTATCCAATGCCTTGGGAAACCTGGTTCCTCCCGATCCCGCCCATAGGCTCTGTGGAGAAGCGTGCGGGACCGGCCGATATCGACGGATCGTTGCCGTCTCGCTCGGCCTACCCGCCCACCTGAATCCGTAATCCAGCTTTCTGGAGAGTCCCCGTGCAGCTTTGGGAGCACGAAAAAACGACCGGGGGGACGCTCGTCGCCTGCCGCGCGCGTAGCCTTCGCGCTCAGAAGCTCGGTTGCGTCGCCTTTGAGACGGCCTCCCCGCTCGGCTTCCGGCGGGGCGCCGGTCTCTCCCGGTCGCAGGAACGAACCTACCCGTCTCCGGGCCGAGCGCAAGGGAGCGCCTAAGGCGGATCCCGCAAAACCCGGGATCTTGCGATCAGGCGGTGATCGGAACGTAACCGGGGAGCGCCCGGATCCGTCCCAACCACTCCTCGATCGCCGCGAAGCGACCGATCTCGAAGCCGCCCTCGTGGGCCACGTGCGTGTAGGCGTAGAGGGCCAGGTCGGCGACCGTCGGGCCATCGCCGACGAAGAACTCGCGGCCGCCGAGGTGGCTCTCCATCGCCTCGAGCGCCCGGTAGCCGCCCTCCAGCTTCGCCGCCACCTCCCGCTGGTCGCCCTCGATCCCGGCCTCGGCCCAGAACCTCAGCACCGCCACGTTGGGCTCGTGGCTGTACTGCTCGAAGAACATCCACTGGAGCACCTGCGCCCGCGCGTACCGACCCTCCGGCAGGTACTCGGTGCCCTCGGCGAAGTACACGAGGATCGCGTCCGACTCCGCCAACGGCCGGCCGTCGTCGAGCACCAGCGTCGGCACCCACAGACCCGGGTTCAGGCCCCCGAGGATCTCCGGCCGATCCGACCGATCGAACACGTCGACCTCCCGCCGCTCGTAGTCGATCCCGAGCAGCGAGAAGAGCAGCCGCACCTTGAAGCAGTTGCCCGACATCGGGTTGTCGTAGAGCAGCACGCGCGCAGCCTACCCGCCGTTTTGCGGGTGACGAAAGTCAGGCACGGGGGTGAATCGCACCCTCCCCAGCCCTTGGGCCGGAGATGGTCCCGAGGCGCGACGTCAATCAGTGGAGACAGGCATGCCGCGAGGTGGGACTGGACGAAGAGGATAAAAATCTGATCATTTGGCTGCGAAGGTGGAAGGAGGACAGATGGCGATCGTGAGTTCAGACACCTCCCCCGCGCAATTGCTCGCCCGGTTTCGCGGACCCGTGACGGACACTTACCCGCTTTACCCGGAGAGGATCGGAATCGAGGTCAGGGATACACAAGGCGAGACTTGGCGGCTGGTGACCTGCGACGCGGAGTACTCACCGTCTGACCCCGAGACCCTCGTCGGAAAGACCGTCGAGAGCACGGCCCTGCATGAGGACGGGAAGCTCGTCGTCGGCTTCTCGGATGGGACCGACTTCACGGCGACACCTGTCCCGGACGAGGAGGAAGACGACATCGAGAACTGGAGCTTGTTCATGCCAGAACGGCGGGTCCTGGTCTTCGGCCCACACGGGCGCTCGCGAGTGGTCAGCGCCACAGACCCGTGCTGATCACAGCGCCAGGGCGATCGGCTCTTCCAGGAGGCGCTTGATCTCGGTGAGGAACTCGGCTCCGTCGGCGCCGTAGAGGATGCGGTGGTCGCAGGAGAGGGTCATCTCCATCACCTTGCCGGGGACGACCTCGCCGTCGCGGACGACGGGGCGGTCGGCGATGGCGCCGACGGCGAGGATGCCCGCCTGGGGTGAGTTGACGATCGCGCCGAAGGACTTGATCCCGTACATGCCGAGGTTGGAGACCGAGAAGGTGCCGCCGGAGAGCTCCGGCGGCGTGACCCGACCGTCGCGGACCTTGGCGGCGAGGGAGCGGGCGTCGGCGGCGATCTCGCGCAGGCCCTTGCGGTCGGCATCGAAGATCGTCGGCACGACCAGGGCATCCTGCGCGGCGACGGCGATGCCGACGTTGATCCGCGAGTAGAGCTCGAAGCGGCCGTCCTTGTAGGAGCCGTTGGCACGGGGGAACTTCCGCAGCGCGATCGCGCACGCCTTCACGACCATGTCGTTGAAGGAGGGGACGACGTCGCCCTCGGCGGAGAGCTCCTTGATCCGCGCCCGGGCGGCGACGGCGGCCGACATGTCGACCTCGGAGGTGAGGTAGAAGTGCGGCGCGGTCGCCTTCGACTCCGACATGCGCCGGGCGACGACCTGCTGGAGTTTGGTGAGCTCGATGGTCTCGACCGTGCCCTTGGCGGTCTCGGGAGCCCCCGACGAGGCGGGGACCTCCGCCAGCTGTTCCTTTTGCGCCTGTGGGGCCGAAAAGGAACGGCTGGGCGCAGGGGTCGCGGCTTCGACGTCGCGCTTGACGATGCGCCCCGCGGGGCCGGAGCCGATGAGACCCGCCAGGTCCACACCCAGCTCCGAGGCGATGCGCCGCGCCAGCGGCGACGCCTTGACGCGGCCCGCACCCTTGCCGTTGGTTGAAGACGCTCCTGCCGCGGGTGGCACCGTAGGGGGGACCGTCGCTGAGGAAGCTTTAGCTACCGGAGGCGACGGTGGGTCCCCTGCGGTGACAGGACCCGCGGCTTGCTCGCCCGGTCCTTCGGCGTCCGGATCCCCGATCCGAGCGATCAACGCCCCGACCGGAGCGCTCTCGTTCTCCTGCACCAGGATCTCCAGCAACGTCCCCGCGACGTCAGCCTCGTAGCCCATGTTCGCCTTGTCGGTCTCGATCTCGACCAGTTCCTCGCCCACGGCGACCTCGTCGCCCACCTGCTTGATCCATTTGAGGACGGTCCCCTCCTCCATCGAGTCGGAGAGACGTGGCATCGCGACGTCCTGCACGGCGGTGCTCGCCATGGCCTACGCCCCCGTCGCGATCTCGGCGGCGAGGCCGAGGCGGCTCTCGACCTCGTGGACGATCCGGCGCTCGTCGGGCAGGAAGGCGTCCTCGAGGGTGGGCGTGTAGGGGATCGGCGTCTCCGGGCAGGCGATCACCCAGGCGTCGTCGAGGTCGTGGAGACCCTCGGCGGCGACGATGCCGAGCAGGTTCGCCGCCCAGCCGCCGATCATCGGGCCCTCCTCGACCATCACCACGCGGTTGGTCTTGGCGACCGAGCGCAGCACGGTCTCGGTGTCGAGCGGACGCAGGCTGCGCAGGTCGACCACCTCGGCGCTGACGCCCTTCTCGGTCAGCTCGTCGGCCGCCCTCAGGCAGTCCCGCACGCCCTTGGAGATCGAGACCAGGGTGACGTCGGTGCCCTCGCGGACCACGGCGGCCTCGCCCAGCGGCAGGGTCTCGACCTCGGAGGCCGGGTCCTTGACCGAGTAGAGACGCTTATGCTCGAGGAAGGCGACCGGGTTCTCGTCGCGGATCGATTGGCGCAGCAGCGCGTAGGCGTCGCCGGCGGTCGCCGGCGCGACGACCTTCAGGCCGGGGACGCCCTGCAGCCACGGGATCGGCGACTGCGAGTGCATCGCGCCGAAGTTGCCGCCCGCGCCCATCGCCGAGCGGACCACCAAGGGGCACGGCGCCTGTTCGTTCGACACGTACCAGTACTTCGCCGCCTGGTTCACGAGGCTGTCCATCGCCAGTAGCAGGAAGTCGGCGAACATGATCTCGAAGATCGGCCGCAGCCCGTTGACGGCGGCGCCGAAGGCACCCGCAGACATCGCCAGCTCGGAGATCGGGGTGTCGATGACGCGCTCGCCGAAGCGCTCGTAGAGGCCCGGCGTGACCGCGAACACGCCGCCCGCGATCGCCACGTCCTCGCCGAAGAAGACGACGCTCTCGTCGCGCTCCATCTCGTCGCCGATCGCTTCGCGGATCGCGACCCGGTACTCGATCGGCTCACCTGCCTGCGCCATCACTTGAACTCCTTTCCGCCCGCGGCGGGATCGGGGAACGGCGCCGCCAGCCCCCGTTCGACGATCTCCTCCAGTTGCCTTGCCACCTCGGCGTCGATTTCGTCGCACCGCTCGGCCTCGATGCCGTAGCGCTCCTCCAGCGCGCGGCGCCCGAGGATCAGCGGGTCGCGCTTTTTCCACTCGTCCATCTCGCCCGGCTTGCGGTACTTGCCCGGGTCCGAGCGCGAATGGCCGACGAAGCGGTAGGTCATCGTCTCCAGGAAGGCCGGGCCGGCGCCGGAGCGCGCGTGCTCGATCGCCTCACCCGCCGCCTCGCGCACCGCGAAGACGTCGTTGCCGTCGACCTGCTGGGTGTGGATTCCCATCGCCATCGGCCGCGAGCCGATCGCCCCGGCGGTGACGTTCTCGATCGGCGTGAACTCCATATATAGGTTGTTCTCACAGACGAAGACGACCGGCAGCTTCTCGATCTGCGCCCAGTTCAGCGACTCGTGGAAGTAGGCCTGGTTGGAGGTGCCGTCGCCGAAGAAGGCGACCGCGACGTTGCCGGTGCGGCGCAGCTTCTCCGCCAGCGCCGCGCCGGTCGCCGCGCCGATCGAGCCGCCGACGATACCGAAGCAACCGATCAGCCCGCTCTCCACGTCGACCACGTTCATCGAGCCCGCACGGCCGCCGCAGGCCCCCGTCGAGCGCCCGAGCATCTCGTCCATCAGCTTCTGCGGGTCGACCCCGAGGGCGATCGAGTGGCCGTGGCCGCGGTAGGTCCCGGCGACCTTGTCGCCGGCGCGCAGCATCGAGCAGACCCCCACCCCGCTCGCCTCCTGGCCGGAGTAGAGATGGGTGGTGCCGTGGACGTTGCCCTTCTGGAACTGGGACTGGACCGTGTCCTCGAAGGTGCGGATCAGCCGCATCCGGCGGTATAGGTCGCGCGCGCCGGCCGCGTCGATCTCGGCCCCGGCGGCCGTCGCCTGCGTCTTCTCTGCCATGTGGGTCGCTCTCCTTCTCGTTGTCAGTTCTCAGGGGGGCCGGCGGCGATCCGCCGCAGCGCGTCGGCCACCTTCACCAGGTCCGCGTCGCCGCCCTCGAGGCCCGCGGCCACCGTCATCGCCTCGGCCGACGCGGTCGCGCCGAAGAGCGGCGCCCCGGCCGCCTCGCCCTGCTCGAGGGCGAGCTTCAGGTCCTTGCGCATCAGGTCGAGCGCGAACGCCGGCGGCGTCCCGTCGGGGTCGAGGAAGGCGCCGCGCTTGTAGTCGACGAAGGGCGAGGCGACCGCCCCGGCCGCGATCACGTCGTAGGCGTTGGGGCGATCGATCCCGGCGCCCTCGGCCATCACCAAGGCTTCCGAGATCGCCACCGCGTTGGCGGCGATGATCACGTTGACCCCGAGCTTCATCGCCGCTCCGGCGCCGGAGGGGCCGAGGTGGAAATGCGCTTTGGTCATCGCCTCCAGCACCGGGCGGGCGCGCTCCAGCGCCGCCTCGTCGCCGCCGACCATCGACACCAGCGCCGCCGC
The DNA here is from genome assembly GCA_018268695.1 of Actinomycetota bacterium. The sequence continues at coordinate 8,457 of JAFDWD010001047.1, forward strand.
CTCGGCGACCGCGGTCGAGCCGGAGACCGGCGCGTCCAGCATCCGCACCCCGGCGTCGGCGGCGCGGGCGCCGAAGCGGCGCGCGGCGATCGGGCCGACCGTCGACATCTCCAGCCAGACGAGGCCCTCGGGGGCGTCGGCGAGGATGCCCTCCTCGCTCTCGAGCAGGTCCTCGACCGCGGCCGGGTTGGCCAGCATCGTCACCAGCACCTCGGCGTCGCGGACGGCCTCGGCGGCGGTGGTCGCCACCGTCGCGCCGTCGTCGCGGAGCGGATCGCAGCGCGAGGCGGTGCGGTTGAAGACGGTCAGCTCGTGGCCGGCGCGCAGCACGTTGCCCGCCATCGGCAGGCCCATCCGCCCGATCCCGACGAAGGCGACCTTCACGCCGCCACCTCGACCACCATCTTGCCCGACGCGCGGCCCTCGGCGAGCGGCGCGATCGCGTCCTCGACCAGGCGCGTCATCGGGACCACCTCGCCGAGCACTTCGCCGGCCAGCTCGGTGGCATCGAGAACGCGCAGGGCCTCGGGGAGGTTGGAGTCGCAGATGTGGGCGACGGTAGCGATCAGGTCGACCTCGCGGAGCGCCGCGTCGAAGATGTCGACCGGCGGCGGCTCGGCCTGCAGGCCGACGATGACGACGCGGCCACCGCGCTTGGTCGCGTGGATCGCGGTGCTCGGGTTCTGGGGCACGCCGGAGGCCTCGATCACGACGTCGGCGCCCTCGCCCCCGGTCGCCTCGAGGATCGCCGCGGTGGCGTCGACCGAGCGGGCGTCGATCGCGTCGTCGGCCCCGAGCGAGCTCGCCAGCGCCAGCTTCGCCGGGTCGACGTCGACCGCGATCAGGCGCTTCGGCTCGCGAGTGCTCGCGGCGCCGACGAGGAAGCCGCCGATCCCGCCGATACCGAGGACGGCGACCGTCTGGCCGGGGCCGACACCGCCGCGGTCGAGCGCGTGGATCGCCACCGCCAGCGGCTGGGCCATCGCCGCGGCGACGTCGGCGACGCCGGCGGGGACCGGCACGCTGATCGACGCCGGGCCGACGACCAGCTCGGCCAGGCCGCCCGGGGCGCTCAGCCCGAGCGTGTAATAAGACGCGCAGAGGTTCGTCCGCCCCGCCTTGCACCAGGCGCATTCGCCACAGGAGACGCCGGCGCCGGAGACGACGCGGTCGCCGACCGCGAGCCCCTCGACCCCGTCGCCGAGTGCCTCGACCCGGCCGACGAACTCGTGGCCGATGATCAACGGGCCGACGTGGCCGCTGCCCGGATGGGGCTCGTGCAGCGGGATCATGTGCGGGCCGTGGGCGTACTCGGAGGCGTCGGTGCCGCAGATCGCCGCCATCGTCGGGGCGATCAGCACCTGCCCGGGGCCGGGCTCGCCGGGCGCGTCGGCCGCCTCGATCCGGACGTCACCCGCTCCGTGGAAGACGGCGGCGCGCATCGCGTCCGCTAGGCGCTCACCTGCACGCGGCCGTCGACGATGTCGGCGCCGCGCACGTACTGGCGGCCGGCGACGA
>JAFDWD010001048.1 GCA_018268695.1 Actinomycetota bacterium
ACCCCCGACCAGTGGAAGCGCGTCTACCTCGACTGGATGCGGGAGATCCGCCCCTGGTGCGTCTCGCGCCAGCTCTGGTGGGGGCACCGGATCCCGGTCTGGTACTGCGCCGACTGCGAGGGCGAGATCGTCGCCGAGGTCGCCCCCGAGCGCTGCCCGGCTTGCGGGGGCACCGGCCTGCGCCAGGAGGAGGACGTCCTCGACACCTGGTTCAGCTCGGCCCTGTGGCCGTTCGCGACCCTCGGCTGGCCCGACGAGACCCCCGAGCTGGCGGCGTTCTACCCGACCAGCTTCCTCACCACGGCGCGCGAGATCCTCTTCCTCTGGGTCGCGCGGATGGTGATGATGGGGCTCGAGTTCCCCGGCGCGATCCCGTTCCGCGACGTCTACGTCCACTCGGTGATCCAGGCCCGCGACGGTCGGCGGATGTCGAAGAGCCTCGGGACCGGGATCGACCCGCTCGAGGAGATCGACGAGCGCGGCGCCGACGCGCTGCGCTTCGGCCTGCTGGCGATGTCCTCGACCCAGGACGTGCGCTACTCCGACGCCAAGGTGGAGCAGGGCTCCGACCTCGCGAACAAGCTCTGGAACGCCTCGCGCCTGATCCTGCTGAACGCCGCCGAGGTCGAGCCGGCGCCGCGCACGACGCGGATCGAGGACCGCTGGCTGCTCTCGCGCCTGGAGAAGACGATCGCCTCGGTGACCGAGAAGCTCGAGGCCTACGACTTCGCCCACGCCGTGCAGGAGTGCTACGGCTTCGTCTACGGCGACCTCTGCGACTGGTATCTGGAGATCGTCAAGCCGCGCCTCTACGACGGCGAGGAGGACGTTTCCGCGCCTCTCCTCTACGCGCTCGGGCGCGTCCTCGCGCTGCTCCACCCGACGATGCCGTTCGTGACCGAGGAGCTCTGGTCCTTCCACCCGGCCCGCGACGGGCACCTGGTCGTGCACGCCTTCCCGACCGCCGACGAGTCCCTCTTCGACGACGAGGCCGAGGCGGAGATCGCCGAAGGCATCGCCCTCACCCGCAGCCTGCGCGCCTGGCGCGACCTCGTCGGCGTGCCCGCGAAAGCCGTCCTCCCGGCCGTCATCGACGGGATGGTGCCCTCGGAGTTCGTCGGCCGCCTCTCGCGCTTCGCCTTCGACGGCGTCGGCACCGATCCGGTCGCCTCGGTCGGCCCGGTGCGGGTGCTCGCCTCCGAGGAGCTCGACGCCGAGGCGGTCGAAGGGCGCCTCGGCAAGCGCCGCGAGGAGCTGAACGCCGAGATCCAGCGCGCCGAGCGCAAACTCGGCAATGAGGGATTCGTCGCCAAGGCCCCGCCGATCGTGGTCGAGGAAGAGCGCGGCAAGCTGGAGCGCTACCGCACGGAACTCGCCGAGCTGGGCTAGCGCCGTGCCGCTGCCCGCGGAACCGCTGCCAGAGGGGTTCGACCCGGACATCTACCTGGACTCGCTCGAGGCGGTCGGCTGGAAGCTCGGGCTCGACCGGATGTGGAAGCTGACCACCGCGCTCGGCTTCCCGCAGCGCCGCTTCGCCTCCGTCCACGTGGTCGGGACGAACGGCAAGTCCTCGGTGACGCGGATGGTCGCGGCCCTCCTCGAAGCCCACGGCGTGCCCTCCGGCGCCTGCCTGTCCCCGCACACGACGCGCTGGACCGAGCGCACCCTGATCCGCGGCGAGGAGATCGCCCCGCGGGCGTGGGCCGAAGCCGTCGCTCAGGTCGCGGCGGCCTCCGAGGGCGTCAACCGGACCCTGGAGGAAGGGGAGGTGGTGACCGAGTTCGAGGCGGCGACCGCCGCGACCTTCGTCGCGCTCGCCCGCGCGCGGGTGAAGGCGGCGGCGATCGAGGCCGGCCTCGGCGGCCGTCTCGACGCGACCAACACGATCCCGTCGCGGGTCACCGTCCTCACCTCGGTCGGCCTCGACCACACCGAGTGGCTGGGGGAGACCGAGCTCGAGATCGCCGCCGAGAAGCTGGCGGTGCTCCAGGACGCCTCGACGCTGGTCCTGGGGCGGGTGTCGGCGCCGGTACGGGAGCTGGCAGAACGCACCGCGGAGGAGCGCGGCGCGACGCTCGTGGTCGCTCCCGAGGACCCGGGGTCAGGGCTCGAGATCGGCGCCACAGGCCCCTTCCAGCGCCGCAACTTCGCCCTCGCGTGCGCCGCGACCGAGGCCTTCCTCGGGGAGGAACTCGACCCGGGGCGGGTCGCCGCGGTCGCCGCGGGCATCCGCGTCCCGGGCCGCCTCGAGCTCGTCGCCGAGAGCCCGCCGACCTACGTCGACGCCGCTCACAACCCCGACGGCGCGGCGGCGCTCGCCGAGGCGCTCCCCGGCATCGCCGACGGCCGACCGGTGGTCGCCTGCCTCGCGATCCTCGCCGACAAGGACGCGCCGGCGATGATCGCGGCGCTCGCCCCGGCGCTCCGCGCCGCCGTCTGCACGGAGATCCCGCCGGCGGCGCTGCTCGGCCACGGCCGACCAGGGGCCCGTTCGCGCTCGGCCCGGGAGCTGGCCGACCTCTGCCAGGCAAACGGCCTCGAGGCGGTCGCCGAGCCCGATCTCGACACCGCCCTGCGCCGCGCCACCGAACTAGCCTGCGCCTCCTTCGCGGGCGTCCTCCTGGTCACCGGATCGCACTATCTGATCGGTGCCGCGACCGCCGCGGGAGACCGGCGACCCTGACTGTGCGAGGATTCCTGCATGGACCGCAGCGCAGGGTCGGAACTGCTGTCGATGATGGGCCTGGTCGCCGCCGTGGTGGCGATCGTGATCCTTGTTTTCTTCGGCGTCGGGTACCTGTTCGGGAGGCTTTTCCTCTGAACCGGGCATCCCGGCGGGGAGCCGAACAGGATCAGCCGCCATCGCGGCGAATACACTGCGCGATCCCCATCCCCGAAAAGGGGTAGACACACATGGCACTAGCGATCTTCGGAATAACCAACTCTGGCCTCAACCTGGCCGCGACCCTCGTTCTGCTCCTGCTGATCGTGGTCTGGCTGGCATTGATCGTCTACACGTTCCTCGACGCCCGCCGGCGGATCTCCGATCCGTTCCTGGTCGCGTGCGCGACG
>JAFDWD010001049.1 GCA_018268695.1 Actinomycetota bacterium
AAGGCGAGGCCGCCGATGATCATCCAGGCGTGTTCGGCGTTGGCGTAGACCGTGATCCACTTGCCCGGGCCCGGTTCGCCCCAGGTCTCGAGGCCGGTCGAGTCGAGCGGGCTTTCCAGCAGGCCACCGCCGTGGAGCGCGTAGGAGACCGCGCCCGAGCAGTCGTAACCCGAAGATTCGAAGGAGCCGTGGCCGCCGCCCCAGATGTAGGGGGTCATCGCGATCGCGTTGGCCGCGGCGACCGCGCCCTTCACCTGTTCCGGCGCCGATTCGGGAGCGCTCGCTTCCGATTCGGAGATGAAGCCGACGCTTTCGCCGGAGTTCAGCGGCGCCGGGAATTCGCCCGCCGCTTCTGAGACGACGCCCGAGGCTTCGGCCCGCTGCGCCGCTTCTTCGGCCCGCTGGGCGGCGATCTGTTCGGAGATCGAGGAGAGGTTGTCGCTCAGCGCCTGTTCGCGCGACTCGAGCGCGTTCATCGTTTCGCGCCGGTGCGCCTGCGCCACCTTCAGTTCGGCGAAGCGCGCCTCGGCCGCTTCCTTGGCGGCGGCGACTTCGGCCTCGGTGGCGGCGATCGAGTTGCGCGCCCCTTCGATCCGTTCCTGGGTCGAGGTGAGGCGCCCGACCGCGGTCTGGACTTCGTCGCGCAGGGTCTTGACCCGGCCGACGACCGCGTTGTCGTAGTTCTGGATGCGGCTCAGGTATTCGGTCTGCGCCGCCATCGAGGACCAGTTTTCGGATTCGAGGATCGCGTTGAGGACGTCCGGCGAGCCCGCCTCGTAGATCGCGATCAGCCGTTCGCGCAGGGAGCCGAGGGCGCGGGTCAGCTGCTGGCGGACTTCGACCAGGTGTTCGCGTTCGGCTTCCAGGGCCTTGGTCGCGGCTTCAAGCTCTTCTTCCTTGGCCGCCAGCTGCGCCTCGACCGCTTCCTGTTCCTGTCGCAGCGCCGAGACTTCGCCGATCATCGTGTCGATTTCGGCGTTCTCAGCGGCGATCGAGTCGGCGAGCGCGCTGGTGCTCGCTTCGACTTCGTTCAGCTTCGACTGGGTCGTGTCGCGTTTTTCTTCCAGCGTCGCGGCCGGGGAGGTCGAGCTCAGCATCAGCGCGGCCACGCACAGCGCCGCGAGGAGGATGGCGGCGGTGCTGAGAGCGCGGCGACGGTGCGCGCGCAGGGGGTCGGTGTGGGTGAAGAGAGTCCGCATCGAAACCGGGTCGGTTCGTGAAACACAAGAACCGGACCGCGGTCGCGCAGGCTAGCGAAGGGACCTTGTCGCCAAGCTGGTTACCGATAATTTGCAAGTCCTCTTGCAGAACGGGGTCGTTTGCAGGACTTTTGTGTGCCGCGTAGAGGGCGGCGGAGCGCCGTTTGCGCCCCGCCGCACCCTTCGCGTCGGCGGATCAGGTGAGCAGCTTGGCCTTCGCCTGGTCGAACTCCTCCTGGCTGAGCGCGCCTTTTTCGCGCAGTTCGTTCAGCTTGTGGAGTTCGTCGGCGGGCGAGGCGTGAGCCTGTTCGCGTACGTATTCGTCGAAATGAGCTTTCGCGTCGGTCTGGGCTTTGATCGCTCGTTCCCGCATCCCCGAGCCGCGTGCGATCAGATACACGAGGCCGGTCAGGAATGGGATGAACACGAGGAACAGGAGCCACACCGCCTTCCCCCAACCGGACATCTCGTGGTCGCGGAAGAGGTCGGTGATGATCGTGAAGAGAATCCAGATCCAGATCACGAAAAGGAAGATCTCGACGACGACGAGCAGGAGTTCGCCGAAGGTGATGTCTGCGAGGGGCACTTAGCTTCCTTTCGAGGTGAAACAGGGTGGAGTTGCCGTACTTGGTTCGGCAGTTACGAAGCAGAGCTTTACCTATGGCGCCCCGCTGTGCAAACGGATCGCGTAGAGGACGGCGGCGACCGAGGTCGCCAGGTTGAGGCTGGAGACGCCGGCCCGCATCGGCAGCGCGATCCGGCCGTCGGCGGCGGCGAGCAGCTCGTCGCTCAATCCGTGGCGCTCGGTGCCGAAGGCGAGGACCGCCCGCGGCGGGATCGCGGCGGTGTCGATCTCCTCACCCTCGGGGTCGAGAGCGAGGAGCGGCCGCCCCTCCTCACGCGGCGCCCGCTCGACCGCGGCGACGACCGGCAGCGCGTAATGGAGCCCGGCGGCGCCCCGCACCGCGTCGGGGTGCCAGGGATCGTTCTCGCCGATCGTCAGCAGGCCGGCGGCATCGGCCGCCGCCGCGACCCTCACGCAGGCACCGAGGTTCCCCATGTTGCGGGGCTGCTCGAGCAGCACGAAGGGCGCGTCCCGCGGGTCGGCGAGGGCCGCCGCGAGGTCGGCGCGCCTGCGCCGCGCGATCGCCACGACCCCCGTCCGCGGCGCCTGCGGCACGAGGCCGGCGAGCACCTCGGCGTCGACCGTCTCCACCGCCGCCTCGAACCGCCCCGCCAGGTCGGGCGCCAAGGCGGCGGCCAGGGCCTCCAGCTCGGCGGGATCGCTCGCCACCGCGATCTCGACCTCGGCGCCGAAGCGCAGCGCGTGCTTCAGCGCGTGGAAACCCTCCAGCACCGTCCGCTCAGGATCGCGGCGGGCGGCGCGGAAGCGGCGGCGTAGATCCTCGTCGGGCACCGCCGGATGATCTCAGGAGACGGCGTTGACGAGCCGGTCGCGCCCCGACTCC
>JAFDWD010000104.1 GCA_018268695.1 Actinomycetota bacterium
AAGATCGGCTCAGACGTCTTCGGCTTCCACGCCGCCGCCCCGTTCGGCCTCCGCGAGGACGTCTTCACGCTGATCCTCAGCCTGCCGGTGATCTTCTACTCGTGCTCGATCTTCTTTGTCGGCGCGCTACGGGCACTCCGCGCGCGCACCCTCGACATGATGGTCTTGGTCGCGGTGGGGGTCGGCGCCGGCTGGCTCTACTCGGTCGGCGTCACCCTCACCGGCGGCGGCGACGTCTTCTACGAGGCGGCCAGCGTCCTCGCCGCCTTCGTCCTGCTCGGGCACTGGTTCGAGATGCGCGCCCGCGGCGGTGCCAACGACGCGATCCGCACCCTGCTCGACCTGGCGCCCTCGAAGGCGCTGGTGCTCCGCGACGGCGAGCAGGCCGAGATCCCCACCGAGCAGGTGGCCGTGGGCGACCTGCTGGTGGTGAGACCCGGGTCGAAGATCGCCGTCGACGGCGTCGTCACCGACGGCGAGAGCGAGGTCGACGAGTCGATGGTGACCGGGGAGAGCCTGCCGGTCCACAAGCAGGTGGGCTCGGAGGTGATCGGCGCGACGATCAACGCCAACGGGAGGCTGCGGGTGCGGGCGACCAAGGTCGGCGCCGATTCGGCGCTGGCGCAGATCGTCAAGCTCGTCCAGGAGGCGCAGAACTCGAAGGCACCCGGGCAGAAGCTCGCCGACCGAGCCGCCTTCTGGCTGGTGCTCGTCGCCCTGATCGGCGGCGCCGCCACCTTCGCCGCCTGGGCGATCTTCAGCTCCGAACCGACCTCGACGGCGATCCTCTTCGCGATCACCGTCGTGGTCATCACCTGCCCCGACGCCCTCGGGCTGGCGACGCCGACGGCGATCATGGTCGGCTCCGGCCTCGGCGCCAAGCGAGGCGTTCTCTTCAAGAACGCGATCGCGCTCGAAACCTCGGCCCGGATCGACACCGTCGTGATGGACAAGACCGGGACGCTCACCAAGGGCGAACCGGAGGTCACCGACGTAGTCGTCGGCGACGGCTTCCGGGAAGCCGAGTTGCTGCGTCTCGTCGCCGCGGTCGAGCGGTCGTCCGAGCACCCCCTGGCGGCGGCGATCGTGCGCCGCGCCGAGGCCGCGGGCGCCGACGGCGCCGAGCCCCGCGGATTCGAGAACGTGCCTGGCCATGGAGCTCTCGCCACCGTGGAAGGACGCTCCGTCGCGGTCGGCAACCGCCGGCTGATGGAGCAGCGTGGGATCGACCTCGGCCCGCTCGCCGAACGCCGCGACGAGCTGGCAGCCGATGGTCGGACCGCCGTCCTCGTCGGCATCGACGGCCGCGGCGCGGCCGTGATCGGGATCGCCGACGCGCCTCGCGAGACCTCCGCCGCCGCGGTCGCCGCACTGCACGAGGCCGGCGTCCAGGTCGTGATGTTGACCGGCGACAACGAGGCGACGGCGCGGCGGATCGCCGACGGTCTCGGGATCGACACGGTGATCGCCGAGGTGCTGCCGGGCGACAAGGCGGCGCAGGTGAGCGAGCTGCAGCAGGAGGGCCGCAAGGTGGCGATGGTCGGTGACGGCGTCAACGACGCCCCCGCCCTGGCCCAGGCCGACCTC
>JAFDWD010001050.1 GCA_018268695.1 Actinomycetota bacterium
GCTGATCTTCGGCACCTCGACGCTGCAGGACTTCGCCTTCGCGATGCTGATCGGGATCGCTTCCGGGACCTACTCGTCGATCTTCATCGCCTCGCCGGTGCTGACCGCGTGGAAGGAACGCGAGCCGGGCTTCATCCGCCGCCGCCAGCGGATCGCCGAGGTCGAGGGCGGCTTGGTGCCGGCTTACGCAGACGAAGTCCAGGTCGCCAAACTGGCCGACGACGACGAGACCGAAGCGGAGATCGCCGCCGACATCGAGCGCGAAGCGCCGCCGTCGGAGGCCCGGCCGCGTGCCCGCCTGTTCGGCAGGAGCCAGGTTGCCGAGGCCGAGGCACCCGAGGTAGCTGCGGATGCAGCGGAGGCCGAGGCACCGGAGGCGCCGAGCGCACCCGAGCCCGAGCAGGCGCCCGCGCCGACCGCGCGCGGTAACGGCGCCACCGCCAATCCGGAGTCGGCGGAGCGCCGCAAACGGAACGAGGAACGGCGCGCGAAACGCGCCCAGCGGCGCAAAGGGAAGAGGCGATGAGCGAGGTGTCTGACTGATGGCCGTCCTGGTCTGGCTGACGATGGGCATCGCCCTCTGGCACTTCACGGTCTTCCTGCCGGACCGCTTCTGGCAGGGGATCGTCGGTGCCTTCGTCGGCGCGGTCCTCGGCGCCCTGGCGGTCGGCGCGATCGTGCTGGTGATCGACGGACAGTCGGTCGGCAACACGACGATCGGCACCGCGCTCTCGGCGATCCCGGGGGTCCTGATCGGCCTCGGCGTCGTCTGGCTGATCGGCAGCCGCGAACCCCACTACGACTGAGCCCTCGAGGGACCGTCGTTTCCAGGCATTTTGCGGCGCGACTGCCGGCAATTTGCCGCCGGACGTCTTCCTAGCCTGGTTGTGTGCCGGAATCCGTCAAGGCGTTCGTCGCCGACCCATATGACTTCGCCGAGGCTCGCGCCCTTTCCGACGAGCTCGGGCTGAGCCGCCCGGTCGCCGTGACGCTCGTCCGGCGTGGGTATCGCACGCCCGAGGAGGCACGCGCCTTCCTCGCCGCGGACGAGTCCCATCCGCCGGAGATGTTCGAGGGGATGGAGGAGGTCACCGGCCTGGTGCTGGGGGCGATCGAGGCGGGCGAGCGGATCACCGTCCACGGGGACTTCGACGTCGACGGCGTCAGCGCCACCGCGCTGATGATCTCGACCCTGCGGGAGCTCGGGGCAGACTGCGACTGGCTGATCCCCGACCGGATCGCCGACGGCTACGGCCTCAGCTCGGAGAACGTGGAGAAGCTGGCGCAGCGCGGAACCGGGTTGCTGATCACGGTCGATTGCGGTATCACCGCGGTCGAGCGGGTCGCCCAGGCACAGGACATGGGGATGGAAGTGATCGTCACCGATCACCATCAGCGCGGCGAGGAGCTGCCGCCCTGCCTGGTCCTGCATCCGGAAGTCTCGAACTATCCGTTCCCGTCACTCTGCGGGACCGCGGTCGCCTGGAAGCTCGCCTGTGCGCTCCGCGAAGGCAGGGACGCCGAGAAGGACCTGGACCTCGTCGCCCTGGCTACGGTCGCCGACGTCGTCCCCCTGGTCGGCGAGAACCGGTCGCTGGTCAAGCGCGGCCTCGCCGAGATCCGACGGACCGGCAGGGTCGGGTTACGGGCACTGATGGAGGCCTCGAAATGCGATCCGAGCCGACTCGACGAGGGCGATCTGGGGTTCCGGCTCGCGCCGCGGATCAACGCCGCCGGGCGGCTCTACCGGGCCGATGCGGGGGTCGAGCTGCTGCTCACCGACGACGAGGCGCGGGCGAAGCAGATCGCCGAGGAGCTCGGGCGCGCCAACGCGGAGCGGCGGGCGACCGAGCGCGAGGTGGACGCGGCCGCCGAAGCGGCGCGGCGTGAGCTGCCCGACGAGCTGAAGGAAGCCAACGCGCTGGTCCTCGCGGGCGAGGGGTGGCATCCCGGCGTGGTCGGGATCGTCGCCTCGCGCCTGGTCGAGCGCCATCACCGTCCCGTGGTCGTGATCTCGCTGGACGGCGAGGGGGGAGGGCGTGGCTCGGGCCGCAGCATCCCCGGCTTCGACCTGCACGCGGCGCTCGATGCATGCTCGGAGCACCTGGAGAGCTTCGGTGGCCACAAAGCAGCTGCGGGGTTGTCGCTCCGGGCCGAGAACGTGGAGGCGTTCCGCGCGGCGTTTGCCGCCCACGCGGGCGAAGTTCTCGGTCCGGACGACCTGAAGCGGACGGAGCGGATCGACGCGATGGTCGGTGGGGTGGGGCTCGGCCTCGACCTCGCCGAAGAGCTCGGGCAGCTGGCGCCGTTCGGGATGGGCAATCCCGGCGTGCGGCTGATGGTTCCCTCGGCCCGCCTCACGGACGTGCGGACGATGGGCGAAGAGGGCAAGCATGCGCGGTTCAGCCTCCACAGCGGCTCCCATCGCGCCCTCGGCGTCGCCTTCGGCCGGAACAGCTTCGGCGTCGAGGACAAGGACGTGCTCGACGCCGCCGTGCGCCTCGAGGTGAATCACTGGAACGGCGCGGTCGAGCCGCGCGTGGTCCTACGTGAGGTCTATCCGCTGGTGGCCGAGGCCGACGCCCTGTCCCCGCACCCCTGCGACTGCGCGGAAGCCGAGTGGTGGGCGCGCTTCGAGGCCGAGCTCGGCCGCGAGCTGGGCGCTCGAGAGAATGCGGTGGAGAGAAGCTCTCGCATGGCGAGAGTAAGTCTCCACGGCAACGGCTCCTCGCCGACCGCCACGATCGCCGAGCTCGTGTCGAGCGGAGCGGGGGTGCTGGCGGTCGCCGCGGACGCCTCGCGGCGGGCGACGCTCGCCAACGGGGCGACCGGGCTCGCCCGGTTCAACGGCGGCGCGGCGCTCGTCGCCTGCCACCGCTGCGGGTCCGAGGCGGTCGCCGGGCTCGCCGCGCGCGCGGACAGCGGGCTCGCGCTTGTCGATTACGCGGCCCTGGCGCTGGCCCCCGAGCTGGCGGCCGCTTTTGAGCACGTCGTCCTGGTCGACGCCCCGCGCTCGCGCCTCGACAAGGAACGGGTCGCCGTGCCCTATGGCACCGCCGGCGACGATGGTGCCGCCGAGGGCTCGCCCGCGGCGGACAAGGCGGAGCTCCTCGAGATCGCCCGCGCGGCGATGCTCGGAACCGGCGATGGCCCCGGCGCGGAGGCGCGGAGGCGCGGTCCCGGGTTCCTCCATCCGCTCTACTCGGACGCCGAGCGCGAGTTCGGCCTCGGCGTCCTCGGTCGCCAGGCGCCCTCGCGGGAGACGATCGCCGGGGTCTTCCGGGCGCTGCGCTCGGTCGGCGAGGCGTCCGGGGCCGACCTCCGCGCGGCGCTGGCCGGGCCGGGCCCGCACTGCCTCGATCCCGAGACCGCGGCGCGCTGCTTCCGCGTGCTGCGGGAGCTGGGTCTCGTTGCCGGTGACACGAAAGGCGGCGCCGGCTCGGCGGGCGTCGTATCCTCTGAAGGGACGGATCTTGATCGCTCGGTGGCGTTCCGCGCCTACAGCGAGCAGCACTCGGAGGCACAGTCATTTCTGCAGAGCCAAAAATCTCCCTAGAGCGCAAAGAGCTGCTCGGCGACCTGTTCGCGGTCATCGAGGAGTTCGACTCTGCCC
>JAFDWD010001051.1 GCA_018268695.1 Actinomycetota bacterium
ACGCCCCGCTCCCCTGGACCCCCGCACGCGTTTATCAATAGATGGATGCCGAACGCTTTGATGCAGAAAGCCTGTCCGTAGGGCCACTCGATCAAGTGCAAGGCTTCGCTGTCGATAAGACCACGATGCCGGAGAGCGGTGACCACAACTGGCCTGGGGACGAGTTCGGCTCTTTCCTCGATCGCCTCGGCGCGGGGGAGGACGAGAGCGGCCGGTTGCTCGATCGCCTGCCGGTGATCATCTACGCCTCCGAGCTGGGCGAGAACGGCCGCTGGCGCTACGTCAGCCCCCAGGTCGAGGAGATCCTCGGCTTCAAACCGGAGGACTTCCTCTCGGACCCCAGCCTCTGGGCGCGACAGGTCCACCCCGACGACCGCATGCGAGCGCTCGCGGTGGAAAGCCACGACGCGCTCGGCAACCGCGACACCCGCCCGGTCGAGTACCGCATGTACACCGCCGCCGGGCGGGTCGTCTGGATGCTCGACGAGGCGGTGCTGGAGCCTGACGCGGCCGGAGTCCCGGTCTGGCACGGCGTCCTCTACGACATCTCCGAGCGCAAGACCGCCGAGATCGACCTGCAGCGCTCTCTCGCCCAGCAGGCGGTGGTGGCGCGGCTCGGTGAGCGGGCGCTCAAAAACGGCGACCCGGAGGCGCTGATGCGTGACGCGGTGGCCCTGATCGGCGAACTCGACGGGGTCGAGCGGGCCTGCATCTGGGAGGTCGCCCGCGACGGCCGCCGGCTCAACCTGCGGGCGGGCCTCGACGACGCCATGGTCGGCTCCGGCCGGCGGATCTCGGCCGGGCGCGAATCGCACGCCGGCACCGCTCTGGACGCGGGCGTGCCGGTGATCGTCCCCGACTGGTCGGCCGAGGAGCGCTTCACGATGCCGCCCGCGGTGCGGGCGCTCGGCGCCTCCAGCTCGCTGGCGGTGCTGATCGACGGCAAGGACCGGCCCTTCGGCGTGCTCGACGTCCACTCCGGCGAACGCGGCCGCTTCGACCCCAAGGACGTCCCCTTCCTGGAAGCCTCCGCCAACGTCCTCGCCGACGCCTTCGAGCGCCACGCCGCCGACAAGGCGCTTCGTCACCGGGTCCTCCACGACGCCCTCACCGGCCTCCCCAACCGGCTCAGCTTCGTCGACTCGGTCGACGACGCGCTCGGTCGCGCCTCGGTCTCCGGCTCCCCGGTCGGGATCCTCTTCCTCGACCTCGACCACTTCAAGCTGATCAACGACAGCCTCGGCCACCACGCCGGCGACGCCCTGCTGCGCGCGGTGGCGCCGCGGCTGCGCTCCCACCTGCGCCCCGGCGACATCGTCGCCCGCTTCGGCGGCGACGAGTTCGGGATCCTGATCGACCGGCTGGCCGACGACGCCGAGGCCGTCGCGATCGCCGAGCGGGTCGCCGCCGCCTTCGCCCAGCCGTTCTCGATGCAGGGGGTCGACCACTACGTCAACGCCTCGATCGGGATCGCCGTCGCCCGGCTCGCCGACGGCGGCTCGACCAACGCCGAGCTCTTGATCCGCGACGCCGACGCGGCGATGTACCGGGCCAAGGAAGGCGGCCGCAACCGCTCGGTGCTCTTCGACGCCGAGATGCGGGCGACCGCCGCGCGGCGCCTGGAGACCGAACGCGAGCTGCGCGGCGCGCTCGAGCGCGAGGAGCTCGAGCTGCGCTACCAGCCGATCGTCAACCTGCGCAGCGGCGAGGTGACCGGGCTCGAGGCGCTGGTCCGTTGGCGCCACCGCACCCGCGGTCTGCTCGAGCCGCGCGATTTCGTCTCGATCGCCGAGGACAGCGGCCTGATCGGGCCGATCGGCCGCTGGGTGCAGGAACGCGCCGCCCGCCAGGTGCTCGAATGGCACGAGCTACGCCCCGACGACCGCCCGCTCGACGTCGCCGTCAACCTCTCCGCCCGCCAGGTCGCCCACCGCGACCTCGCCTCGAGCGTCGCCGAGGTCCTCGCCCGCACCGGCCTCGACCCCCAGCACCTGCGCCTGGAGATCACCGAGACGGTGCTGGTCGACGAGTCCGCCTCGGCGCTCGCTTCGCTCGAGGAGTTGAACGAGCTCGGCGTCCGCCTCGTGCTCGACGACTTCGGCACCGGCTATTCCTCACTCGCCTACCTCAACCGCTATCCCTTCCACGCGCTGAAGATCGACCGCTCCTTCGTCGACACGCTCGGCGTCGAACAGGAGGGGACGGCGATCGTCGAGGCGGTGATCGGGATGGCCCGGGCGCTCTCCCTCGACGTGATCGCGGAGGGAATCGAGAACGACGCCCAGCTCGCCGAGCTGCGCCGCCTGGAGTGCGACTACGGCCAGGGCCACCTCTTCCGCGAGGCTCTGAGGCCGGAGGAGATCAGCGCGATGATCCGGACCGGCTCGCTCGACTATTCCGGGATTTCGTCGACCAGGTAGGCGTTGGTCAGCAGTTCGGACGCTTTCGGCTGCGCTTCGATCAGGCCTTCGTCGCGCATCCAGCCCGCGAACGCTTCCCACTCTTCCGGGTTCATCCAGCCGTACGGCTTGCCCGGCGTGCGCGCGCTCAGCAGCGGCAGCGTCGCTTTCACCTCGGCTTCGACCAGTTTCGGTTCGAGGTTTGAGTTGGCGGCGAGGATCGCTTCGGTGGCGGCTTTCGGATTTGCCGCCGCCGCTTCGGTCCCGCGCCGCAGGCTGTTGACGAAGAGTCGGATCCGTTCGCCCGCTTCTTCCAGGGTGGAGCGGCGGGCGACGATCACGAGCTCGTCGTAGGTCGGCACGCCGAGCTGGTCCACCGGCGTGATCACCGGTTCTTTGCCGCGCTGCTGGAGGTCGACGCCCTCGACGTTGGAGTAGCCGCCGAGCATCGCCTGCGCCGAGCCGCTGACCAGCGACGGGATCAGGCCGAAGCCGACGTTGACCAGCTTCACCGTGGAGATCGGCACCTTCGCCCGTTTCAGGATCGTCCGCATGAACGCCTCCTGGTAGGGGACCCCGGCGTAGGAGACGGTCTTGCCTTTCAGGTCGGCCACTCCTTTGACGTCGCCTTTTTTCAGCCACATCAGCGAGGTCAGGGGCTGGTTGACCAGCGCCGAGACGGCGACCACGTCGAGCCCCTGTTCGCGGGCCAGCATCAGCTCCGGCTCGTAGGTGATCGCCAGGTCGGCGCGTCCCGAGGCCACGTCCTTCAGCGGCGCCGAGGGGTCCGACGGCGAGTTGATCGCCACTTCCAGCCCGGCGTCCGTGAAGAAGCCTTCTTCCTGCGCCATGTAGATCCCGGCGTGGTCGGGGTTGGGATAGAAGTCGAGATCGAGCGTCAGCTTTTCGGCTTCGCCCTTCGTGTCGTTGGACTTGGAGCCGCAGGCGGCGAGGCCGACGGCGAGGATCGTGAGGGCGAGGGCGACCGCGGTCGCCCGGGCGAGGAGGGGCTTCATTCCCTCTCTTTTTAGCGCCAACTGACGACGAGGCGCTGTGCGAGGGCGGTCAGGCCGACCAGGAGCACCCCGATCAGGGCCAGGATCACGGCCGAGGCGAAGACCCTGGCCTCCTGGAAGTTGTTGTTGTCTTCGACGATCAGCCGCATCAGCCCGGAGTTGGAGCCGGCGAGCTCGGCGAAGAGGGCGACGATCGGGGCGACCGCGACCGCGACCTTGGCGCCGCTGAAGAAGCTCGGCAGCGCCGTCGGCGCTTCGACGCGGCGGAAGATCGCCCAGCGCGAGGCGTCGAGCGTCCGCATCATCTTCACCGCCTCGGGGTCGACGGAGCGCAGGCCGTCGAGCGTGGTGACGGTGATCGGGAAGAAGACGGCGAGGGCGACGACGATCACCTTCGGCCAGATCCCGTAGCCGAACCAGATCACGAGGATCGGCGCGATCACGACGATCGGGACGGCCTGGAGGGCGACGGTCAGCGGGTAGACGGCGTCGCGCAGCAGGGTGGAGAAGCGCATCACGATCGAGAGCGCGATCCCGACCAGGACGCCGGCCGCGAGCCCGGCGAGGATCTCCCGCAGCGTCACCCAGGCGTTTTCGAGCAGCAGCGAGCGGCTGTTCCACAGCGCGTCGCCGACTTCGGCGGGGGAGGGGACGAGGAACGGTTCGAGGTGCAGGGCGTCGGCGATCCAGCCCGCCGAGGCGGCGATCTGCCAGAGGCCGATCAGCGCCGCGATCAGGGCGGCGGG
>JAFDWD010001052.1 GCA_018268695.1 Actinomycetota bacterium
CGCTTCGGCGTCAGCCACCGCCTCGAGCACTACGACCCCGAGCACCTGGCGCTGATCGTCGAGCGCTCCGCCGGGATCCTCGAGGTCGAGATCGACATCGAGGGCGCTCATACGATCGCCTCCCGCTCGCGCGGCACCCCGCGCGTCGCCAACCGGCTGCTGAAGCGGGTCCGCGACTACGCCGAGGTGAAGGGGAGCGGGGCGATCGACGCCGGCATCGCCGCCGACGCCCTGGCGATGCTCGAGGTCGACGAGGCGGGCCTCGACCGCGCCGACCGCGCCCTGCTCGACATCGTGGCGACGAAGTTCGGCGGCGGCCCGGTCGGCCTCTCGACCCTGGCGGTCGCGATCGGCGAGGAGCAGGACACGATCGAGGACGTCCTCGAGCCCTACCTGCTGCAGCAGGGACTGCTGAAACGGACCCCGCGGGGGAGGGTCCTCACGCAGCGCGCCTACGACCATCTCGGCCTGCCCGCCCCCGCGGGCGAGGCAAGCCTCTTTTAGCGCCGTGACTCGCGTCCGACGCCTCGCGAGCGCTTAACTCGTCGCATAGAGCGATCATCTAGCCTGTCCCGACGATGCCGTTTTTCATCTGCCCAAACTGCGGCCACCGCGAGGTCGGCGGCTCCAGGACCGAAGGGTTCAGCCGTCGCCCGAAAGGTTGCTCGAAATGTGGGTTCGGGTTCGTATTCGAACTACTCGACGATTATTATCCGGCTCCGAACGCAGCGTTCTTCGTCTGCGATCAGCAGGAACGGGTTATCGATGCGGGCAAGGGGAGCTACGAGTTGACGGGTTTGACCGATGAGGACGTGATCGGACGTCCGGTGCGCGAGGTGCTTGGGCTGGATTGGATCGACCAGGGCGACGGTGGCCCGGAGGCCGATACGGACAAGGACGGCACCACGGATCCGATCGAGACTTCGCTGGAGTGGGGCGTCCGCTCCCTCGGCAAGCGCGTCTCGGTCAACGCCGAGGGCGATCTTCCGGCCAAAGCGGTCGCCGACGTCTTCCCCGCCTATGACGACGACGGCGGGCTCTTGCTTGTCCTGACCCCGGAGGGATAGGCGCCGTGGGTTCCAGGCGGCAGCATCTCTTCGTCCTGCTCTTCGTGATCGCGTTGGTGGCCGTCTCGGCCATCGTCATCGCGACCAAGGAAACGAAGCTCGGCCTCGACCTGCAGGGCGGCCTGCAGCTGGTCTACGAAGGCCAGCCGACCGGCACGGCGACCGAAGTCTCCGGTCAGGACATCGAAGACTCGATCAACATCATCGAAAAGCGGATCAACAACCTCGGCGTGTCCGAGGCTGAAGTCGCGCGACTCGGCAACACCAACATCAC
>JAFDWD010001053.1 GCA_018268695.1 Actinomycetota bacterium
CTGCCGCTGCAGATCAGCGTCTCCCTGCTGCCGAACGGCGGCAAGATGCTGCTCGGCACCGACATCCAGTCGGTGCTCACCACGCTGACCGCGCTCGACGTCGACGTGGTCGGCCTCAACTGCTCGACCGGCCCGGAGGACATGCGCGACGCGATCCGCTTCCTCGGCGAGACCTCCTCGCTGCCGGTCCACTGCATCCCCAACGCGGGCCTGCCGCTGCAGGGCCCCGACGGCGAGACGATCTTCCCGGAAAAGCCAGAGCCCTTGGCAGCGACGCTGGGCGAGTTCGTCGAGCGCTACAGCGTCGGCATCGTCGGTGGCTGCTGCGGCACGAACCCGGAACACATCGCGGCGATCCGCGCGCGCGTCGGCGACGCCCGCCCCGCCGCCCCTCGCCCGGCGAAGGGCCCGATCGAGGTCTCGTCGATGATGACCTCGACCCCGCTCGTCCAGGAGCCGCGCCCGACCCTGGTCGGCGAGCGGGTCAACTCGCAGGGCTCGAAAAAGGCCAAGGAACTGCTGCTGGCCGACGACTACGACGGCCTCGTGCAGGTCGCCGAAGACCAGGTCGAGGGCGGCGCCCACGTGCTCGACGTCTGCGTCGCGCTGACCGAGCGCCAGGACGAGGACGACCAGATGAGCGCCGTGGTGAAGCGGATCTCGCTCTCCCAGCCCTCGCCGATCCAGGTCGACTCGACCGAGCCCGAGGTGATCAAGGCCGCGCTCGAGCAGATCCCCGGCCGGGCGATCGTCAACTCGATCAACCTCGAGGCGGGCCGCGACAAGGCCGACGTCGTCGTGCCGCTGGCGAAGGAACACGGCGCCGCGCTGATCGCACTGACCATCGACGAGGTCGGGATGGCGAAGACCGCCGACCGCAAGGTGGAGATCGCCAAGCGGATCGTCGAGATCGCCTGCGACGAGCACGGGCTCGAGCGCGAGGCACTGATCTTCGACCTGCTCACCTTCACGCTGACCACCGGCGACGAGGAGTGGAAGCCGTCGGCGATCGAGACGATCGAGGGCATCCGCCGGCTGAAGGCCGAGATCCCCGAGGTGAAGACCTCGCTCGGCGTCTCCAACGTCTCCTTCGGGATCAGCCCGCGGCCGCGCGCCGTCCTCAACTCGGTCTTCTTGCACCACTGCGTCGAGGCCGGCCTCGACCTGGCGATGGTCAACCCGAACCACATCACGCCCTACTCGGAGATCCCCGACGAGGAGCGCGAGCTCACCGACGACCTGGTCTTCAATCGACGCGAGGACGCGCTCGCCCGCTTCATCGCCCACTTCGAGTCGAAAGGTGAAGACGACGAGGCCGAGGCCGCCGACCCGACCGCCGGGATGGAGCCCGAGGAGGCCCTGCACTGGCACATCCTGCGCCGCAAGAAGGACGGCGTCGAGGAGTGGATCGACAAATCGGTCGAGAAGATCGGCGCCGTCCCGACGCTGAACCAGGTGCTGCTGCCGGCGATGAAGGAGGTCGGCGACAAATTCGGCGCGGGCGAACTGATCCTGCCCTTCGTCCTGCAGTCGGCGGAAGTGATGAAGCGCGCCGTCGCCCAGCTGGAGAACTACCTCGACCGGATCGACGGCCACACCAAGGGCAAGGTCGTGATCGCGACCGTCTTCGGCGACGTCCACGACATCGGCAAGTCGCTCGTCAACACGATCCTCACCAACAAC
>JAFDWD010001054.1 GCA_018268695.1 Actinomycetota bacterium
ACTTCGAGGTTCGTATAAACGGCGAAGTCGTGGACCCGTTGGGTTATCTTTAGTTACCGATCTGCCGATGGAGAGGTGGACGCAAAGCCAGTCCGCAAGCCAAAATCGGCAGAAATTGGTAAGGCACCAAACTAATTTTAGGTACAGATGATTCGGCAGGCACATACTTATCTCGTCGGCGCGCTCTCGGGCGTGGTCGTCATCGGGATCGCGATCGCGGCCTTCGTCGTACTTGTGTCCGCTCAGGTCTTCCACGACCTGCCGCTGCCGGCGCTCTCGAGCAGCGATCAGAAGGCCGCGGCGGTGTCGCAGAACAAGGCCGTGTCCTCGCCTGGCCCGCAGGCGCTGGCCGACGGTGGGCGCACCGCCCCGCAGTTGAGTCAGGGGAACGCCAACCCCAACCCGACGGGCGGCGCCAACGTCACCAACGGCGCGCCCGCCGCGGGTGGCGGTCGACCCAACTCGGCCAACGACGCCACCCCGACGCGTGACGGGACGGGCCCCGCGGAAGCCGTCGAAACGGCGCCGACCACGACCACCACCGGCGGGGACGAAGGGTCCTCGAGCGGCGGCGGTGGGAACGGCAACGCGAAGAGCACCCAACCTTCCTCGAGTCCCAAGTCGACGTCCTCACCTGAAAGCGGCTCGACCGGGGGCAACAACTCCAGCTCCGGTACCTCGGGCAGTAGCGGCGGCTCCGGCGGCGGCAGCTCGGGCAGTTCGGGCTCCTCCGGCGCACCGTCGACCGGCACCAGCGGTGGCGGCTCCACGACGACCACGCCGCCCGCCACCCCGGTCACCACCGCCAAGCCATCCGAAGCGGTCACCGAAGCCGTCAACGGCACCGTCGGCACGGTCGACGAAGCCGTCGGCGGGACGCTCAGCGAAACCGGCGTCACCAAAGTCACCGAAGAAGTCGTCAACGGCGTCGCCGGACCCGAATCCGTGGTCGGCAAAACCGTCGACGGGGTGGGCGAAGTCGTCGGCGGCCTGGTCGGCGGCAACGGCCACTAAACCCGCCGGCCGGTCAACCGTCACAATGCCGCCGATGGCGGAGCAGGTTCAGAGTGGGGCAGTGGTGCGCGATCCGATTGCGGAATCGCTCGTGCTGCCGATCGGCAGCCGCGTGAACGAGCAGGGTCGGCTCGAGGTCGGTGGCTGCGACGTGGTCGAGCTGGTCGAAGAGCACGGCACGCCCGCCTACATCTACGCCGAGGACGACCTGCGCTCCCGCGCCCGCGCCTACCGCGAGGCCTTCGAGCGCCGCGGGGTCGACGGTGAGGTCCTCTTCGCCTCCAAGGCCTTCCCCGCCACCGCCGCCTACAAGCTCTTCGCCGAAGAGGGCCTCTCGGTCGATGTCGCCTCCGGCGGTGAGCTCCACATCGCCCTCGCCGCCGGCTTCGAGCCTGCCCGCATCCACATGCACGGCAACAACAAGTCCGACGAGGAGATCCTGATGGCGGCGCGGGCCGGGATCGGCCACCTGATCCTCGACTCCTTCGACGAGATCGAGCGGGCCGAGCGGCTGCTGGAC
>JAFDWD010001055.1 GCA_018268695.1 Actinomycetota bacterium
CGCCCCTCGGCGGCGTGGCTCACCGCGGCGGTGCGCTCCTGGTCGGTGCGGGCGCTCTGCGGCGGCCTCGGCGTCTTCCTCCTCGGCGTCGGCATCTACGCCGGCATCCACGGCACCGAAGCGCCCGACCGCAACTACGCGATCACCTTCTGCTTCGTCACCGCCTGGATCGGCTTCCCGTTCGTCTCGGCGCTCCTCGGCAACGTCTTCGGAGCGTTCAACCCGTGGCGGGCGATCGCCCGGGTGGCGGGCGGCGGCTACCGCCTCGTCGCCCGGCGTCCGTTGCGCCACCTCGCCTACCCGGAGCGTCTGGGACGGTGGCCCGCCGCGGTCGGCCTGCTCGGCTTCGTCTGGCTGGAGGTCGTCTACGGGTCCAGTGGCGGCGTCGCCGTCGGCCTCGAACCCCACGCCGCCGGCGTCGCCGCCTGCGTCTACACCGGCTACACCTTGGCGATGATGGCCCTCTTCGGCTGCGAGCAGTGGTGCGCGCGCGGGGAGACCTTCTCCGTCTACTTCGGGATGTTCTCCCAACTCGCCCCGTTCGGGATGAAGGACGGGCGCCTCGGCCGCCGCCGCGCCCTCGCCGCCGCCACCCACTGGGCGACGAGCGTCCGCGGCTCGACCGCGGTGGTGATCGCCTCGATCGCCACCACCAGCTTCGACGGGGCCGAGGACGGCGCCTACAAGCCCGCGCTCGAACAGGTCGAGAAGTGGATTTCCGGCGCCGGCGTCGGACCGCTGGCGACGATTCGCATCGCCGACACGATCTTCATGGCGCTCACCGTCGCGGGCGTCACGGCCGTCTACCTGCTCGGCGTCAAAGGCATGCAGTCGGTCCCCGGCGCGCCGCGCTTCAAGGAGCTCGTCCGCGGCTTCGCCCACAGCCTCATCCCGATCGCCCTCGCCTACCTCGTCGCCCACTACTTCAGCCTCTTCGTCTACCAGGAGCAGGCCCAGTTCACCTACCTCCTCTCCGATCCCCTGGGGACCTCGACCACCAACCTCTTCGGCACCGCCGAATACGGCATCGACTTCAGCGCCTTGAGCCCCAACGTCATCTGGTACGTCCAGGTCGCCGCGCTCCTCGCCGGCCACGTCGCAGGCCTCACCCTGGCCCACGACAAAGCCCTGGTCTACTGGCGCGACTACCGCCGCGCCTCCCGCTCCCAGTACTGGATGCTCGCCGTCATGGTGGCCTTCACCTGCTTCGGCCTCTACCTG
Source organism: Actinomycetota bacterium (assembly GCA_018268695.1). The sequence continues at coordinate 1,222 of JAFDWD010001055.1, forward strand.
CTCTCGGTGAACGCCTCGTGACCGCCGCCGTCGTCATCCCCTCCGCCCACCTCGGCCACTGGCTCTGGATCTTCTACGTGATCCCGGTCCTGATCGTGATCGGCGGAATCCTCCGCTCGACCCGCGCCGAGAAGAAGCGCGAACGCGAAGAGGAAAACGGCAAGCCCCGTTAGCTGTTCTTTTTGGTCCC
>JAFDWD010001056.1 GCA_018268695.1 Actinomycetota bacterium
CGCCGAGAACCTGGAGGGCGTCGAGCTCCTCGCGGATCTTGCGGGCGCCGAGGTCGGCGGTGATCGCGGTCCCAGCCACCCCGGCGACGACGATCGCGGTGACCAGCGGGCCGATCCAGCGGATCGCGGTGAGGACGAAGAAGCCGCCGAGGCGGTCGAGCGAGCCGAAGACGTGGAGTGGCCCGGCCGCCTGCAGCCCCGGCGCGCCGAGGTTGAGGGCGAAGGTCGAGGCGAGGAGCGGCAGCCAGCAGAGTCGGATCGCGAAGACGATCTGCTCGACCAGCTCCTCGCCGTAGGGGTAGGGGGCGCGAACGGCCGAGCGCAGCGTGCGCGCGGTGAGGAGGACCATGCTCCCCACCTCCTCGAAGAGCGGCGCGACCCGCCCGATTCCCCGGCCTATCGCTTCTGCCGCCACCAGCCCATCGCCCGGGCCAGCGGCCCGGCCTCCCCTGCCTCGTGGTCGGCCTCCTCGCCGGCGCGGCGCCGCGCCTCCTCCCCCGCGCGCCGCTCCGCCGCCCGCCGCGCCTCCGAGAGCTGGGCGACGAGCGTGTCCCGCGTCCGCTCCAGCTCCTCGACCCCGGCGACGTGTGCCGAGGCGACCCGCGGCGCGGTCGGCAAGTCGGCGGGGATGAAGCGGGCGAAGTCGGCGAGCTCCCGCTCGAGCACGCCGATCTGGCGACGGAGCTCCTGGCGGACGCCGATCGCTTCGGCCTCGGCGGCGTCGATCCCGACGGGAGCGGACGCCCCCGACCCGCCGAGCGCGTCGCCCCCGATCGCCGCGCAGGCGAGCGCGACCTCGGCCAGCTCCCGCGCCGAGAGGCCGGCGGCACGCGCCTTGCGGATCGCCTCGCCCGCGATCTCCTCCAGCTCCGGCGCTGTCCGCACCCCGTCGGCGACGAAGGTGCCGCGGCCGTGCCGACCGGCGACGAGCCCCTCGTCCTCGAGCCCCGCGTAGACGGCGCGCACCGTGTTCGTGTTGACGCCCGCCCAGTCGGCGAGGCGGCGCACGCTCGGCAGCTGCTCCCCCGCCGCGAGCCGGCCGGTGGAGATCAGCGCCCGCAGGCGGAGCGTCAACTGCAGGCCGACCGGCAGGTCGTCCTCGGGATCGACGGCGAAGGGATTCGATGCCGCGGCCGTGTCAGACGACTGTGCTACCACAGCAGCACAGTACCACCAAAGTGTGCGTCAGATCAAACAGCCCTGCTATTCGCAGCTCGGGCGTTTCCCTTCCGGCAGTTCGTGGACCCGGCCCTGGGTGTCGACCGAGATCCCCATCGGGCTCGAGGTGTTCGGCGTCTTCAGCCTTTTGCCGTCGACCAGGACGCGGACCGCGCCGTTGCCGAAGGCCGCGGTGAAGGAGCGCGAGCTGAACGGGCCGACGCTTTCCCCCGCGGCCAGCGTCGCGCCGTCGACCAGCGCCTTGCCCTTCGCGTCGACGACGCAGGTCCAGACTTCCGCGGTCGATTCCACCTCCAGCTTCACCGTCTTCGGCGTCGACGCATGCTGCGCCTGTTGTTTCGCCTTCGACTGCTTCTGCTGCCGCTTGCCCTTCGAGGCCCCGTTGCCGGTCGCCCCTTTCGTCTGCTTCGCCCCGCCGCCTTCGTCGCCGCCCGAGGAGAGCAGGACGACGCCCACCACGATCGCGGCGAGCACGCCGATGGCGACGACCCAGGTGTAGACGCTCTGCCGTTTGCGTCGACGACGGAGCGCGTCGGCCCGTCGCGAGCCGGTCCGGGCGAAGGGCGAGGTCGGCCCGCCGGCGCCGCTCGGCCCTCCCCCCTGCTGGCGCTTGTACTCGTCGACCAAGGGCTCGGGGTCCACCCCCACGTACCGGGCGTACTTGCGGATGAAGGCGCGCGCGTAGAACTCCTCCGGGAGCGCGTCCCAATCTTCCTGCTCGATCGCTTCCAGGTAGCGCGGGCGGATGCCCGTCGCGGCGTGGACCTCCTCGAGGTCCACCGCCCGCCTGGTCCGCGCCTCGGACAGGGTGTCGCCGATTACACCCACGTTTCCATTGTGCAAGGTCTGGGTGTAGCGGTGGTTAAGCCGCGGCGCTGACGGCCGATCGGGGAAAAGTCATGCAGGGGCGGACGGGCCATCAGCCGTCAGGGGACGGCGACCGGCACCTCCGCCTCGGCGCCGGGCACGGTCGCCTCGACGGCGCGCTCGGGAACGTCACGGACCTGCGACATGCGCGAGGAGAGGACCCAGAAGACGCCGGCGAGGCCGCCGATCGCGGCGATCCACATCGTCGTGCGCAGGCCGATCGCACCGGCGAGGAGGCCGCCGCCGAGCGCGCCGATCGGGCGCACGCCCCAGTTGACGAAGAGGATCGCGCCCCAGACACGGGAGCGGAGTTCGTCGGGGATGATCGCCGCCTGCAACGAGTAGAGGCCGACGTCGAGGATCATCACGCCGATCCCGGAGAAGAACTCGGCCGCGGTCAGGAGCAGCATCGAGACGCCGGGCGGCCCGTCGGCGAGCGGGACCAGGAGCAGCGGCAGCGGCGCGAGGACGAAGGAGAGGATCATCGTCCGGCCGAGCCCGAAGCGGGCGGCCAGCGGCCTCGCCAGCGCCGAGCCGAGGACGCTGCCGAGCGCGCCGACCCCGAGCGCGATCCCGATCGCGCCGGAGCCGAGGTGCAGCTCGTCGGTGGCGAAGAGGACGATCAGCGCCCAGAAGGCGGTGTTGAAGAGGTTGAAGGTGGCGGTGCCGAGCAGCGAGGCCTTGAGCAGCGGTGTGCGGCGGACGAAGCGGACGCCCGCGGCGAGGCCGCCGGAGTCGCGCGAGGCGGCGGGTGGCTCGGGCACGTCGGCGCGGCGGACGAAGAGCGCCGAGAGGAGGAAGCTGACCGCGTCGATCGCGATCGCCACCGGCGCGGTGAGCGCGGCGACGAGGAGGCCGCCGAGCGTTTTGCCGCCGACCACGGCGACCGAGCGGCTGCCGATCAGCAGCGAGTTCGCCTCGACGTACTCGCGCGGCCGCACCAGCGAGGTGAAGACCGTCTGTTCGGCGACCATGAAGAGGATGCCGAGGGTGCCGGTGAGGAAGGCGACGACGTAGAGGAGCGGCAGGGTGAGGAGGCCGAAGACGGCGGCGAGCGGCAGCCCGAGCAAGAGCACCGCCCGACCGAGGTCGGCGGTGACGAGGAGCGCGCGGCGGTTGCTGCGGCGGTCGGTCCAGGCGCCGAGGGGAAAGGCGAAGAGGAGGCTCGGCGCCATCTCGACCGCCGCCAGGAAGCCCATCTGCTCGGCGTCGGCGTTGAGGGTGAGGACGGCGAGCAGGGGGATCGCAAGGAGCGCGATCTGGTCCCCGAAAAGCGAGATGGTCTGCCCGGTCCAGTAGTTGCGGAACGGACGGTTGACCCGCAGCAGCTTCGGGATCCGGCGGCGCATCAGGGCGGCGGCGGCTCGTTGGCGAACGGGAAGGCGAGCTGGATGAGGACCGCGGTGCGGGCCCCCTCCGGCTGGCTCTCGGGGCGGCCGACCCGATCCATGTAGGGCTGCACGATCTCCGCCACCTGCCGGTCGATCTCTTCGAGCTCGGCGGCGGTGACGGCGATCATCCGGTCGTTGGCGGTCGCCGCGTTCGCCCACTCCCGCGTCTCGTCGTGGCGGCGGTCGACCCACTGCAGGGCCTCGTCGAACCAGCGCTCGACCACGACCCGGCTGAGGAGGTCCCCCGCCTCGTCGACCTCCTCGCTCGGGCCGCGCGCCACCCATTCGTGGCCGTTCGCGGTCGCCTGCCACGGCCGCTCCCGACCTCGTCCACCTCCCGCCTCCTCGACCAGGCCGTACTTGGCGAGCGAGCGCAGGTGGAACGAGCACCCGGAGGCGCTTTCGCCGATCCGCTCCCCCGCCTGCGTCGCCGTCAGCGGCCCGAACCGGCGCAGCAGCGCGATCAGCTTCAGCCGGGTGGGATGGGCGACGGCGCGCAGCGCCCGCGGATCGGTGAGCTGGACGACTCCCTCGGCCATCGTCGAAAGCTACCTTTCGAAAGACTTCTTTTCAAGGTGTCAAACCGCTCTGCGTCGGCAAAAACGCCGCGATATGCGCGGAGAATCCCGAACGCGGCGGGAAGGGGCGTCAGTAGCCGACGGGGTGGCGGACGATGAAGCCCTTCGGATAGGGCGGTTCGGCGTGCCAGCGGGGGCCGGTTTCGCCTTCGGCGTCGCCGCCGGTGTCGAAGCGGAGCCCAGCGACGACCATGTAGACGTGCGCCTTGTTGGCGTAGATCGTGATCCACTTGCCGGGGCCCGGTTCGCCCCAGGTCATGAAGGAGCCGGAGACGAGCGGCGTTTCGAGCAGGTTGGCGCCGTGGAGCGCGAAGGAGACCGAGCCGGAGCAGTCGTAGCCTTTGTCGACCCAGGTCCGGTGGCCGCCGCCCCAGACGTAGGGCGTGGTGCGGATCCGGTTGGCGGCGGCGATGACCTGCTTCACCGCGGTCGGCGCCGAGGCCGGGGCGAGGGCGCGGGTCCCGCGCAGGGTGGCGAGGGCGCCGGGGACGGTCGGGCCGAGCGGCGGGGGGATCGGGATGCCGCTCGGTTCACTGACCCCGGGGACTTCGGTTTCCGCGGTGCTGGCGGGGATCGACGGGGTTTCGACCGTTTCGCCGGAGAAGGAGGACGAGACGCCGCCCGAATCGGCCCGGGCGCCGGGGGTGAGCGCCAGGGCGAGGACGGCCAGGCCGGCGAGGGCGAAACTCCACGCCAGGAGGCGGGTTTTCGCGCTCAGTGCTCCCGATCGCTCCAGAAAGGTCACCTGAGGGTGATCGACCCGTCCCGAAGAGCGTGAAATTTTGCACGTCTACGCCCAGACGCGAATTCCTTCTCGGGTCCCGATAAAAAGTCCGCCATGCGCCGTCTCGCCCTGATCGTCGCCGTCTTCGCCGCCCTGCTGGGCGCGTTCGGGGCCGCCTCCGCGCAGGCGGCGTCGCCCTGGACCCTGACCAACCTCAACCTCGGCGACGGGGAAACGATCTTCGGGATGAACTGCGAACCGAGCGGCTCCTGCATCGGGGTCGGCCAGGAAGGCGTGGTGATCCAGTCGACCGCGCCGACCGCGGGCGCCGGCGCCTGGACCGTCGGGCACATCAGCGAAGCCGAAAACCTGCGCGCGAACCTGCGCGGGATCACCTGCCCGTCGCCGACGCTCTGCGTCGCGGTCGACTTCAGCGGCGGCGTCTGGACGACCACCGACCCCGGCGCGGGCGCCGGCTCCTGGTCGCCGACGCGGATCCCGAAAGCCAAGTCGCTGTTCGGAGTCAACTGCGGGCCTGTGGTCTGCGTGGTGGTCGGCAGCAGCGGCCAGGTGCTCACCTCGACCAACCCGACCGGTGGCCCGACCGCCTGGACGCGTGCCACGCTGCCCGGCGAACCGCCACTGCGCACCGTCACCTGCACCGGCTTCCTCTGCGTGGCGAGCGCCTCCAACGGGGAAATCTGGACCACCTCGAGCCCGACGCTGGGCGCGGCGGCGTGGACCCCGCAGGGCAGTCCGGCCGGAGAAAACCCGATCCTCGCGCTCGCCTGCGCCAACGAATACCTCTGCGTCGCCGGCAACGAAGGCGGGGTCCTCTTCTCCAACGCGCCGACCGGCGGCGTCGCCACCTGGCCGGTCGGCCCGATGCCCTACCGCTTCCAGAACGTCGCCGCCTCCTGTCCCTCGACGACCCTGTGCGTGATCTCCAGCAACAACGGCGAAGTCAGCGCGTCGACCAATCCGAGCGGCGGCTCCACGACCTGGCGCACCGAACACCTGATCAAAGGCGTCACCAACGCCCTCTTCGGCCTCTCCTGCCCGACCGAAGGGCTCTGCGTCGCGGCCGGCAAATTCGGCCAGATCCTCACCACGACCGCGCCCGCCGCCACCGGACAGCCGGAACCGCCGCCTCCCCCGTCGCCGCCGAGCACCCTCCTCATGCACGGGCCGCGCCAGCTCATCCGCCTCGGCGTCCACAGCGCCGCCCCCACCGTCTCCTTCAACTTCAAAGCCTCCGGCGTCGGCCCCTTCTGGTTCCGCTGCAAGCTCGACTCCCGACCCGGCACCATCTGCACCAGCCCCCTGAAGATGCGCGTCGGCGTCGGCAGCCACGCTTTCCGGGTCCGCGCCTTCGGCCCCGGCGGCCCGGCCCCGACCCAGGTCCTCTACCGCTTCAAGGTCGAACGGGCGAAGCCAAAGCCGAAACCCAAACCGAAGAAGAAGCAGCCGCGCCCGAAGGGCGCCGGGACGAAGTCGGCGGGCTGAGGCGGCGGGGGCGGCCGTCCGAGGGGCGGGTGGGAGTGCGGTGTTTCTCCGAGGGTCCGTGCGTGAGAGGCCACACCCGGCCGGGATCGTCGACGAAGATGCCGGGAACTCCACACTTCCCTGCGCCTTCGATCCGGATCCGTGGAGTTCCGTGACGGTTCCACGTCGCCCAGGACGCGCTGCGTGACTTTGGGCCCCTATGAGGGCCTCAACTCGCGCAGCGCGAGATCGGTGTTGTGCAACACGCACCGAACTCAGGACTTCTCACGCTCTCCGTGACGCCGTGACACATCGGCGACGGTTCCGTGTCCCTCCCGTGCGCCTCGCGTGACCCGGGCGCGACAACCCCTCATCCCCTCCCGAGGACCCGGCCGTCTCGGCCACGGCCACAGCCAGCCAGGGCCGTGGCCGAGACGGCCGGGCTCGCCGCAAGCCCTTGCGTCCCCTTGACGTCGACGGGCC
>JAFDWD010001057.1 GCA_018268695.1 Actinomycetota bacterium
AGGCGGTGATCGTGCATTCCTGGCCCATCACCGTCTTCGGGCCGATCTCGACCAGCCCCTCGTGGCAGCGCACCTTGGTCCGGTCGCCGATCCAGACGAAGCGGCCGAAGTCGACCCGGCCCCGCCTGCCGATCTCGATTTCGAGCCCGCTGCCGAAGAAGACGAAGCCGTCGGTGCGCCAGCGGCGCCCGGCGGGGGTCAGCAGCCGCCGCCAGGCGTAACGCCAGGCAAGCAACCCGTAGCGCCAGTTGAGCATCCGATTGCGGGCGAGGAAGCGGAGCACGCGGGGTGGACTCTAGTGCCGGGCGGGGTGACACCGGACGCGGCACTAGACTGGCCAACCCGTGCCCGACGTCGCCAAAGACGCACCACTCGCCGAGCGCCTCGTCGCGGGCGACAAGCGTGCGCTGGCGCGGGCGATCACGCTGATCGAGTCCGACGACCCGGCGGGCTGGGAGCTCGTCCGCGAGGTCTACCCGCGGACCGGCAAGGCGCGGATCATCGGCTTCACCGGACCGCCCGGGGTGGGGAAGTCGACGCTGATCGGAGCGCTGACCGGGGAGATGCGCAAAGCCGACCGTGAGGTCGCGGTGCTCTCGATCGACCCTTCGAGCCCGTTCACCCGCGGCGCCCTGCTCGGCGACCGGATCCGGCTCTCCGAGCACTTCCTCGACCCCGGCGTCTTCATCCGCTCGATGGCCAGCCGCGGCGCCCTCGGCGGTCTCTCCGAGGCGGCGCTGCAGGTCGCCCTGGTGATGGACGCGGCGGGCAAAGACGATGTGTTGATCGAGACCGTCGGCGTCGGCCAGGCGGAGATCGACATCGTCGACCACGCTGACACGATCATCCTCGCGCTGATGCCGGGCTCCGGCGACTCGATCCAGGCGCTGAAGGCGGGGGTGATGGAGATCCCCGACATCATCGTCGTCAACAAGGCCGACCATCCGATGACCGACACGATGGTGCGCGAGGTCCGCGGCGTGCTGGCCCTGTCCCACGAACAGGGCAGCTGGAAGGTGCCGGTGCTGAGGACCGAAGCGATGGACGGGGTGGGGGTTGACGAGCTCGCGCGGCAGATCGACGAGCACCGCGCCTTCATCGAGGAGCAGGGCACGCTGGCCGAGCGCCGCGCCCGCAACCTGCGCAGCGAGGTGATCGGCATCGCGACCTCGCGGATGCGGCGGCGGCTCGAAGC
>JAFDWD010001058.1 GCA_018268695.1 Actinomycetota bacterium
CGTGCGTGTTGCACAACACCGAATTCAGCGCTGCGTGGATTGACCACACCCTGGTGTGGTCAAAGTCGACAGCGCGTTCCGGGCCCCGACCCGAGGTCCGAAACCGTCACGGAAGGTCAGGGAAACAGACCGAAGGCGCAAGGAAGTGTGGAGTTCTCACGCTCTTCGTCAACGGATTGGCCGAGGTGTGGCCCTCCATGAGACGCCCAGGAGACCCCATCTAGGACTGCCGCCCGCCCGGCCGTGGAATCAACCAGCTAGGGCCGGACGAACCTAAGGCGCGACGAAACCGTTGCCGATTGCTTTCCCGAGCGTGTGGGACGGGAAGCGCGGTTTCGGTGCGACGAAGTTGTTCGAGATCCGTGCCGGTTTCGGGCGGATCGGCGCGAGCTTGGTGATGCTCGAGTAGCCGGTCAGATAGAGGCTCTGGCCGTCCGAGATGATCGGCGTGTAGGTGCCCTTGGGGTAGGTGAACACCTTGCGGCCGCTGCGCATCATGAAGCCGGTCGTCGTCTGGGTGGTGAAGTTGGCGACGTAGACGATTTCGCCGATCGCCGAGAGCGAGCCGACCACCTGGCCGCCCGCCGAGCGGCTCCACCGCACTTCGCCGTTCTTCGCATTGAGCGCGTAGATGTTGCCGTCGAAGGACCCGATGTAGACGGTCGGCGGGCTGTGCTTGGTGCTCGCGACAGCTGGTGCCGAGTAGGCGTAGCCGCCGGTCGAGTAGGTCCAGGCCAGTTCGCCGTTGGAGATGTCGAAGCTGTAGACGCGGTCGTCGTTGTTGCCCGCGTAGACGCGGCCGAAGGCGACCGCCGGGGTCGAGTAGAACTCGCCGCCGCTGATCCCGGTCCCGAGCGAGCCGGTCGACCAGATCAGCTTCCCGGTCTTCGCGTCGACCGCGTTCATCGAGCCGCCGTAGTCGCCGACGAACAGCCGGCCGCCGTGGAAGGCGGGCGCCGCCTTCACCGGTCCCGACAGCTGGGTCGCCCAGCGGACGTTCCCGTTGACGGTCGAGACCGAGTAGAGCTTGCCGTCTTCGCAACCGAAGTAGACGCTCGAGCCGACCACCACCGGCGAGGACTCGGCCCTCGCGGGCAGCCGCTTTTTCCAGATGATCTTGCCGTTTTTCGCGTCCAGCTTGACGATGTGGCCGGGGACCAGGTTGACGATGTAGAGGCGGTGCTTGGAGTAGGCCGGGGAGGAGGCGTTGAGGCGGCCGATCCTCCGTTCCCAGAGCTTCGCGCCGGTCCGCGCGTTCAGCGCGAAGGCGAAGCCGGAGTTGTTGACCGCGTAGAGGACGCCGCCGACGTAGATCGGCGGGAACTCGAGCAGCGGACGCTGCGTGTAGCGCCAGAGTTTCCGAAAGGGCGGCTTCACCCCGCGGGTGGGGAGGTAGCGGGTGCGCTGCGGGTTCAGCCCGTACATCGGCCAGTTCACCGTCGGCCGGGCGCCGCGGCGTCCCGGTTTCGGTTTCGGAGCTTCCTTCGGCGGTTCCGGCGTGAAGTGTTCGATCGCCGCCTCGTTGTGGACGTCGGCGGGGCGCTTCAGCTCTTGCCAGGCGACGATCACCCCGGCGACCCCGAGGATCGCCACCACGATCAGCGCGATCGCTACCCGCCGATGCTCGCGCCACAGCTTGCGCGGGTGGACGAGGAGAGTGAGAGCCGACCGGGCGCGCTTAAGCACGCCAGCGCTGCGGGTCGGAGTCGGGGACCTGCCGCACCTCGCCGCCGGCGGCGAGGTGGTCGAGGCAGGCGAGCACGATCTGGAGCATGAAGCCGGCGGTGCCCGGGTTGAGGTTCTCGCGGCCGACGATCCCTTCGACCATCTCGTAGGCGGTCGGCTCGGCCCCATCCGCGAGTTGCTCGCGGACGCGTTCGAGCAGTTCGCCCGCCTGCTCGCGGGCGGCGGCGATCTTCACCGCCGGATCGCGGAACGGTTTGCCGTGCCCCGGCAGGCAGAGGTCCACCGGCAGCGGCTCGATCCGTTCGAGGCTCGTCAGGTATTCGCCGAACGGGTCAGGCGTGTGGCCGTAGTCGAAGAAGAGTGCCGTGCGCCCGAGCAGGTGGTCCCCGGACACCAGCAGGCGCCGCTCGGCCTGGTGGAGGCAGACGTGGGACGGGGCGTGGCCGGGCGTCTCGATCACGCTCCAGGTGCCGATGTCGGTCTCGACCTCGACGCCGGGGACGAGCTCCCGGTCGGGCGCGCGGATGCCGCTGATCAGTTCTTCGGGTTTGGCGCTGCGCTCGCGGTAGCGGTCGAGCGCGGCCATCGGCACGCCGCTCATCCGTCCGACCTCGAGCCGGGCTTCGAGCGCGGCCTGCGGATCGTCGGCCTGTAACCGGATGTGCTCCCAGTTGGGGTGCATCCAAAGCTCACAACCCGTCTCGTCGCAGATCGACGCGGCCAGGCCGTAATGGTCGGAGTGGGAGTGCGTGCAGACGATGAGCTTCACGTCTTCGACCCCGAACCCCGCCTGCGCCAGCGCGATATCGAGCATCCGCAGCCTGCCGCGCCCCCCGACCCCGGTGTCGAACAGCACGACCCCCGCGCCCCGCTGCATCACCCAGGCGTTCCCGTGCGGCACGCCGGGCCACGGACAGGGCAGCTTCAACCGCCAGATCCCCGGCTGGATCCGTTCGGTCCTCGGCTTGACGACCTGCGCTTCCGCCATCCGCGAATCCTTTCAATTCCCCCCGCCGGCCCCCCAGCTGTTCCTTATGGACCTGTGGCGTCCATAAGGAACAGCTGGACGGGGGCTAGGCCGCGAGCTGTGAGTCGCCGTGCTCGGCGACCAGGGCCAGGACGTCGTCGGCGTACTTGCTGACGAACGAGGGGCCGACGCCGGAGATCTCGATCAGGGCGGGGCGTCCCGTCGGGCGACGGGCGGCGATCGAGGCGAGGGTCTTGTTGTTCGCGACCGTGTAGGCCGGCTTGCCTTCGGCCGCCCCGAGGCGCCATTTCTTCAGCGCTTCGAAGAGCGGTTCGTCGTCGGGGGAGAGGTCCGGGGCCGGGGCGGAGGACCCGCCGCCGCCGGAGCGGGCCGGCTTGCGGACCGCGATCGTGTCCGGGTCGGGTAGCCAGTCGAGCATGTCGCAGATGTCGCAGCAACGGCCCGTCGGCGCGGTCTCGGCGCGGCGGTCGCCGAAGTGGGCGAGGAGGGCGACGCGCCGGCAGCGGGTGCCGTAGATGAAGTCCTTGATCGCGTGGTAGGCGCGCCAACCGCGCTCGTGGGCGATCGCCAGCTCCGGGTCGCCCGCCCGCTGTTCGTTGAAACGCACCAGCCGCCCGAGGTCGGCCTTCATCGCCAGCATCACCGCCCGCGAGGGCAGCCCGTCGCGCCCGGCGCGGCCGGCCTCCTGGTAGTAGGCCTCGACGCTGGTCGGGATCGCCATGTGCCAG
>JAFDWD010001059.1 GCA_018268695.1 Actinomycetota bacterium
GACGCCTCCCACGACAACAGCGGCAAGGACCCGGAGAAGCAGTTCTTCGCCGCCGGCGAAATCGCCGACCAGATCGCCGACGGCAACAAGGCGATCACCGGCGTGATGCTGGAGTCCTTCCTGGTCGAGGGGCGCCAGGACCTGAAGCCGGGGGAGGACCTCGTCTACGGCCAGTCGGTCACCGACGCCTGCATCGGCTGGGAGGACACCGTCCAGGCGCTCGATCGGTTCGCGTCCGCGGTCCAGGCCCGGCGCGCGTCGTAGGGCAGTGACCCCGCGGATCGCCGTCCTCGGCGTCGGGCTGATCGGCGGCTCGATCGGACTGGCGGCGCGGGAGCGCCTCGGTGCCGAGGTGGTCGGCTTCGATCCCGATGCGGCGACCCGTGAGGCGGCGCTCGCGACGGGCGCCGCCGACACCGCCACGGACTCGATCGCGGCCGCGGTCGAGGGTGTCGAGGTCGTCTTCTGCGCGGCGCCGGTCGGGACGCTGCCGGAGCTCGCCGCCGCGGCGCTCGCGGCCGCCGGGCCGGAGACGTCGGTCACCGACGTCGGCTCGACCAAGCGCGACATCGTCGCCGCGCTCGGCGCCGACGAGCGCTTCGTCGGCGGGCATCCGCTGGCCGGGGCGGAGACCGCCGGCGTCGCCAACGCCCGCGCCGACCTCTTCGAGGGCGCCCGCTGGTACCTGACGCCGACAGAGATCTCCAGCGGCGTCCTCTACGACCGCCTGCAGCGGGTCGTGGCCGGGCTGGGCGCCCGTCCCCAGGCGATCGATGCCGCTGCCCACGACCACCTGATGGCGACCGTCAGCGGCATGCCCCACGCCGTCGCCAACGCGCTCGTCGCCGAGGCGGTCGGGGATCTGGAGGAGGGCGAGCGCCATCCCGAGGTCGGCCCGAGCTTCCGCGACGCGACCCGCGTCGCCGGCTCCAATCCCGGCATCTGGGCCGACATCTTCGCCACCAACAGCGAGGCGATCGCCGACTCGATCGAGTCGGTCGCGCGCCGTCTCGACGCGGCGGCGGCGCTGATCCGCTCCGGCGACCGGGAGGCGATCGGCGCCTGGCACGCGGCCGCCGGCGAGGACCGCCGGCGGCTGCTCGAAGCCGAGCGTCCCGACGGGCCGCTCTACGAGCTGCGGGTGATCGTCGCCAATAAGCCGGGGACGATGGCGCGCCTGGCGCTGGCGCTGGGCGAGGCGGGCCTGAACATCGAGGACATGGCCCTGCACCCGGCCTCGGACATGAGCTCCGGGGCGGTCTCGCTGTGGCTGGCGGGGGAGGAGCAGGCCGAGCGCGGCGCCGCCGTCGTCCGTGAGCTGGGGCACGGCGTGTCCGTCGTCGGCGCCGGCGGATAGCCGGCAGATAGATAGTTTTTCGCCTGGAAATGAGCGATCGAACCAACTTCAAGCCGCTCGGTGCCCTGCGCGGCGCCCTGCGACCGCCGGCCGACAAGTCGATCTCCCATCGCGCGGCGATGATCGCCGCGATGGGTGAGGGGGAGACCGAGGTGGTCGGTTATCTCGACGCCGCCGACACCCGCTCGACCCTCGACGCGGTGCAGGCAGTCGGGGCGCGGCTGCTGCACGAGGAGAAGGCGACAGACGTGGTCGGCGAGGGCGATGGTCTCGGCGCTCCGACCCTGCGGATCGCCGGCGTCGGGCTGCGTGGCGCGCGCTCGGCGTCGATCGACGTCGGCAACGCGGGGACGCTCCTGCGCCTGTTGCCGGGCTGGCTCGCCGGACAGCCGGAAGGGGCCTGGACGCTCGACGGCGACGAGTCGATCCGTAGGCGGCCGGTCGATCGGATCGCTGATCCGCTGCGCCAGATGGGCGCGGTGCTCACCGCGAGCGACGGCCTGCCGCCGTTGCGGATCGAGGCGGCACCGCTCCACGGCATCGCCTACGAGCTGCCGATGGCGAGCGCCCAGGTCAAGTCCTGCCTGCTCTTCGCCGGCCTGATCGCCGCAGGCGAGACCCGCGTGGTCGAGCCGCTGCCGACCCGCGACCACTCCGAGCGCATGCTGGGCGCCGCCGGCGCGGCGATCCGCCGCGAGGGCGACACCGTCGTCATCGCGCCCGCCGAGCGCCTCGAACCGGGGCGGATCGTCGTCCCCGCCGACTTCTCCTCGGCGGCCTTCTTCATCGCCGTGGCGACGATCGTCCCCGGCTCCGACGTGCTCCTCCACCACGTCGGCCTGAACCCGACCCGCACCGGCCTGTTGGCGATCCTCGAGCGCATGGGCGCCGAGGGGATCGAGGTCATCCCGAAGGGCGAGGAGGGCGGCGAGCCGATAGGCGATATCCGGGTCGGCCACTCGGAGCTGCACGGCTGCGAGGTCGGCGGCGCCGACGTGCCGCTGGCGATCGACGAGCTGCCGCTGGTGGCGCTGGTCGCCTGCTTCGCCGAGGGGACGACGACGATCCGCGACGCGGGCGAGCTGCGCCGCAAGGAGTCCGACCGGATCGCGGTCGTCACCGATGCCCTGCGGGCGCTCGGCGGCCGGGTCGAGGCGACCGAGGACGGCATGGTGATCGAGGGGACCGGGGGTCTGCGCGGCGGTCAGGTCGACTCCCACGGGGACCACCGGATCGCGATGCTGGGCGCGGTCGCCGGGGTGGCGTCGAGCGACGGCGTCGAGGTCGGGAACATGGCCGCGGCGGCGGTCAGCTACCCCGGCTTCCAGGGCGATCTCAACTCCCTCCTGCACGGGCCGCCGCTGCGCGACCCGGTCCACTGAGACACCCCTGCACGCTTGTCTCGCTATACGAGACAAGCGTGCAGGGGTGTGGGACCCATACGCTGCCGCCATGGTTATCGCGATCGATGGGCCCGCCGGGGCCGGCAAGTCGACCGTCGCCCGCGCTGTCGCGGCCGAGCTCGGCTTCACCTACCTGGACTCCGGGGCGATGTACCGCAGCGTGGCGCTGGCGGCGCGCGAGGCGGGCGTCGACGCAGACGACGGGGCGGCGGTCGGGCCGCTCGCCGCGAGCCTCGAGATCGGCTTCGACGGGCGCCGCGTGCTGCTCGGCGGGCGCGACGTCAGCGATGCGATCCTCACCCCCGAGGTGAGCGCCGACGCCTCGCGCGTCTCC
>JAFDWD010000105.1 GCA_018268695.1 Actinomycetota bacterium
CACCAACACCTACCGCAAGCTCGACATCTCCTCCCGCTCCCAGCTCGCCACCGCGATCGCCTCCTAGATGAGTAGTTCCACGGCTCAGGAGACGTAGTCGACCAGCGCCCGGCTCGGGCGCCCGAGTTCGTGGTTCAGGGAGACCGCCGCGGCCAGGGCCAGGAACCGGGCCGCGATCCGCACCCGCAGCCCGCGCAGGGTGCGGGCGCCGTGGCGCTCGAGGGCGAGGATGTCCTTGGCGCTCCAGTAGATCGACTCGATCCGCTGCCGCAGCGGGGCCAGGTGCGGGCCGCCCTCGGGCTCGTCTCTGCGGCGGGGTCTGACGATCGTCGCGCCGAGCCCGGCGGCGTCGGCCTCGAAGGCGGCGCCGGCGTATCCCTTGTCGCCGAGGACGGTGAGCGGGCCTTCACGGTTCACCCTGCCGAGGAGCCGCAGGCAGACCTCACGCTCTCCCTCCCTGGGCGAGGTCAGCGCCATCGCCCGTGGGGTGCCGTCGGGAGCCATCAGGGTGTGGAGGCGAAAGCCCCAGAACCAGCGGGAATGCGATGCGCAATAACCGTAGTCGGCGGCATCGGAGAGCGCGTCGGCCAGGCAGCTCGAGCCGCCACGCTTCACCGTCTCCCGCGAGCGTGCGCACTCGATCGGGGTGGAGTCGACCAGGAGGAGGTCGTCGTGGTAGCCGGGGGAGCGGCTCGCGAAGACGCCGATCAACCACTCGATCGTCTCGGTGAGGTGATCGCGTCGCTTGTGGAGGCCGGATCGCATGGTCAGCGTCGGGAACAGGTGCCGGAGTCGCCTCGGGGCGATCTTCGCGAAGCGCTCGTCGGAGGTCACGCCCATGATCGACTGGGCCACGCAGAGGGTGACGACCTCCGCGTCGGTCAACCTCCTCCTGGCGTTCTTCTTCCTCTCGGGCAGGAGATCGTCGGCGGTGCAGAAGACCGCAGTGAGCAGCAGGTCGAGGTCGGCGAGCATCGTGGCCCTCCTTGGGTCGGCGGTGAGGACTGAGCACCGCCGACTTCGACCCGGCTGCTCCTCACCCCTGCCGGCGCCCCCACCCCGAGGGATTCGTGGAACTACTCATCTAGGCGCCCGCAGCGCCCCAGCCGGATCGCGGCATCAGGCCACTCCCTCCAGCGCCTCGAATTGCTCGTCGGTCAGCTCCAGCTCGGCGGCACCGAGGTTCTGCTCGAGGTGCGCGACCGAGGAGGTGCCGGGGATCGGCAGCATCACCGGCGAGCGCCGCAGGAGCCAGGCGAGCGCCAGCTGCGATGGCTCGGCGCCGGTCTCGGCGGCGATGTCGGCCAACGGCCCGCCGTCATCGAGCAGCCTGCCGGTCGCCAGCGGGAACCAGGGGATGAAGCCGATGTCGTGCTCGGTGCAGTGGTCGAGCAGCGGCTCGGCATCGCGTGCGGTCAGGTTGAAGAGGTTCTGGACGCTGACGATCGTCGCGTGCTCCTGGGCCGCTTTCAGCTGGTCGACGTCGACCTCGGAGAGGCCGATGTGGCGGATCTTCCCCTCCCGCTGAAGCGCTGAGAGCTCCCCGACCTGCTCCTCCAGCGGGACCTCCCCGTCGATGCGGTGAAGCTGGAAGAGGTCGATGGTGTCGAGCCCAAGCCGGCGCAGGCTGAGCTCGCACTGTTGGCGC
>JAFDWD010001060.1 GCA_018268695.1 Actinomycetota bacterium
CGAGGAGGAGACCGAACTGGTCGGCGAGACCGCCGAGGGCGGCGAGTCCGAGGGCGACGGCGACTCGGGCGGCGACTCCGAGGGCGAGTAGGGCCCTCCGGCTCTCCGAGCCGTGTCCATCTTCAATCGAGGCGGCGATGGCGACGGCGATCGCATCCTGATCGTCGGCCTCGGCAACCCCGGGCCCGAGCACGCCCGCGATCGTCACAACATCGGCTTCGACGTCGCGCGCGAGCTGGCCCGGCGCTGGGATCTCGGCAAGCCGAAGTCCAAGTACAAGGGCGAGCTCTGGGAAGGGCGGACCGGCCCGGGAGGCCCCCGCGTCGCGATCCTCCTGCCGATGACCTACATGAACGCGGTCGGCGACTCGGCCGGCCCCGCCCGCGGAGCCCTGAAGGCGCCGCTCGATCAGACGATCGTCCTCCACGACGAGATCGACATCCCCTTCGGTGAGATCCGCGTGCGGGAGGGGGGAGGCCTGGCCGGCCACAACGGCCTGAAGTCCCTCAAACGCGGCTTCGGCTCCGCCGACTTCTGGCGCGTCCGGATCGGCGTCGGCCGCCCCGACTCGACCGACCCCGAGATCGTCTCCGCCTGGGTCCTCGGCAAGTTCCGCGAGCCGCCCGCCGAGGTCGAGGCGCTGGTCGACGATTCCGCCCGCGAGGCAGAGAGGCTGGTCGAGCGGCTAGCGTCCGGGGTCGACGATGAGTGAGACGACCGAAAACGGGATCCCCGCCGACGAGCCGCAGGCCGCCACCACCTACGAGGTCGCCGAGGACGGTGTCGCGCTGATCCGGCTCGACCGGCCGAAGGCGCGGAACGCGATCGACACGCAGATGCTGAGCGAGCTGCTCGAGCACCTCGCGGTGGCGCGGGGCGACGACGCGGTCCGCGTCCTGGTCTTCTCCTCGACCGACCACATGGGCTTCTCGGCCGGCGCCGACGTGCGCGAGGACCTCGACCACGAGGGCCACGTGGCGCGGATGCAGCAGTTCTCCGACCTCTACGACGCCGTCGTCGCCTTCCCCAAGCCGACCGTGGCGGCCTGCCACGGCGACGTGGTCGGCGGCGGCGCCGAGATCGCGATCGCCTGCGACATGCGGGTCGGTGGCTCCAACCTGCGGATGCGCTTCCCCGGCGCCGCGCTCGGCATGCCGGTCGGCCCCGCCCGCCTCGTCACCCTCTGCGGCCTCGCCGCCGCCAAGTACCTCCTGCTCACCTCCCGCACCGTCGGGCCCGACGAGGCCCTGCGCCTCAACCTGATCAACCGCGTCGCCCCCGCGGCCGCGACCGAGGAGTCGGCCCTCGCCCTCGCCGCCTCCGTCGCCGCCCACCCACCCGAGGGCGTCGCCCGCCTGAAGCGCATGCTCCACGAGTGGGACGACATCGAGGGCCGGTCGGCCGCCGAGGGCGTCGGCCAGGTCGAGCACGTACGCGGCTCCGGCTTCCCCTACTAGACGAACGGCCCCTCAGTATTCGCGGCCCGCGTCCGCCGGCGCCGGATACCTTGCTGCGGTGATCAAGCGCGACAGAGCCGTATCCCGAGGCCATATCCACCTCCTCGCGCTGGCGGTATCCGTCTGCGCGCTGCTCGCGGCCGCCGCGTTGCCGGCCCTCGCCTCCGCGGCGGAATTCGCGGTCAACAGCGTCGAAGACACGGTGGAAACGACGGCCTGCGAAACGCCGGCGACGAGCGACGAATGCACGCTCCGCAGCGCGATCGATCTGGCGAACACCACCGCCAACGCCGGCGGCCCCGACACGATCACCTTCAGCCAGTCCGTCTTCGGTGGCGCCGCGCCCGCGTCGACGATCAAAATCGGCTCGCCGCTTCCTGCGGTCACCGAAGCGGTCACCCTCCTCGGCGGGGACACCGCCGGGAGGCAGTGCCCGAACGGCTGGGGTCTCAATGGTCCCTGCGTCGAAATCCTCGCCACCGGCGGTAGCAGCATCCTGCCCGTCAAAGCCGGCAACGTCACCGTCGAAGGAATCGCCTTCGACGGTGCCCAGAACGGCATCCTCGTCGACAAAGGCGAGAAAGGATTCACGGCGACGAACGACTGGTTCGGAGTCGGTCTCAACTCAGGGGTCGGCGCCGGCCTGTCGAAGGCCGGCATCCGCCTGGAAGCGGGGGCTGACGAAGCCCTGATCGGTGGGCTCGGCCCGACGGAACGCAACGTCTTCACCACCGGCGAAGTCGGCCTCTACGTCGACGGCGCCTCCGCCGGCGCCATCCAGGGGAATTACTTCGGCCTCCGGCCGACCGGCGTCTTCCCCTTCGGACACTCGCTCGAGGTCGGGGTGAGGATCGTCGACGACACCAGCGGCACCCCGGTCGTCAAAGCGGCCGACAACGAAGTCGGCGGCGTCCTCGGCCCGGAAGCGACGACCGCGGCCTGCGATGGACCGTGCAACGTCTTCGCCGTCGAAGAAGGAGGAGCCGACATCGACCTCGCCGGGTTCAGCAGCGAACACGTCGCGGCGGCGAGTGGGCCGACGCGGATCCGCGGCAACTATCTCGGCCTCAGCCCCGACGGCACGGCGGCGATCGGCAGAGCGGAAGAGGCGATCTACGCGGGTCCTCCCGGCGGTCCTTCGGAACCGGGCCCGAGCGAGGTCACGGTCGGCGGGAGCAACTCCCCTTCCGAAGGCAACTTCTTCGTCGGCGGCAGCTACGGCGTCCTCGCGGAACGCGCCGAACTGCTGGGCGTGATCGGCAACGAATTCGGCTATCTCTTCGACGGATCCCTCGCCGACGCACCCGAAGTGGCCGGCATCTCGGCCTCCTCCGAAGGCGTCGCCGCGGGTGCCTTCATCGTCGGCAACAACATGAACGCCGGAGCTGCGATCGGCATCGAAAGCCTGTTCAAGGGCGCACAGATCTCAGAAAACGAGATCGCCGGCGGCCAGTTCGGCATCCTCGCCAAGCAAGACGATGGCGGGGTCGGGAACCTGATCGAAGGGAACGTCCTCACCGAAGCCGGCGGGGCGGAATCCGGCGCCGGGATCAAGGTCGAAAACAACGCCAACCGGATCACCGGGAACTCGATCACCAAAGCCAAAGGCGCCGGGATCTACGTCGACGGCGAAGACTTCGAACACCAGAGCGAATCGAACACCATCGTCGGTAACGAAGTCACGGAAGCGGCGGAAATCGGGATCGTGCTCGGCTCGAACGCGAACCACAACCGGATCGGCGGGGATGGTGCCGGGGAAGCGAACACGATCCTCGGATCGGGATTCGCGGTGGCGACGCCGGAAAGGACCGAGGAATTCGGCGCGATCACGGTCATCAGCCGGCAGACGGGTCGTAACGAAATCGCCGCGAACACCGGATTCGGCAACGCCGGCGCCTTCATCAAGCTCATCTCCCACGGTGGCTCCGAAGAACCCAACGGGGGCATCAAGCCGCCGGTGGTCGCGACGGCGCTGCAGTCGAGCGCGACGGGCACCGCCCTGCCGGGCGCGACCGTGCGGGTCTTCAGCAAGGCGCAACCCGAAGCGGGTGAGCTCGGCGCGTTGCTCGCCGTGGTGAGCGCCGACGCCGGAGGTGCCTGGAAGGCGACCTTCGCGAAGCAGCCGGTCGGCAGCTTGCTGGCCGCGACCCAGACGGGCGAAATCGCGCCCGTGGTCGGCCGGGGAACCTCGGAAGTCTCGGCGCCGCTCGCCGCGGTCGCCGACCCCGAAGACCAGGGCGGGGGAGGGGGCGGCGGTAACGGTGGGGGTGGCGGCGGCTCGACCGGCCCCGCCGCCTCGAGCCCGCCGCCTCCGCCCGCGGTCGCGCCGAAGGTGAAGATCTTCTTCGCCCCGGAGAAGGTCATCGAAGTGACCGTGGCCAAGTTCAAGTTCGAAGCCAGGAACGTGAGCGGGGCCAAGTTCGAATGCAAACTCGACGCCGCAAGATGGGCCAAATGCACGTCGCAGAAGATCTACAGGAAGCTGAAGGTCGGGAAGCACACCTTCCGGGTGCGCGGGGTCGCGAACGGGCTGACCGGCGCTGTGACGAAGTACCAGTTCACGGTCAAGGCCTGACGCTCGCGGGCTCGTAAACTGGATCGCAGAGGCCGGATCGATCGATCCGGCCGTCCTGCGTGCCATGAGCCTTCGCCCACTTCTAGATCTCGCCGCCGAGAACGAGCGCGTCCACGCGCTCGCCTCGGACGTGCTCGCCGCCGCCGACGGGGGCGAGGGAGTCAGCCTGCGCGCGTCCCAGACGCTGCGGCCGCTGCTGCTGGCGGCGCTGCTCGAGGACGACCGCGGGCTGGCGGGGCGCCCGGCGCTCCTGGTCGCCGCCGACGACCGCGCCGCGCGCGATCTCGCCGCCGATCTGCGCGCCTTCCTCGCCCCGCGGCGGGTGCGTCTCTATCCCTCGCGCGGGACCGGATACGCCTCTTCCGTGACGCCCCCGCCGCACCTCGTCGGCCTGCGGATCGACGCCCTCGACGCGCTCTCCCGCGAAGCCGACGCGATCGTCGTCGCCTCCGCGGTCGCGCTGGCCGAGGCTGTGCCGGACGCCTCGCTGCGCCCGGCGGGCTTCGAAATCGCCAAGGGGGACGAAGTCGACCTCGGTGCCGTCGCCGAGGACCTCGTCGCCGCCGGCTACGAACGCGTCGAGCAGGTCGAGGAACGGGGCCAGTTCGCGGTCCGCGGCGGCATCCTCGATGTCTACCCGGCGACCGAGGAACGGGCGGTGCGGGTGGAGCTCTTCGGCGACGAGGTCGACTCGATGCGCTGGTTCTCGACCTTCACCCAGCGCAGCCTCGGCGACGCCGAGGTGGTCGAGCTGGCGCCGGCGGCCGAGCTCGATGCCGACCACCGCGAGCTGGCGGCATTGGCCGCGCTCGAGGCTGCCGAAGGCGAGCCGGGCGCGACGGACCTGGGGGAGCTCCTGCCGCTCGACCAGTTCCGCGCCCCGCTCGACCTCGTCCCTGCGAACGCCGCGGTCGTCCTTGCCGCGCCCGAGGACGTCGAGCCCGCCCTGCGCGACGTCTGGGAGGACGCGACGACCTCGATGAAGGACGAGGACGCGCGCCGCCTCTACGTCGATGTCGCCGAACCCTTGAACGAGCGCGCCGCGCTGTCCCTGACCGCGGTCGGCGAGGACGATGCCGACGCCTTCCGCGCCTCGCGCGCCGAGAGCCCCGCCCGCTCGATCAAGGAGGCCGAGTCGGAGCTGGAGAAACTGGTGCGCTCCGGCTACCGCACCGTGATCGCCTTCGACTCGATGGGCGAGGCGGAGCGCGCCCGCTACGGGCTCGACCGCCTTGAGGCACGGATCCTCGAAGGCGGCCACCTCAGCCCCGACCCGGGCCTCTCCTTCGCCGAGGCGCGCCTGCGCGAGGGCTTCGTCGCACCGGAGCTGAAACTCGCCGTCTATCCGTTCCGTCGCCTCGTCCACCGGCGCCGCCGCGCCGAGGAGACGCCCGCGACCGGGGGCGGGCGCGGCCGCCTCGCCTTCTCCGAGCTGCGGGTCGGCGACTACGTCGTCCACGAGGACCATGGCGTCGCCCGCTTCGCCGGCTTCGAGACGCGTGAGATCGGTGGCGTCACCCGCGACTACCTCTACCTCGAATACAAAGGCGAGGACCGCGTCTTCGTCCCCACCGAACAGCTGGCGAAACTGAGCCGTTACGTCGGCGCCGGGGGCGAACCGACGCTCTCCGCCCTGGGCGGCAAACGCTGGCAGAACCTGAAGGCGCGGGCGCGCAAAGCGGCGGGCGCGCTGGCGGGCGAACTGCTCAACCTCTACGCCGAGCGCAAAGCCCGCAAAGGCCACGCCTACGCGCCCGACGGCGAGTGGCAGATCGAGCTGGAGTCGAACTTCCCCTACCGCGAGACCGCCGACCAGATCGAGGCGATCGAAGCCGTCAAGGGCGACATGGAATCGGAGCGCCCGATGGACCGCCTGGTCTGCGGCGACGTCGGCTTCGGCAAGACCGAGGTGGCGCTGCGCGCGGCGGTGAAGGCGGCCGCCGAC
>JAFDWD010001061.1 GCA_018268695.1 Actinomycetota bacterium
AACCTGAACGCGATCATGGGGCGGACGCGGCCCGGCGACATGGGCTTCGACATCGTCCACCTGAACCTGCACAAGTCCTTCAGCCAGCCACACGGCGGCGGCGGGCCGGGGGCGGGGCCGATCGCGGTGAGCTCGCGGATCGAGCCGTTCCTGCCGCGCCCCCAGGTGGTGCGCAACGAGGCGACCAACGGCCACGGCCCGAGCTTCGACCTCGACTTCGACCGACCCAAGTCGATCGGCCGCCTGCGCGGCTTCCAGGGCAACTTCGGCGTCTTCGTGCGCTCCTACGCCTACATCCTCAGCCTCGGCGGCGACGGCCTCACCGAGGCCTCGGAAACCGCGGTGCTGAACGCCAACTACCTGAAGGCGCGGCTCGCCGAGGGTCGCGCCGGCGAGCGCCTGCCGGTCGCCTTCGACCGCCACTGCATGCACGAGTTCGTCCTCTCCGGCCGGCCGATGAAGACCGAGCTCGGCCTCGCCACCCTCGACCTCGCCAAGCGCCTCCTCGACTTCGGCTTCCATCCGCCGACCGTCTACTTCCCGCTCCTGGTCGACGAGGCGCTGATGGTCGAGCCGACCGAGACCGAGACGAAGGAGTCCCTCGACGCCTTCGCCGACGCGATCGAGGAGATCCTCGCCGAGGCCGAGACCGACCCCGAGGCGGCGAAGAACGCCCCGTACTCGACCCCGGTCCGGCGATTGGACGAGGTCCGCGCGACCCGCAAGCCGGTCGTGCGGCAGGCCTTCGGGGGTTAGCTTCGGGGCGTTTCTCGGAGGGTCCGTGCGTGAGATGCTGCACCGCGGCCCGGATCGTCGGGTGCGTTCGTCCTTTGTCCCGTATATGACTACAAAGGACGAACGCACCTTCGGGCCCCGACCCCCGACCGCCGACGACCACCACCCGACCATCCGGCCGACGCCGCTCGCGGATCTGCGCCGCTCTGCACGAGGAAAAGCGTCGGCGGCCGTGAAAGGGTTCCGCGCGTGAAGACGCGTGTTGCGACGGAGGCCGATCTGCCGGCGATCGGCGAGGCGATGGCGCGGGCCTTCGAGGAGGATCCCCTCTGGGGCTGGGCCTTCGAATCGGAGACGCGGGAGCGGAAGCTGGATTCGCTGGCGACGGTGTTCGGCTTTTTCGCCGGCGCGGCGCTCGACTTCGGTTGGGTGCGGGTGACCGACGGGGTGGAGGCGGTCGCGCTCTGGATCCCGCCCGGCTTCCCGGAGATGACGCCCGCCGACGAGGAGCGGCTGCCGAGCGTGGTCGCCGACGCCTGCGAGTCGGAGGCCGCG
Organism: Actinomycetota bacterium; assembly: GCA_018268695.1. Next base: position 1,291 of record JAFDWD010001061.1, read on the forward strand.
CGGCGGGTGATGGAGATGTTCCGCGCCTTCGAGCGCAACCACCCGCACGAGCCGCCGCACTACTACCTCAGCCTGCTCGCCACCCATCCCGACCACGCGGGCAAACGGCTCGGGGTGAGTCTCGTCGCCGACAACCTGGCGGAGATGGACGTCGCCGACCCGCCCGCCGCCGCCTTCCTCGAGTCGTCGAACCCGCGCAACGTCGCTCGCTACGAACGGCTCGGCTTCCGCCCGACCCACGAGGTGGAGCTCGTCGCCGGTCTCACCGGCACCCAGATGTGGCGTGGACCCCGCGGCACCGTGCCGCCCGCGGTGCACGGCCGCTTCGATCCCGGGCCTTAGCCGTCCAGGTCCGGCAATTCCTGTTCGAGCTCCAAGACTGGGGCGAAGAGGTCGCCGTGCTTCTCGATCCGGTCGAGGACCATGTCGGACTCGAAGACCAGCTTCGACTTGTCGCCGGAGTCGGCGACGTCGGCGACCTCGTCCCAGGTGACCGGCGTCGAGGCGGTCTGGCGTTCGCGGGCGCGCAGGCTGTAGACGGCGATCGTGGTTTTGCGCTCGTGGTTCTGGGACCAGTCGACGAAGACCTTGTTCTCCCGTTCCACTTTTTTCATTTTCGAGACGACTTTGTCCGGGGTCTGCTTCTCGAGCAGCTGGGCGATGGCTTTGGCCATCGGTTTGGTCTTCTCGTAGTTGACCTTTTTGTTGTTCAGTGGGACGTAGACCTGCATGCCCTTGGAACCGGAGGTCTTGGGGAAGCACTGGACGTCGAAGTGGGCGAAGAGGTCACGCAGGCGCAGCGCCACGCGGCAGCAGTCGACGATGTCGGCGGGCGGCCCGGGGTCGAGGTCGAAGGCGAGGACGGTCGGGCGTTTCGGCGCCCGGGCTTTCGAGAGGGACGGGTGGAACTCGACCGTCGCCAGCTGCGCCATCCAGACCAGCGTGGGGAGGCCGTCGCAGACGCAGAAGTCGATCTTCCCGGCGCGCGGGCCCGCCTCGACGGTCGCGGTTTTGACCCATTTCGGCCGGTGTTTCGGGCAGCGCTTCTCGAAGAACGCGGCGTCCAGGTCCTCGACCCCTTCGGGGAAGCGGCGCAGCGTGACCGCGCGGCCGCTCAGGTGCGGGATCATCGCCGGCGCGACCTTGACGTAGTAGTCGATCATCTCGCCCTTGGTGAACCCGCTCTGCGGGTAGAGGACCTTCTCGACGTTGGTGAGCTTCAGCTCACGGCCTTCGAT
>JAFDWD010001062.1 GCA_018268695.1 Actinomycetota bacterium
AAGCCGAGCGCCGCCCAGTCGAGCCGGCCGTCGCGCTCCACCTGGGCGCGCTGGGTGGCGAAGATCCACGACTTCTCAGAGAGGTCCTGGGTGTTGATGTAGCGCAGCGTCGCCGCCTGACCGACGGAGAGCTCGACCACCGAGTTCAGCAGCGCGTCGACCTCGTCGTCGGGCGAGGACCAGTGCTCCCAGACCTCGGCCTCGGCGCCCTCCTCGAGGACGATCAGCGTGCGCCAGCTGACCGCGTTGCCGCTGGCGTCGAGGGGAACCTCGATCCGCACCGGCTCGCTCAGCTTCACGCCGCGCGGGACGTGCACGAGCACGCCGTCGCCGGCCGCGGCGTAGTTGCGCGCGACGAACGGATCATCGGCGTCCGCCAGGCTGCCGAGATACGTCTCGAGCAACTCGGCGTGGGAGTCGCGGGCCTCCTCGAGCCGGATCACGGTCGCGCCGTCGCCACCCTGGGTCGTCACCGTCGCGGGCGCCTCGTCGTAGGCGTCGAAGTCCAGCGTCGAGATGTCGGTGAATTCCCAGCCCTTCGTCTTCGCGTCGGGGAGGGGCGGGAGGGTGGCCAGCTCAGCCAATTGAACCCTCCATCTGCAGCTCGATCAGACGGTTCAGCTCGACCGCGTACTCCATCGGCAGCTCTTTGGTGACCGGCTCGATGAAGCCGTTGACGATCATCTTCGAGGCCTCCTCCTCATCGAGGCCGCGGCTCTGCAGGTAGAACATCTGCTCGTCGCCGATCTTCGACACCGTGGCCTCGTGCCCGACGTCGGCGTCGTTCTCGTCGATGCGGATCGTCGGGTAGGTGTCCGAGCGCGAGTCCTCATCGAGGAGCAGCGCGTCGCAGACCACCTTCGAGCGCGATTCGCTCGCCCCGTCGGCGACTTCCATCAGGCCGCGGTAGGTCGCCCGGCCGCCGTCCTTGGAGATCGACTTGGAGAAGATTGACGACGACGTGCGCGGCGCCGCGTGGATGATCTTGCCGCCCGCGTCCTGATGCTGACCGGCGCCGGCGAAGGCGATCGAGAGGATCTCTCCGTGGGCTTCCTCGCCCAGCAGGTAGATCGCCGGGTACTTCATCGTCAGTTTCGAGCCGAGGTTGCAGTCGACCCACTCCATCGTCGCCTTCTCGTAGGCGATCGCGCGCTTGGTGACGAGGTTGAAGACGTTCTGCGACCAGTTCTGGACCGTCGTGTAGCGGACCCGGGCGCTCGGCTTGGCGATGATCTCGACCACCGCGGAGTGCAGCGAGTCGCTCGAGTACACCGGTGCCGTGCAGCCCTCGATGTAGTGGACGTCGGCGCCCTCCTCTGCGATGATCAGCGTCCGCTCGAACTGGCCCATGTTCTCGGGGTTGATCCGGAAGTAGGCCTGCAGCGGCATCTCCGCTTTGACCCCGGCGGGCGCGTAGACGGACGACCCACCTGACCAGACGGCC
>JAFDWD010001063.1 GCA_018268695.1 Actinomycetota bacterium
GTCACCAACCGCGGCGGTGGCGCGGCCCTGCGCACCGGCTACCGGCTGATGGTCGAATCGGGCGCCGAGATCGTCGTCACCCTCGACGCCGACGGCCAGCACCTGCCGAGCGAGATGCCACGCCTGGTCGAACCGGTGCTCTCCGGAGAGGTCGACGTCGCCCACGGCTCCCGCGTGCTCGGCCACGCCGACCGCAACACCCGCGCGCGGGAGCTCGGCATCGTCTTCTTCAACCGCCTCGTCTCCTTCATCACCCGTACCCACGTCACCGACTGCTCGAACGGCTACCGCGCCGTCCGCACCACCGTCCTCCCCCAACTCGTCCTCCGCCAGGAGCAGTTCCACACCTCCGAGTTCATGATCGAGGCGATCAAGCGCGGCGTCCCCGCCAAAGAGGTCCCGATCACGGTCGAACAGCGCCTCCACGGCCACTCGAAGAAGCCGGCGGTGATGCGCTACGGATTGGGTTTCGCCAACGCGATCGTGCGGACCTGGCTGCGGTAGACGATCGGGCTGCCCTTCGTCGCTTGTATCCCATACGGGGAACAATTAGCGAAGGGCTGAGTCGGCCTAGGGCTGCCGCACGCCCGGATGCCGGACCGCTCTCGGGTCCGGCAGGTAGAGATCCGTCCCACAGCGGGGGCAGACCTGGACGTAGAGCTTCACCGGCTTCAGGCACTGGGGGCACTGGCGTTCGGGTTCGTCCTTCTCGCGCCGGTAGAGGACGACGGCGATCAGACCGAGGATCGGGAGGACGGCGCCGACCAGGAACCAGATGAAGAAGGAGCTGCCCTTGGCCTTGCCGATGATCGCGGTGCCGAGGCCGCAGAAGAAGATGATGACGAGGTACTCGAGGCCCATCTCCCTACAACAGTAAAGAAACCGCTTGGAAAGGCCGAAAGAAGACGCATGGGCCGGTCGCGGCCCACTCGTCCATGGCTATCCCGAAGGTCACCCCAACCCAGGCCGAGCTGGACTCGACCAAATCCGGTGGCAAGCACCGCCCGGACAAGCACGGCAAGAAACACCGCGATCAGGGCCGGCACGGGAACAAGAACGGCCACGCGAACAAACGCCGCAAGCACAAGAAGCGCAGGCACCACCGGCGGAAGCACCCCAAGCACCTGCTGCCGAGCACGCCTCCGGCCGCGCCGGCGCCTCCCGCCGCCTCTTCCCCGTCCCCGCCGGCGGGCGAATCGCGCCCGGCCGGCGCCTTCGCGGGCACCTTCGGCGTCCCCCAGGCGACCCGCCTGCTCAACCGCGCGGGCTTCGGCCCGACGCCGGGACAGGCGGCCGCGGTCGCTTCGATGGGGATGGTCGCCGCGGTCCAGTCTCTGACCCGGCCGAGCGGCCCCGCCAACCTGATCGGCCCGCCGCCGACCGACGACGAAGGCGAACCGCTCGCGCCCGCCGACATCTGGGGCCACGACCACCTCTGGTGGCTCGACCGGATGGTCCGGTCCGACCAGCCGCTGGTCGAGCGCATGGCCCTCGTCTTTCACGACTGGTTCGCGACCTCCGAAGGAGGCGTGTCGAAAGCCCAGCAGATGATCGACCAGTCGAACCTCTTCAGGAACTACTGCTTCGGCTCGTTCCTCGACCTGTTCAAGGCGGTGACGGTCGATCCCGCGATGCTCCAGTGGCTGAACGGCGACGAAAACGTGAAGGGCGCACCGAACGAGAACTACGCGCGGGAGATGATGGAGCTCTTCAGCCTCGGCGCCGACCGCGGCGCCTACACCGAGGACGACATCCGCGAACAGGCCCGCGCGCTGACCGGCTGGACCTACGAATGGTCCTCCCAGCTCGGGTCCCACAACTTCCACTTCGACCCGCGCCGCCACGACACCGGGCCGAAGACGGTCTTCGGCAAGACCGGCAACTGGGGCTGGGAAGACGCCTGTCGGCTCTGCGTCGAAAACCCCTTCCATCCCTCCTATCTCGTGGAAAAACTGTGGAGCTACTTCGTCGGCGCGCCGCCCTCGACCGAAGCTCGCGAACGACTGGCCTCGACCTACGTCGGCTCCGGCCTCCAGATCCGCCCGGTGCTCGAGGAAATCCTGATGAGCGCCGACTTCTACGAAGGCCCGCCGATGGTCAAGCCGCCGGTCGTCCAGGTCGCCTCGATGCTGCGGGCGACGGGCCGGTACATCGACACCAGCGCCTGGGTCTGGCTCGGCAACGAATCCGGGCAACAGCTCTTCTGGCCGCCGAACGTCGCGGGCTGGGACGACACCCGCTGGCTCGACACCTCGCGCATGCGGGCCCGCTGGAACCTCGTCGACTACGTCCTCGACGGGGTCTCGGTCGACGCCTGGAACGCGCCCTACAGCACCACCGAGACCGCCGAAGAAGCTCTGGCGCGGGCGCTCGCCGCCTGGGGCAGTCCGGAACTACGGCCGGAACACCTCGCCGAGCTGCTCGACTTCGCCCGACGCAGCGAAGCGCGGATCACCGCCAACTGGCAGAAGGGCCCCTACCGGGCCCTCCGCTTCAACGCGCTGCTGCAGCTGATCGGCATCAGCCCCGACCTCGTCCTCCAATGAAGCGGAAGGCAGACCGATGAGCCACGAATGCTGCAACGACTTCACTCGCGCCCAGCTCCTCCGCGGCGTCGCGGCCGAAGCCGGACGGGGCCTGCCCGCGATCGAGCCGGGAATGCCCGCGCCGGCCGGAACCGGGCTCACCCGCCGCCGTCTCCTCTCGCGCAGCGCGGGGCTCGCGCTCGCCGTCTACGGCGCCTCGAAGATCCCGCTCGGCGCCTTCGAGCGCGGCATCGCCGAGGCCGCCCAGGGCGACAAAGTGCTGATCTCGATCTTCTTCGAAGGCGGCATCGACGCGATGAGCGTCCTCGCTCCGGTCGGCGATCCGCTTTACTCCTCGCTGCGACCGAACCTGAAGCAGGCGCCCGGAGCCGGCCCGGCCTTCACCGAGGACGAACGGCTCCAGTGGCACCCCGCCGCCTCCGCCCTGGCGGACCTCCACGGCGCCGGCAAGGTCTCCGTCTTCCCGGCGATCGGCTACGAACACCCCGACCAGTCGCACTTCACCTCGCGCCACTACTACGAGATCGGGGAGCTCGACATCGGCCAGCACGCGGGCTGGCTCGGCCGCTACATCGACGTCGTCGGCGACGAAGAAAACCCGCTCCAGGGCCTCTCCATGGACGGCTCGCTCTCGCCGATGATCGCCACCGCTCAGAAGCCGGTCGCCGCGATCGACAGCGTCGACTCCTACGAAATGTGGTCGCGGGTGAGCGAACCGATCAGCGACGAGATGTTCGAGACGTTCGCCCGCTTCGGTGCCCTGCCCTCCGACTCGCCCGCCCTCCTGCAGGTCCGCCGCGCGACCAGGCAGACCGAGCAGTTGCGCGAGGAACTCGGCGCGCTGGGCGGCTTCGAAAGCCCGGTCACCTACCCCAAAGGGCAGTTCTCCCACAAGCTCGCCGGGCTCGCCAACTACCTCGACCAAGGGCTGCCGGTGCGGGTGGTGACGCTCCGCGCCGCGGGCGGCTACGACACCCACTCCGACCAGGCCGAAGACCTGTCGAAGTACCTGCTCGAAACCTGCGAAGGGATCGCTGCCTTCCAGAAAGACCTGGAAGCGCGGGGCCTGCAGGACCGGGTGATGATCGAGATGTGGAGCGAGTTCGGGCGGCGCCCGGAGGAGAACGGGTCGGAAGGGACCGACCACGGTGCGGCCGGGTGCGCCTTCGTGATCGGCTCTCAGGCGCAGGGCGAAATGGTCGGCGAATTCCCCGGTCTGGCGAAACTCGACACGGATGACAACCTGCGGGTGACGAGCGACTTCCGCGGCATGTACTGCTCGCTGCTCGAGCAGTGGCTCGGCTTCGACTCGGCCCAGGTGATCCCCGGCGCGGCGGGGTTCGAACGGCCGCGACTGGTGAAGGCGTAGCGATGCGTGTCGACTTGGGGCGCTCCTGGCGCCCGAACTCGACGCGCGTCTTCTGCGTCATCGTCCTGGCGGCGCTCGCCACCGGCGCGGCGCTTGGCCTGGCGCGACCGCAGGCGCACGCGGCGACGACCTGTGCGAAGCACACCAAGCGCGTCGTCAAGCACGTCAAACGCCACGGGAAGCGCACGAAGGTGGTGCGCTTCAAGCACTACTGGACCTGCGAGGAAGTCGCCGCGCCCACCCCTGCGCCCACGCCGAGCTCCCCCGCACCGCCGACCACGACCACGCCGACCGAACCGATCCCCCCGGACCGGGGACCGGCGCCCCTACCCGAACCGGAAGCGAACGCGATCGGCGTCGCCGCGGACGACCGCGGCGGGGTGAAGAGCTACACGCTCTCGCGTCAGGCGGTGCGCTCCGGCAACCTCACCGTCCAGCTGCAGAACAAAGGCGAAGATCCTCACGACATGGACATCGAGCGGGTCGGCCCATCCGGCGAACCGCTCGGCGAAGTCGTCAAAATCCCGGTCACCGAACCGGGTCAGAACACGAACGCGACGGTGACGGTCGAAGCCGGCCGCTACCGGATGTGGTGCGACCTCTACAGCCATGCCAAAGAAGGCATGGAAGCGACCATCACGGTCGAATAGCGGCGCTCAGCCCAGGCGTTTGGGGCGGGTGGCCGAGCCGAGCTCGGCGATGTCGCGCTTGAACGGCATGCTGGCGGTCCAGTCGAGGATCGCGTGGGCCTTGCGCGAGTAGCCCGGGATCTGGCTCATGTGGTAGCTGCGGGCGAGGAACCAGGCGGGGAAGCCGCGCAGTTTGCGGTCGCCGATCCGCCCGACCGCCTTGTAGCGGCCGAGGTTCACGAAGGAGGCCTCGCTGCGGTAGGTGAAGGGTTCGGCGTTGCCGATCCCGAGCTCGGCGGCGATGTTCCGTGCCGCGACCGGGCCTTGGCGGACGGCGTGCTGGGCGGTCGGCGGGCAGGTGCCCCCGCGCGGATCCGGGGCGGCGGCGCAGTCGCCGATCGCCCAGACCGAGTCGAGGCCCTCCACCCGCAGGTGGTCGTCGACCGGCACCCGGCCGCGCTCGTCCAGGGGCACGTTCAGCTGCCTGAGGATCGGCGCCGCGACGACACCCGCGGTCCAGACGACGGTCGTCGTCGGGATCTCCTCGCCGCTCGACAACGTCACCGAGTCCGCCGCCACCTCGTTCAGCGTCGTCTCCAGCTTGATTTCGATGCCGCGGCCGCGCAGCTCGCGCAAGGCGTAGTCGGCGAGGTCCTGGTCGATCTCAGGCAGCACCCGCGGCGCCGCCTCGACCAGGATCCAGCGCATGCCGTGCAGGCGGGCGCGCGGATAGCTGTCCATCGCGTCGGCGGCGAAGTCCTGGAGCTCAGCCAGCGCCTCGAGGCCCGCGTAGCCGCCGCCGACGAAGACGAAGGTGAGCAGTTCCTCGCGCCGCTGGTGCTCGTTGGTCGCGTTCGCCAGCTCGAGGTTCTCGACCACCCGGTTGCGCAGGCCGATCGCGTCTGCGAGGCCCTTGAAGCCGAAGGCGTGCTCGGTGAGGCCGGGGATCGGCAGCACCCGCGAGACCGACCCGAGCGCCAGCAGCAGCTGGTCGTAGGGCACCGTCTCGTTGCCGCCACCCTTGGCCGCCAGGTCGACCGTCTTGGCCGCGGGATCATGGCCGACGATCTCCCCGAGCCGCAGGTAGGTGCGCTTGAGGATGTCGCGCAGCGGCGTCACCACGTGCCGTGGCTCCAGCGTCCCGGCGGCCGCCTCCGGCAGGAAGGGCGCGTAGGTCGCGTAGTTGGTCTCGTTGACCAGCATCAGCCGCGCCGACTGCTTCGGCATGACCTTCTCCAGCTCCCGCGCGGCCGACAACCCGCCGAAGCCTCCACCCGCGATGACGACGTTCCAAGCCATAGCCCCAAGCTAGCAGCTTGTAACAGCGTGTTACAAAGTGCTCTGTGTCACAGAAGGGCGGCCGTCCGAGATGCGATGCCCCGGGCGAGTGCCTGATTCGCCGAGGGTCCGTCACGCTTCCGCCCGGAACTCCACACCCTCCTCACGCTTCCGTCGCAACTCGACCCGGCCGTTCGTCGCTTGTACCCCATACGGGGTACAAGCGACGAACGGCTCTCGGCATTGAGGCCGGATCGGACTTCCGACGCTCGTTCATGACCCGGCCGTCTCGGACACGGTCACAGCCAGCCAAGGCCGTGGCCGAGACGGCCGGGCTCGCCGACCCCTGCGTCCCTCGCTAAAGCCCGAGTTGCTCGCGGATCAGGCGGTTGACCTCGCCGCCGTCGGCGCGGCCTTTCGTCTCCCGCATCACAGCGCCGACTATGGCGCCGATCGCGCGGCCGTTGCCGGAGCGGATCTGCTCCGCGGCGTCGGGGTCGGCGGCGATCGCGGCGGCGACGATGCCGGCGAGCTCACCGTCGTCTCCCCCCATCTGGGCGAGGCCCTCGCGCTCGATGATCTCGGCGACGTCGGCGTCCCCGTCGGCGACCAGGATCGCCAGGACCTGTTTGCCGCCCGCGTGGGAGATCTGCTTGGAGGCGACGGCGCCGATCAGATCGGCCAGCGGCTTGGCCTCCGGGCGTTCGGCGTCTTCGGAGGCGCGCAGGGCGGCGGTGAGGTCGCCGGTCACCCAGTTGGCGACGACGCGGGCCTCGACGTCGTCGCCCGTGGCGGCCACGACGACCTCGAAGTACTGCGCCTGGTCGGGATCGCCGGCCAGCAGGCGCGCCTGCGCCTCGTCCAGTCCCAGCTCCGATTCGTAGCGGGCGGTGCGCTCGGCGGGCAGCTCCGGCAGCGAGTCGCGGGCTTCGGCGAGCATCGCCTCGGTCGGCACGATCGCAACCAGGTCAGGCTCCGGGAAGTAGCGGTAGTCGTGCGCTTCCTCCTTCGAGCGCAGCGAGGTGAGGTCGCCGCTCGCCGGATCGAAGTGGAGCGTCTCCTGTTCGACCGTCCCCCCCGCGCCGATGATGTCGCGCTGGCGCTCAAGCTCGGCTTCGATCCCGCGCTGGACGAAGCGGAAGGAGTTCATGTTCTTCAGCTCGGTCTTCACTCCGAGCTCGGTCGAGCCCACCGGCCGCACCGACACGTTGGCGTCGATCCGCAGGCTCCCCTCCTCCATGTTGACGTCGGAGACGCCCAGCTGGCGGACCGTCTCACGCAGCAGGCGCGCCCACTCGGCCGCTTCGGCGGCGCCGCGCAGGTCCGGCTCGGTGACGATCTCCACCAGCGGCGTGCCGCCGCGGTTGAAGTCGACGAGCGAGGCGGTCGAGCCGTGGATGCGGCCGGACGATCCGGCGTGGATCGTCTTCGCCGCGTCCTCCTCGAGGTGGGCGCGGGTGATGCGGATGTCGCCGAGCTTCCCTTCGCCGCAGATCGGGATGTCGTACTGACTGATCTGGTAGGCCTTCGGGTTGTCGGGATAGAAGTAGTTCTTGCGGTGGAAGATCGAGCGCGGGGCGATCTCGCAGCCGAGCGCCATCCCGATCTTCA
>JAFDWD010001064.1 GCA_018268695.1 Actinomycetota bacterium
CCCCCGGCGACCCCACCGCCCACCACCCATCAGCCCGAAAGGAGGGCCGGTCGTGAAACGCCAGGAGAACCAGAGGGACGATTTCGAGAGCCGCCTGCTCGGGCACCTGCAGGCGATCGTCGCCGAGCGTGGCGACGAAGCGCTGCGGCGCGAGGCGGCGGCGCCGGCTCCGCGCCCGCCCGCCTGGCGCCGCCGCGGCCCGCGCCTCGCCTTCGTCGGCGCGCTCGCGCTGGCGGCGGTCGCCGTCGTCCTCATCGTCAGCGCCGGGGGCAGCAAGAGCTCCACGGCCTTCGCGGTCGAACCGCGGCCGGGCGGCGGGGTGACGATCAAGATCTACAGCCTCGAAGACGCCTCGGGGGTGGAAGCGGCGCTGAAGGAAGCCGGGATCAACTCCCAGGTGACCTGGCTCGACGCCGGGATGGTCTGCAAGGAACCGCATTACAAGCGCTCGCGCCTCGATGGCCGTGGCTTCGGCGGCGGGACGATGTCGGGGCCCGGCGCGGTGACGATCTCGGTCGGCCCCGAACCGCGCTCGCGCGTCGGCGAATACAAACGCGGCGAAATCTCGGACGCCGAATTCCAGGCCTCGCTGGGGGAACGGGCCAACTTCAACCTTGACCCGAAGGCATTCCGCCCGGACCAGACCGTGATCATCTCCGGGGCGCCGGTCCCCTACGACGGGGACCCCGAAGGCGGGAGCATCACCAAGTACGACATCGCCGAAGGCACGGTCGAACCCTGCCGGCCCGTCCCGGCGCCGCCGGGAGTCGGCACGAATCCCTTCGCGCTCACCCAGGAGGGCGGCCCGGGCTTCAAGCCCCAGGGCGATCCGTCCCTGCCGCCGGGCGCCGCCGTCGCCGCGCTGCGCCAGGCCGCGGCCGCCGCCGGGTCCTCCGGCACCGAGCTCCACGCGCCCGGCCCTGGCAAGTTCCTCTACGAGGGGGAGAAGGTGATCCAGCTGGAAGGCTGGCTGCCGAAGGGCGACGCGAAGGGATCGAAGGACCACCCTCGCTACTTCGTGCCGATCAACGACCCGAAGGCCCGCTACGCCCTGGTCCCGCGGACCAAGCAGATATGGACGCCCCCGAGCGGCAAAGAGCACGTCGTCGAAACGCTGGGGAAGGTCAAGTTCCTCTCGGCCGCCGATCAGCGGGCCTGGGAAGAGGCGGGCTCACCGCCGCCCTGGACCTTCGACCCGACCGAGCACCACGTCGCCCGCGACAGCTCCGGCCGTCTGCAAAAGCACTACCGGGTGTCATACCGCGGCCGTCACGAATTCACCTTCCTGGAGAGGCTCGCCGAACTGCCGACCGAACCCGAAGCCCTGCGCCTTAAGATCGAACATCGACCCGCCGCCGGCGCGCCGGTCGCCGCGTCGCCCGCCACCTCGGCCCGCGGCGGCGGGACGGTGGAAAGCCTGCTCGTGATCCTCGCCGAACCGCTCACGCCGCCGGCGGTCCGCGCCGCCGCCTTCGGCGCCCTGGCCGAAATCCCCGGCCTCGGCTTCGAACGGGGCGTCACCGACGGCGCCGGCCGCCGCGGCGACGCGATCGGTTGGACCCGCGACGAAGGCTTCGGCAACCGCTACATCTTCGACCCGAGGACCGGCGAGCTCCTCTCCGACGCTGAATTCATCTACGACGCCAAGGCGGCCGGCTACCCGACCGTCCCCGACCGGACCCCGTTCCGCGAAACCGTCCACCTGAAGACCGCGATCGTCGGCATGGTGCCTTAGGGCGCCGCTCTTGCGACCGCGGCGCGCAGCTCGTCGGCGGCAACATAGGTGACGTTGCGTCCGCGGCCCCGCTGGACGACCAGGCCCGCATCCGCCAGTCGCCGGAAGTCGGCGCTCGCCGTTGCCGGTGAGACATCGGCCTCCGCGCCGTAGGCACCCCTGTTGGTGGCACCCGCAAGGCTCTGCTCAAGGGCGATCACCAAGCGGTCGGGCCAACCACGCTGGGCGATCTGTTCTTCCAGGACGCTCCATCGCCGCCCGGCTTGCTCGATCTGCGCAAGTCGTTCGCGCGCCTGCGCGACGTGGGCTTCGACGCAGAAGGACACCCAACCGGAAGCATCGCGTCCGGGCTGGTAGGTGCCGCCCTGGGTCTCGCGTAGCGCCGCGTAGTACTCACGGGTATGGGAGCCGAGGTACTCCTCGATCGAGAAGAACTCGGGCGAAGCGGCGCCCTCTCGAGCAAGCACGAGGGACTGGATGATCCGCGAGATGCGCCCGTTTCCGTCCTCGAAGGGATGAACCGAGACCACGTTCAGGTGAGCCATCGCCGCTCTCACGACAAGGTCGACGTCGGGGTCGTGCTCACCTTCGACCAGCGACTCGACAACCTCGTCCATCAGCCCGACGACGTCCTCCGGGTCGGGACCCACGTACGCCGAGGTCCCGTCGGAGGCAGTCACGCGGATGGGGTCGGATCGCCAGAGCCCGGGGTCACTGGACCGCTGGAAGGAGCAGGCATCGAAATGAAGGTCGAGGATCACCCGATCGGACCAGCGGAAGACCGGATCGATCGCCATCGTGCCGACGTGGTCCATCGCCCGTGCGTAGCAACTGACCGCGAGTCGGCTCTCGTCCCCTTCACCAGCCGGTTCGCGCCCGTTCGTCAGCGCCAGGGCTTCGGCCGGGGAAACCGAGAATCCCTCGATCGAAGTCGAGCCCTCGATCGAACTCGCACGAACCTCGCGTCGCAGGGTGCCCATCCAGCGGGCAGGCGTCCTCACCTGATCGCCCAGTGCCCCGCGTAGCTCGTCGAGTTCGTCGAGTTGCTTCCGCAAAGCTTTGGTGATGTCGGGGTACGAGTAGATCATCCGAACATTCTAGACGATTAAACGTCTAAACAACTAGACGCATAAACGACGGAGTCTGATCCCCGAGAACTTACGATGGCTGCTCCTCCGCGTCCGGGTCGATCTGCGCCGGGTAGCCGGCGCGCAGCACCGCCAGGGACGCGGGCGGGGTGATCGCGGTGGCGGATCCACGGCGCGGTCGGCGGCGCCGGGCGCCGTAGCCGGCGGGGCTCCAGGCGATGAGCTCGGTGCCCCGGGCCAGGTGGGGGACGTCGTCGACGAGGACGAAGGCCCCGTCGGGGAGCGCGGCCCAGTCGGCCCGATGGAAGCGGCGGCGGTGGGTGCCGCGGACGATTCGCTCGGCGTGGAGGCGCCGGTTCATCTCGCCCGCCGCGGGCGGAGCGCCGCCGAGCCCCTCGGCCCAGGCGGCTTTATAGGCCTGGTATTCGGCGTGGCGGCACTCGCCGCAGGGACGGTGGCCGGCGGCGAGGGCGACCGCCTCGTCGTGGAAGAAGAGCGGGGTCCAGCGGTTGGGGAGCCAGAGCTCCCGGTGCCGGCCGCGGAACTCGAGGGCGCAGGTGATCCAGAGGTTGCCGGCGTGGAATCGGACGATCTCCCGGCCCTCGTGGATGACGCCGCGGTTGCCGGTCCAGGCCCCACGCAGCGGCGTCGCGACGATCTCACCGGTGGGCGTGACGCGGTTGCGCTCGGGCATCCCAGTAATCCTGCCTGAAGCATTGGTGTTGCCATACGACGCAAATGCTTCAGCCGGCGACTGCGTGGCCCCAGACGAGGGGCTTGACGATGGCGGGCATCCCGCGCCAGGTGGCGCGCTCGAGCTTCGCGATCCGCAACCGCGCCTCGATCGTCCCGAGCGTCTCCCGGTCGCACTGGCAGCCGTCGGCGAACGCGGCCCAGGGGCCGACCGAGCGGCGCTGCATCGTCTGCCGCCAGCCGGGCTCGGCGCGGACGTGCTCGAGGAAGAGCAGGCGCCCGTCGGGCCGCAGCACCCGCGCCACCTCGGCCACCGCCCGTTCCGGATCGGAGACCGTGCAGAGGACGAGGGTCGAGACGACGGTGTCGAAACTCGCGTCCTCGAAGGGCAGTTCCTCGGCGGGCGCCCGCTCCAGCCGCGTCGGGACCCCGGCCGGGCCGCGCCCGAGGTCGATGTGGCTGCTGATCCGCTCGCCGGGCTCGGTGAGGACGAGCGCGTCGAGGTCGGGCGGATAGTGGGGGAGGTTGAGGCCGGTGCCCGCACCGATCTCCAGCACCTCCCCGCGCGCCTCGGCCAGGAGGCCGCGCCGCCGGGCGGCCATGCCGCGCCTCTCGGCGAACCAGAGGAACGGGTTGTAGAGCGCCGCGCCGATGCGGCTGTCGATCGTTTCGACGGGCGGGTGAGGGGAGGTCGGGTGATGGGGTCTTTGGGGGGATTCGGTTCTCGGCATGGTCGGTATTCCATCGCCGCGCGCTCTCCTCCGCTTCGCCTCTCCGGGCCATTTCGATGGCCGGATTCGGCTATCTGAGGTGCTCTACTCTTGCCGCGTGGAAGAGCAGGCGATCCGCTTCACCGCCGACGCCGCGGGGCGTCGGATCGCCTGGGCGCGGACCGGCTCGGGGCCGCCGCTGGTCCTTTCCGGCTGGTGGACGAGCCACCTCGAGCTGAACTGGTTCGACCCGCGCATCCGCGCCTTCGTCGAGCGGCTCGGGCGCCACCGCACCGTGATCCGCTTCGATCCGCCCGGGACCGGCGCCTCCGCCGACGGCGAGCTGCCGGCCGGGGACGTCGACGACGAAGCGGCGGCGCTCGCGGCGGTGGTCGAGGCCGCCGCCGAGGGCCCGGTCGACCTCGCCGCAGGCTCCTCCGGCGCCCCGATCGGCATCGTCTACGCGATCGCCCATCCGGAGCGGGTCCGCCGGCTCCTCATCTACGGCGGCTACGCGAGGGGGTCGCAGATCGCCGACGAGCGCTCCCGCCAGGCGATCGTCGCCCTGGTCCGCGAGCACTGGGGACTCGGCTCCCGCGCCCTCGCCGACATCTTCATCCCCGGCGCCAACGGCGCCGAACGCGAGGAGTTCGTCGAGTTCCAGCGCCGCTGCATGGACGCCGAGCGCGCCGCCCGCTCGCTCGAAGCCGTCTACGCGATCGACATCGCCGACCGCCTCGGCGAGGCGCCGCCGGGGGCGGTCGTCATGCACCGCCGCGAAGACCGCGCGATCCCCTTCGCCCAGGGCCGCGCCCTCGCCGCCGGCCTTCCCGACGCGACCTTCGTCACCCTCGGCGGCGTCGACCACTTCCCCTGGCGCGGCGACTCCGACCAGTACTTCGCCGCCGTCTTCGACGCCCTCGGGGTCGAGGAGGAGCAGCCGCCGTCCCCGGAGCCCGGCGCGCCTCAGCGGGACGACACCGCGAGCACCGCCGACCCGACGAGCGCGGACCCCGGCGACCTGACCAGGCGCGAGACCGAAGTGCTCGCCCTGGTCGCCGCCGGCCTCTCCGACCGCGAGATCGCCGAGCGCCTCGTCCTCAGCCCCCACACCGTCCACCGCCACGTCGCCAACGTCCGCACCAAGCTGGGCCTGCCGACCCGCGCCGCCGCCGTCGCCGAGGCGGCGAAGCGAGGGTTGCTCTAGCTCCGTTCATCACCGGGGGCTGAGGACGGACCCTCGCCCTTCGGTTTTCCGCCACCGATTGGCGGTGCGCCTCTCTTATCGCGACGAACCGTCTGCGTGACGCTCCTTCCGTCAACGAATCGGCCCTCCTCAAACCGATGTGAAAGGAGCAGGTAGATGGGAACGATGGCGAAGATGTTCAGCTCGGAGGTCGAGACGATGGTGTCGCAGGCCGAAGAGCAGTTGGGTGAGAAGGTGCTGGCGGCGGGCCGGTTCCGCCAGGGGAAGCGTCCCTCGATGGTCGCGATGGTGACCGGGACGGCGCTCTTCGAGGTGCTGCGGCCGCGCCGTTCGAAGACCGTGCCGCGGAGCTTCGTCCTGGCTCTGACTCCGAGCCGTGTCGTCGCGTTTGCCTTCGTCGGCGTCAGCGACGATGACGACGGCACCAACTACCACGCCGTGCTGCGCCAGGGCGAGCGTGGGTCCTGGCCGCGGGAGTCGGTCGGGTTGAGCGATGGCGTCGGGCACGACGGCCTCGACCGGACGCTGACGATCGGCGGCGAGGAGATCCTGATCAGCCGGATAAGCAACGTCGACGATTCCGAGACCGACGCCTTCGAGGCGGCCCTCCGGGGAACCGCGGTGCCCGCCTGATGAACGCCGCGGCGCCCGCCTTCCGCGAGCTGACGCCGGCCCTGATCCGGGGCCGGCGCGGCTCGGTGGTCGAGCTCGCCGACGGGGAGCCGGCGCCCGGCCTCGGCGGGACGCTCGTCCACCACGTCTTCGACGACGGCGGCGTGCGGCGCGAGTCGACCGCGGCGATCACCTCGGTGCCCGAGGGCGTGGCGTTCGCCCCGGCGCTCGTCTGCCGCGATCGCGATCGGCTCGGCAACGCGGCGCCCGCGCAGCTGCCCGCCGAGCGCTGGGAGCAGACGGAGCTCGAGAGCACCGCCTTCAACCGCCGCTATCGCCTCCTGACCCTGGCCGGCCAGGACCCGATCTACGTGCGGGAGATCTTCTCGCCTTCGCTGATCGCCTGGCTCGCCCACGACGTGCCGGCGGGCTTCTCCTTCGAGCTGAACGAGCGCCACCTGGTCGTCGTCCTGCCCGGCCACCTGCCGCTCGGCCCGGAGACCGAGAGGCTCTGCGGGCTCGCCGCCGAGCTCGCCCGCCGCCTGCGCGAGGAGGCCGAGGAGGAGCTCGAGGGCGGCAACCTCTTCGACGAGACCGAGAAGCTCGCCGACATCGAGGCGAACCTCGGCCGGGTGCGCTTCGAGCGCCCGCCGGCGAGCGCCGCGGGCGCGGTCGAAGCGTTCCGCGAGGCCGCCGCGTGGCGACCGACCGTGCTGGCGCGGGGCGCCTTCTGGGGCATCGTCGGCTTCGCGATCGCCGGTGTTCCCGTCGCCTTCTTCAACCCGTTCGTCGCCGTCCTCACCGGCCTGGCCGGCGCTGCGTTCGGCTTCTGGCTCGGCCGCATCATGGCCGCCGCCGACTACAGCTGGGGACGCGCCTCGGTGCGCCGCCTCGGCCTCGAGGCCTTCGTCCGCGGCTACGCCGACTCTCACGCGATGCGGCTCGAGGACCGCTGGCGCTTCCACTCCCGCCACCGCGACCTGCCGCTGCCCGGGATCGCCGACCACGTGCTGGCGCCGCGCGCCGGCGAGGGCCCGCTCTTCGTGATCCTCGGCGACGCCGCCGAGCTGCGCAGCCAGGGCGTCGAAGTCGCCTGGGCCTCGGCGCAGCCGATGGCGGCCGTTGCCCTCGTCGCCGAGCTGCCGCCGGCGGCGCTCGCGCGCCTGGATGACCTCGAGCCTCCGTCCGGCCTCCAGGTCGAGACCTCGCCCTCGGCGGCGGTCGTCTGGCGCCGGGTCCCCGGCAATCTGGCGCTGACGACGCGCGGTTGCGACGAGTTCCGCGCCGCCGCCGCGGCGCTAATCGCGTAGGTAGGCGAGCACCGCCAGGACGCGGCGGTGGCCGCCGTCGCCGTCGCTCAGCCCGAGCTTCTGAAAGATCGCGGTGACGTGGCGCTCGACCGCGCGCTCGGAGACGAAGATCCGCGCCGCGATCTCCTTGTTCGTCTGTCCTTCGGCCATCGCCGCCAGCACCTCGCGCTCGCGGTCGGTCAGCTCGTCGAGCGGCCCGTCCTGGCGGCGCCGGCCGAGCATCTGGCTGACCACCTCCGGGTCGAGCACCGAGCCGCCCTCGCCCACCCGGCGCACCGCGTCGACGAACCGGTCGACCTCGGCGACGCGGTCCTTCAGCAGGTAGCCGACGCCTTCGCTGCCGTCGGCGAGCAGGTCGACGGCGTAGTGCTCCTCGACGTACTGGGAGAGGATCAGCACGCCGATCCCCGGCAGCTCCTGGCGCATCGTCGCCGCGGCGCGCAGCCCGTCGTCGGTGTTTTCGGGAGGCATGCGGATGTCGACGATCGCGACGTCGGGCTTGTGGGCACGCACCTTGCGCAGCAGGTCCTCGGCGTCGCCGGCCTGGCCGACGACCTCGATCCCGGCGTCCTCCAGCAGGCGCACCGCGCCTTCGCGCAGCAGCACCGAGTCCTCGCCGATCACTACGCGCATGGGATCACCGCGAGCAGGGTAGTGCCGTCGCCGGGCGGGCTGCGGACCTCGAGCCGGCCGCCGAGCGCGGCGACCCGGTCGTCGAGACCGCGCAGGCCGCCGCCCTCGGGGGCGGCGCCCCCGGGCCCGTCGTCGCGGACCTCGACCAACAGGCCGCCGTCCACCTCGCCGACGTTCACCCAGACCCCGCTCGCACCCTCGGCGTGCCGGGCGGCGTTGGTCATCCCCTCGGCGACGACGAAGTAGGCCGCCGCCTCCGCCGCGGCGGGATAGCGGGCGGCGGGGACGGCGACGATCTCGGCCGGGATCCGCGAGCGGGTGGCGAGGCCGCGCAGGGCCGGATCGAGGCCGCCCTCGGTGAGGACCGCGGGGTGGATGCCGCGGGCCAGCTCGCGCAGCTCGGCGATCGCCTCGCGCAGTTCGGTCGCCGCCTCGCCGAGCAGCTCACGCGCCACCGTCGGGTCCTCCTCGATCCGCCGCCCGGCCGCCTCCAACGTCATCGCGACGCTGATCAGCTGCTGCTGGGCGCCGTCGTGGAGGTCGCGCTCGATCTTGCGGCGCGCCTCGTAGGAGGCGGTCACGAGGCGGGCGCGCGAGTCGCGTAGCTCGGCTTCGGCCCGCACCCGCTCGGTGATGTCGCGGAGGTGGCCGGTGAAGACCGGCTCGCCGGGGACGTCGATGCGGGTGATCGTCAGCTCGGCGGGGAAGGTCGAGCCGTCGCGCCGCATCGCCTCGACCTGGATGCGGCGGTCGAGCGCCCGCGGTCGGCCGGTGTCGAGATAACGGCGCAGGCCCTCGCGATGGCGTTCGCGCAGGGCGGGGGGGACGATCAGCTCGGCCATCTCGCGGCCGACCGCCTCGGCGGTCGCGTAGCCGAAGACCCGCTCGGCGGCGGGGTTGAACTCGATCACGTGACCGCGGTTGTCCATCGCAATGACGCAGTCGATCGAGGCCTCGAGCGTCGCCCGGTGGCGGCGCTCGACCGCGTCGCCGGACTCCTCCGCGCGGCGGCGCTCGATCAGCTGTCCCAGCAGTCCACCGACCACGGCGAGGCGATCGTCGAGATCGGGGTCGGCGACCGCGCGCCCGCCGCCCGAGAACCCCTCGATCTCCGCCACGACCCCGCGCTCGCTGCGCACCTCGAAGCGCAGGGCGGACTCCAGGCCGGGGCGGTCGGCGAGCAGGCCGGGGCGGTCCAGGTCGACGAACTCGGTGCCGTCGGCGGCGGCCCAGCGGGCGGTGCAACGCAGCGTCCCGGCGCCGTCCGTCGCCTCCCATACCGCGACCGCCTCGAGCCCGAGGGCGGTGCCGATCGCCGCCAGCGAACGGCGGCAGGCGTCGTCGGTGTCGGCGGCTCCCCTGATCGCGCCCGCGACGATCTGCTCGATCCCGCTCCCCATGACGGTCAGGACTTTACGAGAGCGTCCAGTGCCGGGCCGCTCAGATCGAGCTTCGAGAGGAAGCCGCGGGCGCCGCTGGAGAGGGCGAGCTCACCGTAGTCGGCGCGCTCGTGACTGGAGATGACGACCAGGGCGAGGTCGGGGGAGCGCTCGTGGAGGCGCCGCGTCACCTCGATCCCGCTGATGTCGGGGAGGCCGACGTCGACGAGGACGACGTCCGGGTCGCAGCGCTCCGCCTCGCGGAGCCCCGCCTCGCCGTCGGCCGCCTCGCCGACCACGTCCCAGCCCTCGGCCCCGAGCGCCCGCGCCGCGCTGCGGCGGAAGCCCTGGTGATCGTCGACGATGAGGACACGCCCCGGCATCGCCCGATCATGATCGCGGACCGAGATCGGAACCAGGGGGGCGATCCGCCGGCGGGCCGGCGGAAAACCGAAGGTCGGCCGGCGCGGGCGCGACGCGAGGTCGGCGCCTTACCCCATGGATCGGTGGGGCGGCGGACGAGATCGTGGCCGGGTCCAGAACAGCGGCTCCGACGCGGGGCCCCTTCCGAACGGAGTCCAGATGTCCAGGAAGTCCTACGACACCTACGAACTGCAGCCCGACGGCACCGTCGGCCGCCCCCGGCGGAGCCGCCGCGGGCGCCTCTTCAGCATCCTGCTCGCGATGTTCGGCTTCTCCCTGGCCCTGATCGTCGCCCCCGCCGCCGAGGCGGAGACCATCTCGATCGGCGAAGTCGCGCCGGCCGGCATCAACGGCGGCTGCTTCAGCTGCATCTCCTTCCAGCTCCAGAACGCTCCCGGCACCACCTCCTACAGCGTGCCGCCGGGCCAATGGACCCTTGAATCCTGGTCGGGCCAGGGCGGGCTGAAAGAAGGAACCGTCCGGCTGGAGATCTTCCGGCCGGCCGCCGAACCGGGCCAGTACGAACTGGCCGCCCAGTCGCCCTTCGAGACCGTTCCCGCCGCGACCCTCTCGACCTTCCCCGTCTCCATCCCGGTCCAAGGCGGCGACGTGATCGGGATCATGACCGGCGTCGGCAGCTACTACCCGCCGTCTGCCCTGTCCCCTGACCTCAACGACATCGACCTCGGCGTCTCCGGCTACCCGCTGGTCGGCGATTCCGTCGGCCCTGGGACCGCCCACGCGACCAGCACCTTCGGAGCGCGTCGCGTCAACGTCGCCGCGACGTTGAGCCGCCCTGACCTGACGCCGCCGCCGACCTCGTCCCCGGGCCCGTCGCCGAGCTTGGTCCAGACCCTCAGCGTCTTCCCCGAAGGCAACGGCACGATCGCCTCGACCGGCGGTCAGCTCCACTGCCCGGACGCTTGCGCGGCGGCCGTCCCCGTCGGCACCGGCATGACGATCGTCGCCACGCCCGGGCCGCGCGCCGAATTCGTCGGCTGGACCGGCGCCTGTGCCGGCATCGGCCCGACCTGCACCGTCACCGTCGACAAGGAACTGCGGGCGAACGCGAAATTCCTGCCGAGCCACGCCTTCACCCTCGGCAAGGTGAAGCGCCGCAAGGCGGGCACGGTCCAGACCGCCACGGTCGAGAACTCCGGCTCGGTAAGCATCGCCGGCAAGGGAGTCGTCGCCGGCAAGGTCGCCGCGAAGAAGGCCGGGAAGGTGAAGCTGCCGCTGGTCGCCCGCGGCGCGACCCTGCGCAAGCTGGAGACCGACGGCGTCGCCAAGACCCTCGTCCGGGTCACCTACCGCCCCGACGGTGGGACGCCGAAGATAGTCACCGAGACGGTGACCATCCACGGCTGATCACCGGATCACCTTCCGAGCTTAGGGGCCAGATATGGCCCCTAAGCTCGGACGCTCACGAGGGGTCAGGTGTGGTTCGGCCCGTCGTCGTGGCCGCCGCCATGGCCGCCGGAGGAGGACCGGGCCTGGATCTGGGTCGCCACCCAGGTGCCGCTCGCGTCGTTGGCGACGATCTCGACCGCCAGGCCCTTCGTCAGGCCGGAGAATCCGCCCGCGATCCGCTCGAACTTGGTCCGGGCGTTGACCGTGAAGGTCAGACGGGCGCCGCTCTCGGAGCGGACCAGGACGGTCTTGGCCGCCGAGTCCTTCGAGATGACGGTGGCGTCGACGTGTCGGACGGCCGCCTGGGCCCCGACCGCGAAGACCGTCGCTCCCAGCGCCGCGCAGACGGCACCGATGACAAAAATGGACGAAACACGCTTCCTCATTGAGATTTCCCCTTCGGAGGATGAGTTTGCTTTCGGTGGCCTACGAGGGGATCGATACGCAGGTTCAGATGGGTGAAGATCGTCAGGCCGCGGGCGTCTCGCCGGTCATCGTCGACCGCGCCAGGCCGGTGTCGATCAGGGTCCAGGCGAGGATCGCGCCGATCGCGGCGAGGACGGTGGCCGCCAGGTAGGCGTCGTGGAAGGCTTCGGTCGCGGTGCCGCCGGCGCCGGCGACGACCGTGGTGACGATGGCGATGTTGATCGCGATCGAGGACTGGCGCTGGGCGTTGTAGATGGCGGCGGCGTGGCCGGTGTCGGCGCTCGAGATGTGGGTGAACATCGAGGTCTGGATGGCGAGGAAGGCGGCGCAGTTGCCGAGGCCGCCGAAGAACATCAGGCCGCGGACGAACCAGAGGTCTGTCGAGGCGTCGACGAGCAGGAAGAGGGCGAGGTAGACGGTCAGCGCGATGGCGCCGAGGCCGCACATGATGCGGGGACCGACGCGGGGGTAGAGGCGGGCGAAGGTGAGCGAGCCGACCGCGACGCCGACCGCCTCGAGGAAGGTCGTCGTCCCCGACTCGATCGGCGACTGGCCCATCACCTGCTGGAGGAAGATCGGGGTGAGGTAGAGGCTGCCGAGGAAGACGCCGGTGGTGAGCGCGAAGACGATGTTGGTCGAGCGCAGGAGGGGGTCGCGGAGGAGGCGCAGGCGCAGGATCGGGTCCGGCTTGCGGAGCGAGTCGACGGCGAAGGCCCAGAGCAGGACGATCCCGGCGATGCCGCTGGCGACGATCTCCGGTGAGGTCCAGCCGAGCACCGACCCCTCGCTGATCGCGTAGAGGAGCGCGCTCAGTCCCGCGCCCGAGAGCACGAGGCCCAGCCAGTCGAGCCGTCCGCCGGGCGAGGGCCGGTGCTCGGGGACGAAGAGCCAGGCGAAGACGAGCATCGCGATCCCCACCGGCAGGTTGATGAAGAAGACCCAGCGCCAGGAGAGCGTCTCGGTGAGCACGCCGCCGATGATCGGCGCCGAGGCCGGGCCGAGGAGGATCGGCAGGATCACGATGCGGGCGACCCGCGCCCGGCGCTCCGGGCCGTAGGCGCGGAAGAGCATCGCGGTGCCGGTCGGCACCAGGAGGCCGCCGCCGACGCCCTGCACGGCGCGCGCCGCGATCAGCTGCGGCAGCGACTGGGCGGCGCCGCAGAGCGCCGAGGCAACGGTGAAGATGGCGAGCGCGGTGAGGTAGGTCCGCTTGGTCCCGAGCCGATCGCCAATCCAGCCCGAGGCCGGGATCACCACCGCCAGCGTCAGCACGTAGGCGATCACGGTCCACTGCACGTCCGAGAGGGGCGCGCCGAAATCGTGCGACAGCGTCGGCAGGGCGACGTTGACGATCTGCATGTCGATCGCCGTCATCAGCAGGGCACTGACGTAGGCGACGACTACCGCCCGCGCCGGGGAAGGGGAAGGCACCGACGCAACCTAGAGGGTCGACGCCCCTCGTTGACCGATTGCCAGGCAACTTCCTAGACTCGCTCCGATGGCCACCGAGTCCCAACTGCGCCGCTCCTCGACCGCCGACGAAGTCGTCGCGCTGCTGCGGGCGCGCATCGTCTCCGGCGAGCTGCCGCCGGGCACCCAGCTGCGCGAGGTCCACCTGGCCCGCGAGGTCGGCATCTCCCGGCCGACCCTGCGCGAGGCCCTGCAGGGCCTGCGCCAGGAGGGCCTGGTCCGCCACGAGCCCCACCGCGGCATGTTCGTGGCGACCCTCGGCGCCGCCGAGATCCGCGACATCTACTCCGTGCGCCGGGTGATCGAGGCGCCGGCCGCCCGCGCCGCCCACCGCGCGAGCGCCGCCGACCTGGAGGCGGTCGGGGCCGCCTTCGAGCGCCTCGCCGCGCTGGAGGGAGAGGACGACGCCAGGATCATCGAGGCCGACCTCCGGTTCCACCAGGCGATCGTCGCCCTCCTCGACAGCCCCCGCCTGACCTCCTTCTACGACTCGGTGGTCGCCGCCCTGCGCCCCTGCCTGACCCTGCTGGCGATCGAGCGCCCCTCGGTCGTCCACCCCGACAGCGTCGCCCAGCACCGCGAGATCGCCGACGCCATCCTCGCCCGCCAAGGCCGCGCCGCCGAGCGCCTCGTCACCGCCCACATCGACGCCAACGAGGCGATGTTGCTGGAGATCGTCGACTAGGGAGTCGTGGGGGCAGGGGACCCAGGCCCCCTTGGCAGGAGATTGCCCGCGTGGGAGGTTTGGCGGTCGGACCGACTCACCAATCCCACCGACAACTGAAGGAGCCCCCCATGTCTCACCCGCGCTGGTTCGGCGCCGCCTTGCTCGCGGCGCTCTCAGCGGTAGCGTCCCTTGCCATCGTCGCCGGCTCAGGCGCCGCCGGACCGCCCCTCCCGAAAGCCACCAACGGCAACCCGGTCGAAGTGGTCGGCACCGGCGTCCCGACCCCGACGGCCTTCGCCTTCGCCGGCTCCACCGTCTTCGCCGGCTCCGGCCCGAACGAGCAGTCCGGCGGCCCCGGCGGCCTCTTCACCGTCGCCGACGGCAAAGCGACCAAAGTGCCGAACACCCCGCCGATCGTCTTCGGCCTCGCCTGGAAGTCGAACAAGCTCTACGTCTCGACCGGCCCGACGATCGTCGCCCTCGAAGGCTGGAACGGCACCGCCTTCAGCAAGGAAAAGCT
>JAFDWD010001065.1 GCA_018268695.1 Actinomycetota bacterium
AACACCGCACTCCCTCCGTCCTGGGCGTCTCATGGAGGTCACAGCCTGCCAGGACCTCCATGAGACGCCCAGGGCAACCGCCGCTCGGACGGCCGCCCCGGCCGGAGCAACCCCCTAGATTCCCTTCACGGTCACGAAGACGACCCCCTCCAGAGTGCATTTGGTGATGCCGTGGGGGGCTCCCGAGACCGCCGAGGCGTGCGCCGAGGCTGATCCGCAGCCGCCGCTGATCTGGATCTGACGGCGGATCGTCTTGCCCTTGGTGAGCTTGGCGTAAGCCGTCGTCCCGACGCCCATGCCGAGCGCGACCCCGGCCCCCGGGTCGGCGTGCCAGCCCAACTCGTGTTCGTATTCGAAGTTGATCCTCGGCCGCTCTTCGTTGCAGCCCTTCTTCTGCGCGAACGGTTGGGTGCGGCCGATCACGATCTGCGATTCGCGGCTCAGCGGTGCCAGTTCTTCTTCGTCTTCTGAGGGCACGTCCCTGATCGTGTTGGTGATCGCCAGCACCAGTGGCGAGGCGCCGGACCTGCACGTCGGTTCCGGCGGCTCTTTCGCTTTCGGGGTCGGCGAGCAGTAGTTGGTCGTCTGCCAACCCCCGACCCGCACGTCGTACTGGCTGGTGCCACCGCGCAGTGCGGGCATCACCAGTTTGGCCGGCCCGATCGTCACCATTTTCGTATTGCGCGTCGGGAAGTTGAAGCGCAGCTCTTCTTCGATCGTCTTCGAGTAGCCGGGGGTGCACTTTTCCCGGTTGTCGTAGGTCCAGCGATACGTCACGGTGCCGGATGCCTTGACCGGGACCTGGCGTTCCACCACCTTCGGGATCTTGGGGATCTTCGGCCCGGCGGCGGCGCTGCCGACTCCGAGCAGGGCGACGAGCGCGACGAGCGCGGCGAAGAGGGCGACGACGATGGAGAGACGGTTTCTGGTCGGCATGCGGCGATGATCGGGATCGGTCGCCACCTCCGCATCAGTGAAAGCACGTAAGCCGGCAGTCTCGGCCGGCCGCTCTCAGCCGGCCAGCTCGTAGGCGGCCCGCAGCCCGTCGCCAAAGGCGCGGACGGCGTTCAGCTCACTCGGGTCGAGCGCCCCGCCGACGACCCGATGCGGCACCCCGAGCCGCTCCAGCAGCGGCCGCAGCTCGTCTCGTCGCTCCTGCCCGGCGGCGATCACCACCCGGTCGGCGGCGATCGTCTCCACGCCTCCGTCCTCGAGCTCGATCTCGATCCCCTCCGGCGTGATCCGCCGATACGAGAGCCCGGTGAGCGTCCGGACCCCGGCGTGCTTCAGCGCGTCGAGCCACACCCATTTCGTCGTCCGCCCGATCCCGGCGCCGATCCGCCCCGAGCGTCGCATCACCGTCACCGCCGGCGCCCCCCCGCTTCCGCTGTTCCTTATGGACCTGTGAGGTCCATAAGGAACAGCGGAAGGGACCTCGACGCCGTAGCGGGCCATGAAGTCGTCGCGCTCGTGGGTGAGGAGGTGGGCGAGGTCGACGCCGATGCCGCCGGCGCCGACGATCGCGACGCTCCCCGCCTCGCCGAGGCCCGACTCGAACGCGTCGGCGTAGTCGACGACGTGGGGGAGGGAGGCGCCGGGGATCTCGACGCCTCGTGGGTGGACGCCGGTGGCGAGGACGACGCCGGCGCAACCCTCGAAGAGGTCCGCGTCCTCCCCACCGACCGGGTGGCCGAGGTGGACGTGCACCCCGAGCCGCCGCAGCCCGGACTCGACGACCCCGATCGTTGCGCCGTAATCCTCCTTGCCGCGGACCTGGCGCGCCCAGCGGAACTGGCCGCCGAGCTCCTCGCGCGCCTCGTAGAGCCTTACCTCGCCGCCGAGCGATGCGAGCGCCCGCGCCGCCTCCAGCCCCGCGGGCCCGCCGCCGATCACCGCGAACCGCTCCTTCGTCCGCGCGGCGACGGGGAAGTCGACCTCGTATCCGGACCGTGGATTGACCAGGCAGGACACGTGCTCGCCGACGATCGAGCGGTCGATGCAAGCCTGGTCGCAACTGATGCAGACGTTCACCTCGCGCCCTTTTCGACCCCGTTCGATGAGCCGGGGATCCGCCAGGAACGGGCGTGACATCGAGACCAGGTCGACGGCCCCCGCCGCAAGGATCTCCTCCGCGTCCCGCAACCGATTGACCCTGTTCCCCGCGATCACCGGCACCGCCGCCATAGCTGCCGAAGTGGCGGCGGTGCCGGTGATCGCCCCTTTCAGCCCTTCGGCCCAAGGCACGAACGCTCCCGTCGGAACCGCTCCTTGAACCGTCGGGACCGGCGATTCGTGCCAGCCGACCCCGATGTTCAGCGCATCCACCCCCGCGCCGACCAGGGCCGCGGCGAAGGCCTCGACCTCCTCCCACGGCCGCGACTCGGGCATCAGCTCCGCCCCCGTCATCCGGAACAGCACCGGGAACCCGTCGCCGACCGCCTCGCGCACCGCGGTCGCGACCTCGACCCCGAAGCGCATCCGCCGCTCGGCGTCGCCGCCCCACGAGTCGTCGCGCCGGTTCGTCACCGGGGAGAGGAACTGGTCGACCAGGTAGCCCTCCGAGCCCATCACCTCGACCGCGGCGAACCCGAGCTCCCTGGCCAGCGCCGCCCCCGCGGCAAACTCGGCGACCACCTCCCACACCTCATCCTCGCCGAGCGCCCGCGGCGCGACCCTGGAGACGCGGCTCGCGATCGCCGATGGCGCCACGACCTCGCCCGGCGAGTCGGCCAGCGCGTAGCGCCCGGCGTGGAAGAGCTGCAGGGCGATCGACGCCTCGGTCCCCTTCGTCGCGCCGGCGACGCGCGCCAGCGCCCGCCGTGCCGCCTCCAGGGACTCGTAGCTCGGGTCCGCCGCCGCGTCCTCCGACACCGCCCAGCCCCCGGTCACGATCAGCCCGGCGCCGCCCCGTGCTCGCTCGCGGTAGAACGCCGCCAGCCGCGCGCCCGCGTCCTCGCGCCCCTCCAGGCAGAGGTGCATCGATCCCATCGCGATCCGATGGGGAAGTCGCAGGCCGCCGATCTCGGTCGGCGTGAAGATGTGGTCGAGGGAGGTGCCCGGGTCAGGCATCGCGCTCGGGCAGCTTCAACGGCCCGGTCGCGTCGTCGAAGAAGGGCGGCGAAACTATGGTGAGACCACCGTCGACGACCAGCGACTGCCCGGTGATGTACTCGGAGCGCGGTTCGAGCAGGAACTCGACCGTGTCGGCGACCTCCTTGACCGTCCCCATCCGCTGCTTCGGGATCTTCGGCAGCACGTCCTTGTGCAGGTCCGGCATCCCCTCGACGTCGTAGAAGTAGGCGCTCGAGTCGCTCTCGATGATGCCGCCGTTGACCGCGTTGACATTGATCCCGAGCGGCGCGAACTCGACCGCCATGTAACGGACGTAGGCCTCCAGGGCGGCCTTGGCGGCGCCGAGGTTGGCGTAGGTCGGGTAGGCGCGGATCGATCCGTAGCTCGACAGCGTGACGATCCTTCCGCCGTCTGCCATCAGGTCCACCGCCCGCTGCGCGCCGAGCACGAAGCTGCGGATGTTCATCGCGTAGGAGCGGTCGAGGTGATGCAGCTTCAGGTCGCGGATGTTCTTGAAGCTGGACGCGGCGGCGTTGTCGACGAAGAAGTCGAGCTTGCCGAACTCCTCCTTGGCCGCGTCGAAGAGGCGGTCGATGTCCTCCGGGGACTCCATGTCGGCCTGCACCGCCATCGCGCGCCCGCCGCGCTCCTCGACCCCGGCGACGACCTCCTTGGCGAGATCCTCGTTCACCTTGTAATTGACGACGACCGAGCCGCCCTGCTCGGCCAGGGAGAGCGCCAGCGTGCGACCGATGCCGCGCGAGCTGCCGGTGATCAGCGCGACCTTGCCGGCCGCGTAACCCGCGTCCGGCATCAGCCCAGCTCCCGCTCGGCGATCGACGCGTGGACGGGAGCGAAGACCTCGCGGGCGATGATCGTCTTCTGGATCTCGTTGGTGCCCTCCTCGAAGCGCTGGGCGCGTGCGTCGCGGTAGACCCGCTCGATCGGCGAGGAGGCCCAGAAGCCGATCCCGCCGTGCGCCTGCAGCGCCTTGTCGGTGACCCGGCCGAGCATGTCGACGGCGACCAGCTTCGACATCGACGACAGCACCGCCGCGTCGGGCTGCCCGGCCTCCCAGCGGCGCGCCGCGTGGAGGACGAGCTGGCGCGAGGCTTCGATGTCGGCGGCGTTCTCGGCCAGGGCGAAGGAGATCGCCTGGCGCTGGGAGAGCGGTTTGCCGAAGGTGACGCGCTTCGCCGCGTGCTCGGCGGCCAGGTCCTGGGCCCGCTGCGCGAGCCCGACGCAGGTCATCGCGACCGCGATCCGGCTCGGGGTGAGGAACCCGCCGAAGGCGACCTGCAGACCCTTGCCCTCCTCGCCGAGCGTGTCGGTCACCGGGACCGGCGCCCGGTCGAAGACCAGGTGTGCGTGGTCGGTCCCGCGGCAGCCCATCGACTCGCCCATGTCCTCGCACTTCACGTTCGGCGTGTCGCGGTCGACCAGCAGCGCGATCG
>JAFDWD010001066.1 GCA_018268695.1 Actinomycetota bacterium
ACCAGGTGGTGAACCACGCGGCGAAGATCGGCGCGATGTTCGGCGGCGAGGTCCGCTGTCCGCTGGTCATCCGCACGCCGAACGGCGCCGGCAACCAGCTGACCGCGCAGCACTCGCAGAGCTTCGACGGCTGGTTCGCCGGCACGCCCGGGCTGAAGGTCGTCGCCCCCGCCAACCCGGCCGACGCCAAGGGCCTCCTGAAGGCCGCGATCCGCGATGATGACCCGGTGCTGGTGATCGAGAACCTGCCGATCTACAAAGAGAAGGGCGAGGTCGACGTGGACCCGGACCTGGTGACGCCGATCGGCCGCGCCGCGGTGGCGCGGGAGGGCGACGACCTGACCGTGGTCGCGCACTCCTTCGCGACGGTGCGCGCGCTGAAAGTCGCCGAGAAGCTTGCCGCGGAGAAGGGCGTCTCGCTCGAGGTCGTCGACCTGCGCAGCCTGCGGCCGCTCGACGTGGAGACCGTCGCCAAGTCGGTCGCCAAGACCAACCGCGTCCTTTGCGTCGAGGAGGGCTGGCCGAGCTACGGCGTCACCGCCGAGATCGCCGCCCGTATCCAGCACGCCTGCTTCGACGATCTCGACGCGCCGGTCGAGCGGATCGGGATGGCGGAGGTGCCGCTGCCCTACGCGAAGGAGCTCGAGCTCGCTGCGATGCCGACCGAAGACCGGATCGAGCGAGCCGCGCTCCAGGTCCTCGAATTGGCGGCCTGAGCCATGCCCGAGATCGTGATGCCGCGCCTCTCCGACTCGATGGAGGAGGGCGTGATCCTCAGGTGGATGAAGCAGGTAGGAGACGAGGTCGCGGTCGGCGAGGAGCTGGTCGAGATCGAGACCGACAAGGCCAACATGGCCTACGAGTCAGACGTCGCCGGGACCCTGACCGAGATCCTGGCCCAGGAGGGTGATTCGCTGCCGATCGGGGCCCCGATCGCGGTGGTCGGGGACCCGGGCGAGGAACCGACCCGGGTGGTCGAGGAGACCGCCGAAGAGGTCCGCGAAGAGCCCGTCCAGGCAGCGCCGCCGACCCCTTCCTCCGCACCGGAGACGCAGGGAGAGCGCGTGAAGGCCTCCCCGTTGGCACGGCGGGTCGCCGAGGAGAAGGGCGTCGACCTGTCCTCGCTGACGGGCTCGGGGCCCGGCGGGCGGATCGTCAAGGCAGACGTGGAGGGCGCCGGGGTCCCCGTCGCGGCCGAACCGGCGGAGGCTCCCGCCGCACCGGCACCGCAGCAGGAGACCGCCAAGGGCACCACCACCTACCAGGAGCTCACCCGTCTCCAGCAGGTGGTCTCGCGCCGGATGGCCGAGTCGAAGGCCATCGCTCCCCACTTCTACCTGCAGGCCGAGATCGACATGTCGGCGGCGGTGGAGGCTCGCGGGCGGCTGAAGGCCCTGACGTCTGAGGGTGAGGTCGTCCCCTCCTTCAACGACATGGTGGTCAAGGCCTGTGCCCTGGCCCTGCGCCGGCACCCGCTCGCCAACGGCTCCTACAAGGACGGGCGCTTCGAGCTCTACTCCCGGGTGAACGTCGGGGTCGCCGTGGCGGCCCAGGACGCCCTGGTGGTCCCGACCGTCTTCGACGCCGACCGCAAGGGTCTGCGGGAGATCGCGACCGACACCCGCGCCCTCGCCGCGAAGGTCCGCGACGGGTCGGTCACCCCGCCCGAGCTCTCCGGGGGCACCTTCACCGTCTCCAATCTCGGGATGTACGGGGTGTCGAACTTCTCGGCGGTGATCAACGCCCCTCAGGCGGCGATCCTCGCGGTCGGTGCGATCGCCGAGAAGCCGGTTGTCCGGGGCGGGCAGATCACCACCGCCCACCTCCTCGGCGTCACCCTCGCCTGCGATCACCGCATCCTCTACGGCGCCCCGGCCGCCGAGTTCCTGGCGACGATCCGGGGGCTGCTCGAGGAGCCGTTGTCGTTGGCGCTCTAGGCGGCGCGCCTCTTCTACCTCACATGGGGTAGAAAAAGCGCAGGGCGCAGGGTCGGATCGGACAGAGGAGAGAATGTGAGCGACACGGCTGGTGAGAACACGGCGCTCGAGCGCGAGCTCGACCGCATGCTGGAGATCGAGGAGTTCCCGCCCCCCGCGGAGTTCCGCGAGCACGCGATCTGGTCGGACCCGGCGATCTACGAGGAGGCCGCCGCCGACCCCGTCGCCTGGTGGACCGCCCGCTCCAAGGAGCTCCTCGACTGGGACACCGAGCCGACCGAAGGCCTCGACGACTCGAATCCCCCCTTCTACCGCTGGTTCGCCGACGGCCGCCTGAACGCCTCCGCCCAGTGCCTCGACCGCCACGTCGCCGCCGGCCGGGGCGACCGCGTCGCCTACCACTGGCGCGGGGAGGAGGGCGAGACCCGCGACGTCACCTACGCAGAGCTCCTCGACTCCACCCAACGCTTCGCCAACGCCCTCAAGGACCTCGGTGTCGGCAAGGGCGACGTGGTCGGGATCTACCTGCCGATGATCCCCGAGGTCGCCGTGGCGATGCTGGCCTGCGCCCGGATCGGCGCGATCCACAACGTCGTCTTCGGCGGCTTCAGCGCCGAGTCGGTCCGCGAGCGGATGGAGTTCTCCGAGGCCAAGGCCCTGGTCACCGTCGACGGCGCCCGCCGCAAGGGGAAGACCGCGCCGGTCAAGGAGCAGGTCGACGAGCACCTCGGCGACCTCGCCTCGCTGCAGACGATCGTCGTCGTCCGCGCCACCGGGGTCGGGTGCCCGATGAGCGAGGGCCGCGACGTCTTCTTCGACGAGGTCTGCGCGGCCGCCGGGGCGGAGTGCCCGGCGGAGCCGATGGAGGCAGAGCACCCTCTCTTCATCCTCTACACCTCCGGCTCGACCGCCAAGCCCAAGGGCATCCTCCACACCACCGGCGGCTACATGACCGGGGTCACCACCACCCACCGATACGTCTTCGACCTGAAGCCGGAGTCAGACGTCTACTGGTGCGCCGCCGACGTCGGCTGGATCACCGGCCACTCCTACATCGTCTACGGCCCGCTCGCCAACGGCGCCACCAGCGTGATGTGGGAGGGGGCGCCCGACTACCCCCACAAGGGTGCCTGGTGGGAGACGGTGCAGGAGACGGGGGCGACGATCCTCTACGCCGCCCCGACCGCGATCCGCACCTTCATCAAATGGGGAGCCGAGATCCCGGAGCGCTACGACCTCTCGAGCCTGCGCCTGCTCGGCTCGGTCGGCGAGCCGATCAACCCGAAGGCCTGGCTCTGGTACCACCAGGTGATCGGGGGAGGGTGTTGCCCGATCGTCGACACCTGGTGGCAGACGGAGACCGGCGCGATCATGGTCACGCCGCTGCCGGGGATCACCGCGACCAAGCCCGGCTCGGCGACGACCCCCTTCCCGGGCGTCTCGGCCGCGGTGGTCGACGAGCGGGAGGGGACCCCGGTCTCCGAAGGCCAGGGCCTGCTGATGCTGGAAGCCCCCTGGCCCTCGATGCTCCGCACCCTCTACAAGGAGGACGAGCGCTTCGTCGAGACCTACTTCTCCCGCTTCGGCAAGGAGCGCTACCTGGTCGGCGACGCGGCCCGCCGCGACTCCGACGGCTACTTCTGGGTGATCGGGCGGATCGACGACGTGGTCAACGTCTCGGGCCACCGGCTCTCCACGGCGGAGGTCGAGTCGGCGATCGTCGCCCACCCCGACGTCGCCGAGGCGGCGGTGATCGGCCAGTCCGACCCCGACACCGGGCAGGCGATCTGCGCCTTCGTCACCCTGCGCGGCGGCACCGAGCCCTCCGATGAGCTGCAGGAGGGGATCCGGGCCGAGGTCGCCGAGCGGATCGGCAAATTCGCCCGGCCCAAGAGGATCGTCTGGGCCGACGACCTGCCGAAGACCCGCTCGGGCAAGATCATGCGCCGCCTGCTCCGGGACATCGCCGAGGGACGGGCGCTCGGGGACGTGACGACCCTGCGCGACCCCGGCGTGATGGCGGAACTGGAGCAGCAGATCGCCGCGGAGGGCGACGAGGACTGACGTCAGGCAGGTTCTCAGTCGCGCCCGAGGAGGAGGCGCGCTTTGGCGGCGGCGAACTCCTCGTCGGTGAGGACGCCCTCGGCGTGGAGGGTCCGTAAGCGCTCGAGCTGCGTGACGAGGTCGTCGCTCGTCGCGGTCGCGGAAGCGGACGGGCTCGGCGCCGAGGGCGTAGGCGCGGCCGCGAACCGCGCCGCGTCGTCCCCGCCGGTGAAGCTCCGCTCCGGGTGGCGACGGTCGATCCGCTCCATGTCCTCTTTGCTCACATTGGGCGCCTTGTTGCCCCAGAACCGCCCCTTGGTCATGTCGGAGCGATCGGCGCGCATCGCCTGCGATTCGCCGAGCCATGCCGCCGACTCGGGGTCGGGGTCGCCTGCTCCTTCGCCGTGCAGCACGTACAGAAGCTGCTCGTAGCACTCGACCCCGCGGGCGATCAGCCCTTCGCGCCCATCCGGCCCGGGGCCGGGTAGAGCCCGGTTCTTGTCCCAGATCAGCAGCTCGATCGCCACGCTGGCGGCCATGTAGTTCCGGTCGGCGGAATCCTTGGGGATGTTTCGGCCGCAGCCGCAGACGCAATCCACCCGCGGAGCTTCGCAAATCCGGTGCCGCGGGCCATCTCCTACGAAAGTAG
This sequence comes from Actinomycetota bacterium, assembly GCA_018268695.1. The sequence goes on from JAFDWD010001066.1 coordinate 4,630, forward strand.
GAACTTTCGATAACCGGTCTTTCACCCCTTGTGCCGAGCGATCCCTCAGAGTTAAGTTCCCGCACAGATCGGGCGCCGCATCCGGCCGCCGGCAACCGATCGAAAGTCCCAGACCACTTCACTCCTCATGCAAGAGACCGGATACGGAAGCGAGCGCTTTCTGCGCGCCTGTGAGGCGGCGGCGGCCTGTCGCGAGATCGAGGGCGGCGGCCCGGTGGCCGCCTGGGGGCGATTCAGAGCCGGGTCCTTGGCGCTCACGCGCTACGAGCGCAGCTTGCCGGTCGTACCGGTGCGGCTGAGCGAGGCGCCCGCCGGCCGCATGATCGCCGAGCACCTGGCGATCCGGGAAGACGGCCGCTTCCGTTATCGCGGCACGCAGGGTGTGCTGCGGCTGCCCGCCGACTTCGGCGCCTACCTCCGCGGCCGCCATCGCCAGGCGGTTCGAACCAATGTCGGCCACGCCCGGCGGGCGGGGCTCACCGTCGCCGGCACCGAACTCGAGATCTGGCGGCCCGGGCCAGACGACACGCGGCGTGCCTTCATCACGCCGGGCCCGGTCGAGCTGTGGCAGGTGCGGGTTCCCGACGCCGACGCGCCGCCGGTGGCCGAAGCGATCCTCTCGGTTGATGGGGAGGTCGCGCTCCTGCACGGGCTCGCCTCGAAGGTCGGAGATGCCCGTTGGCTCATCCACACCGCGATCGTCGAACGCCTCTGCGGACAGTGTCGGGTCCTCCTCGTCAACAGCGACGACGCCTACCTGCTCGGCCCGGGGCACCGGTACTTCCAACAGCTGCTCGGCTACGAGATCGCGCGCCTGGAGCTGCCGCGGCGGCCCCGCGCCAGGATCGCCTCGCGCTGGTCGGGATCCAGGTACTTGACCCCCTCACGGATGGTCACCCCGGAGGCGCGGGCCGCGCGCGGCAGCAGCCACTCGTAGACCTCGGCGGGGCGCTTTTTTGCGACCTCCCGCAGCACCCAGCCGATCGCCTTGCGGATGAAGAACTCGCGCTCGTCCAGCATCGCGTCGGCCCAGCCGCCGAACGGCTCGAGGTCGGCGCCCGCCTTCAGCGGCCGGAGCTGGGAGAGGAGTGCGGCGCGGCGGACCCAGAAGTCAGGGTCCCGGGTCCACGGATTGAGCCGCCCGGTGACAGCGGGGTGTGCAAGGACCAGGTGGCCGAGTACGTCCGCGGAGAGCGGATCGACCAGCGCCCAGGTCTCCGAATTCCCGACGAACCGTTTGATCATCGACAGGTCACTCGGCCCCAGCAGGTCGACCCGGTAGTCGAGCAGGTAGGCGGCGCAGGCCCGCCGCTCGAAGACCGGCACGCTCCACAGCTCCTCGGCCAGCGCTCGCAGCTCCCGCCGCGACCCGATTTCCTCCGCCACGGCTTTCGCCTCCGCGCGCAGCTGCGGCACGCTCGCCCCGAGATGCCGCATGCTGCTCTTCAGGTAGCGCTTGCTCCCCTCGGCCCGCTCGGCGGTCCCGACCTCCGCCAGCGCCTTCTCGATGTCCGCGGCGGTGCGCATCCGGCCTTGTCTAGCAAGGAGGGGTGACGCCCGATCAGTGCTCTTCGCCGGCGAGGATCTCCGTGCGGTGCTCCCAGAGCCACTCGACCGTCTCCCGCAGGGCATCGTCGGGGTCCGGCTGGTCGGGGGCGACGCCGAGGTCCTCCCGTAGACGGCGATCGGAGGCGAGGATCGGGTGGCTCGTCTGCCACGGATGGACGTCCTCTGAAAACGGCACCCGGCGCGGCTTCCAATCCCAGCCGAGGATCTCGCCGATCCGACGGGCCAGGCCGGAGTAATCCCGGTCGTAGGGGTCGACAACGTTGCAGGCCCAGGGTCCGTCGGTCGGGCGCGCGGCGGCCGCGGCGATGGCGCGTGACACCCGGTCGATGGCGACGCGGTGGAACAGCTGGACGCCGCCGTCGGGCAGCGGTAGGTCGCGCTCGCCGAGGGCGACCTTGCGCACCAGCGTCCACTCGCGGGGGGTGGGGTGGGGGCCGTAGATGGCGCCGGGGCGCAATAGCGTGGCCGGGCAGGCGGCGCGCGCGAGCGCGTCCTCCATGGCCACGTTGTCGTGTCCGGGGGAGGCGCCGGGATAGGAGTCGACGCGACGGCGGGCGTCCTCGCGGAGGGGGATCGGGTCGACGGTCATCGCCAGGGAGCCGCTGCCGTCGCCCATCCCGGAGTCGACCCCGTGCTGGTAGACGTCGACCGAGCTGATCGCGACGACGTGAGCGCCCGTCCGGGCCGCGCAGCCGGCGAGCTGCTCACCCTTCCTCGCCGAGGCGCCGCCAGGAAAGGTGTCGACAATGGCATCGGGCCGCCAGGAGTCGACCGGGCCGGCGGGCGAGAGGAGCGCGTCGCGGTCGCCGTGGAGGTGCTCGACGGCGTCGAGGCCGGGGTGCTCGTGCGCGCCCGAATGCGCGACCGCGACCTCGTGTCCGGCGCTGACCAGGCGATCGACGGCGGCCGGGCCGACGAACCTCGTTCCTCCGATGACGACGACCCTCACCCGCGGACCCTATCCTGCAGGTATGACGGGCGGGAAGCGGTGGATCGGAGTGGGTATCGCGGTGGTCGTCGTCGCGATCGTCGTCGTCATCGTCGCCCAGGGTGGCGGCGGCGGGAGCAGTCCGCTGAACGCGATCGCCAAAGCCGCCGAGGTCACCCAGCGGGAGCCCGGCGGGCGCGCGACCCTCGTGGCGAAGGTGACCGTGTCGAACTCGCCCGAAGGGATTCTCGAGTCCGGGACGATGGAGTTCGAAGACAACGAACGGGCCAGGGGGACCCTGAAGGTCAAGGGCCTCTCGAACGGCAAGGAACTGGAAGTCGAATCGATCGTCGACGGCACCACCTCCTACTCGAACTCGGACGCCTTCGAGCCGATCGCGGACGGCAAGAAGTGGGTCAAGCTCGACTTCTCCGGCGCCGCCAAGCTACAGGGCGGTGCGACCCCGACCCCGGGCAACCCCCAGGAAGGTCTGAAAGTCCTCGAAAACGTGCAGGACGCGGAAGTCGTCGGCAAGGAACAGATCGACGGCGTCCCGACCACGCACTACCGCGGCACCTTCCCCGCCACCGAAGAAGTCTTCGGGGTCAAGTCTCACTTCTCGGCCCCGCGCGCGGACGTCTGGATCGACTCCCAAGGCCGCGTCCGCCGTCTGCGAATCGTCGTCGCCGGCTCGCTGAACGAAGGCGAACGAACGACCACCATCGCCATGGACATCAACTTCGTCGAATTCGGTCGGGTTCCGAAGATCGAACTACCGCCGGCCGACGAAGCCTTCGACGCGACGGGCGAACTCGAATCCGGCATCCAGTCGGCCGCCGCAGGCCACTGAGCGAGGCTGCTCCGGCAAAGCCTCCACAACAGAAAACGCCCCTCCGGGGAGGAGGGGCGCTTCTGGGGTTACTACAGGGAGGAGAGATATGTATCTCTATATATGTGGATCCGTGGGAGGTAGGTGAGCCCAGTTGTGTCGTGTGCGCCAGATGTGGGAAGCATCCGGGGCAATATTTACGACGCGGGACTCGACCAAGAAGTTTTCTGTTTTGTTTCCTATCGGTTGCTCCGACTGAATCCTTGAACAGCGTACGAACGTATGTGCTGAATGTCTGTGAGTGGGGTCACAGAGGCCCGGTTTTTGGCGATTTCTCCTGCTCTTGAGCCAAAATTGATTTTGGACGGATGATTAGGAGGCCTTCCTTGTATACCAGGATGCGAGGGGCGGCAAGCGCAGGGCGTTAAAAGGCCGTAAACAGGTACGCGGAAGATCCGGGGAGACGTTTCGGGGTCGCTGTAGCTTTCCGTCGATGAAGAAGGCTCGGATAGATGCCGTTCTTGCCGAGCGGGGGCTCTTTCCGTCGCGCTCGGCGGCGGCGGGGGCGGTCCGGGCCGGTGAAGTCCGGGTGGGAACCGACGGACCGGTCGCACTGCGACCGAGTCAACTGGTCGAGCCGGAGGCGGAATTCGTGCTCGAGGCGCGGCCGCGCTTCGTCTCACGCGGCGGAATCAAGCTGGAGAACGCCCTGGACGCCCTCGGGATCGACGTCGCCGGGCGCGATTGCCTTGACGTCGGCGCCTCCACCGGCGGCTTCACCGACTGCATGCTGCAACGGGGCGCGGCGCGGGTCGCCGCGGTCGACGTCGCCTACGGGCAGATCGACGCCCGCCTGCGCAAGGACTCTCGCGTGACCGTGATCGAGCGCCTGAATGCCCGCGCCCTCGGCCCCGCCGACCTGCCGTTCCTCGCCTCCCTGGCGACGATCGACGTCTCCTTCATCGGCCTCGCCAAGGTCCTGCCCGCGGTCGCCACCTGCCTGGTGCCCGGCGGCGAGATGCTGGCGATGGTGAAGCCGCAGTTCGAGCTCGAGAAGGGGCGGGTCGGCCGCGGCGTCGTCCGCGACCCCGCCGACCGCCAGGAGGCTGTCCTTAAGGTGGCTCGCGCGGCGGCGGAGCTCGGCCTGCCGGTCCGCGGGATCGCCTCCTCCGGGCTGCCCGGACCGAAAGGCAACCGCGAGACCTTTGTCTGGTGCGGCGGGGACGGCCCGGTGGTGGAGGACCTCGAGGGCGCGATCGCGATCGCCGACGCGGAAGGGGTCGAGGAGTGAAGACCGCCGCCCTGATCACCCACTCGCATCCGCCTGCCGCGACGGAGGCGGTGCCGATCGCCGCGGCCGCCGCCAAGGACGCGGGCTGGCGCCTGGTCGCCGACCAGGCGGAGCTCGACAAGCACGGGGCCGAAGCTGCCGGGGTCGAGCTGGAGAAGGACGGCGAGACCCCGGACCTGTGCCTGGTCCTCGGCGGCGACGGCACGATCCTGCATGCGCTTCGTCGGTTCGCCGGCACGCAGGTGCCGGTGTTCGGTGTCAATTTCGGCACGGTCGGGTTCCTCGCCGCGGTCGAGCGCCCGCATGCCAAGGAAGGGATCGTCCGGGCCTTCGACGGCGAGGTGGAGACGATCGAGCTGCCGGCGATCCGGGTCGAGGCCGGCGGCCGCAGCGCCATCGGCTTCAACGACGTGACCCTGCAGCGCCGCCCGTACGACCGTGTCGCCGAGCTGAGCTACCGGATCGCCGCCGACGAGGTCGGCCACGTGCGCTGCGATGGCCTCGTCGCCGCGACCCCGGTCGGCTCGACCGGCTACAACCTCGCCAACCAGGGCCCGATCCTCGCCTGGGGCGTGAAGGGCTACGTGGTCAGCTACATCGCCCCGCACTCGCTCACCGCCCGGGCGCTCGTCGTCGCCCCGCACGACGTCCTCACGGTCGGCAACGCGCCCGACCGCGAGCCGGTCGAGATCGGCCTCGACGGCACCGAGTTCGGCGACCTCGCGTCGGGCGACGAGCTCGAGATCAGCTTCGTCGAATCCGCCGGCTGCCTCGGCCAATTGGCCGGGACCAGCTTCTACGGGCGTATTCGCGACAAGTTCGGGCACCTGGCGGTCTAGTAGATGGAGCGCAAATGGTGGACTCTCACGCTCGTCTCCGTGGCGACTTTCATGCTTCTGCTCGACGTGACGATCGTCAACGTCGCGCTGCCGGACATCCAGCGCTCCCTCCACGCCAGCCTTTCGTCACTCCAGTGGGTCGTCGACGCCTACTCGCTGATGCTCGCCTCCTTCCTGCTCACCGCGGGCAGTCTCGGCGACCGGCTGGGGCGGCGGCGCGTCTTCACGATCGGCTTCGGCATCTTCACCTTCGCCTCGTTCCTGTGCGGGATCAGCGGCGATCCGACCCTGCTCAACCTCTGCCGTGGCCTGCAGGGGATCGGGGGCGCGGGCATGTTCGCGACCGCCTTGGCCCTGATCGGCCAGGAGTTTCAGGGCAAAGAGCGGGCGACGGCCTTCGGCGTCTGGGGCGCGACGGTCGGTGGCGCGGTCGCGGTGGGGCCGCTGATCGGCGGCTTGATCACGCAGAGCTTCGGCTGGGAGTGGATCTTCTTCGTCAACGTCCCGATCGGGATCGTCGCGATGTTCCTGACCGAGCGGAAAGTCCGCAACGTCTTCGGCAAGGAACCGGAGCCGCTCGACATCCCCGGCCTGGTCCTCTTCTCGGCGGCGCTCTTCCTGCTCATCTTCGGGCTGATCCGCGGTAACCCCGAAGGCTGGGGCAGCCCGCCGATCGTCGCCTGTCTAGGCACCGCTGTCCTTCTGCTCCTCGCCTTCGTCGCGATCGAGAAGCGAAGTCGTCACCCGATGCTCGAGCTCTCGCTCTTCCGCAACCCGGCCTTCAACGGGGTCTCGGCGGTCGCCTTCACGCTCTCGGCGAGCATGTTCGCGCTCTTTCTCTATCTGACGATCTACCTGCAGGGGGTGCTCGACTACTCGCCGCTCGAAGCGGGCGTGCGCTTCCTGCCGCAGACGATCCTCGCCTTCGTCGCCTCGATCTTCGCCGGCCAACTGCTCAACCGCGTCGCGATCCGGGTCCTCTTCGGCGCCGGCATGGCGCTGGTCGGGGTCGGATTGCTGCTGATGCACGGCGTCACCCCCTCGTCGACCTGGACGACGCTCCTCGCCGGCTTCATCGTCAGCGGCCTCGGGGTCGGGATCGTCAACCCGGCGATCGGCCAATCGGCGATCGCGGTGGTCCCGCCGGAGATGTCGGGGATGGGGTCGGGGATCAACTCGACCTTCCGGCAGGTCGGGATCGCCACCGGCGTCGCCGCCCTCGGCGCCGTCTTCCAGTCCCAGATCGACTCGAAGCTCGGCGAACTGCTGCCACGCGCTCCGCACGGCCTTGGTGAAATCGTCGCCTCGAGCGGCTCGCGCGGGGTCGCCGCACTGGACCTGCCGCCCGCGATCCACGCCAAAGCGGTCCACGCCGCCGACGTCGCCTTCGTCGGCGCCTTCAACTCGATTCTCCTGATCGGGGCGATCGTCGCGATCCTCGGCGCGATCGCCGGTCTCGCCCTCACCAGGTCCTCTTCCTTCGTGCAGGTCGGCGAGGGTCAGGCCTCGCAACCCGCAAATAGCGCTCCTGACCCCGCCTGATCCGCCGCCGCCGGTGCTAAACCGGATGTGTGCTGCGTGAGCTGAGGATCGAGAACCTGCTGCTGATCGACCGGGCCGAACTGCGGCTCGGCGAGGGACTGAACGCGATCACGGGGGAGACCGGGGCCGGCAAGACCGTGCTCGCCCACTCGCTCGACCTGCTGATGGGCGGCAAGGCGAAATCGGGGATCGTGCGGCCGGGCGCCGAGGAGGCCTGGGTCGAGGGAGTCTTCGACCTGCCGGCCGGGCTACTCGACGATCCCGAGTTGGCGGAGCTCGCCGAGCGACTGCCCGCGGGCTCCGAGGAGGTGGTGCTGGGACGCCGGGTCTCGGCGGGCGGCCGCACCAGCGCCTTCGTCGCCGGGCGCTCGGCGACGGCGGCCGACCTGAAGGCGCTGGGCGGTCGGCTCCTCGCCTTCTTCGGCCAGCACGAGCACCGCAAGCTGACGATCTCCTCGGCGCAGATGGAGGTGTTGGACGGCTTTGCCGGGGCGAAGCACCTGGCCCTGCGCGAGGAATATCGCGAGGCGCACCGGGAAGTCGGCCGCCTTTCCGCCGAGCTGGCGGACCTGCGCGAGCGCGAAGGCTCGCGGGAGCGCGACCTCGACCTCTACCGCTACGAGCTCTCCGAGATCGAGGAAGTCGAACCGGACCCCGAGGAGCGCGACGCGCTGGCCGCCGATCGCGAGCGGCTGCGTCACGCCGAGAGCCTCCACGCGGCGGCGGCGGGGGCCCACGCGGGGCTGGCCGGCGCCGACCTCGAAGGCGGCGGCGCGGCGGCGACGCTGGCCGAGGCGGAAGCGAAGCTAGGCGCGGCGGGCGGGGTGGACCCGACGCTCGACCAGATCGCCGAGCGGGTGGCGGCGCTGAACGTCGAGGTCGGCGACGTGGCGGCGGAGCTGCGCGACTACGCCGAGGGCATCGCCGCTGACCCGGGCGGCCTGATCGCGGTCGAGGAAAGGCTCGACGCGCTGGACCGGCTCGAACGCAAGCACGGCGGCAGCGTCGAATCGGTGCTCGCCCACGCCGAGCGCTGTCGTTCCGAGATCGCTCGACTGGAGGGCGCCGAGGCGCGCGGCGAAGAGGCGACCGCCGCGCTGGCCGAGGCCGAGGCGCGGCGGGCCAAGCTCGGCAAGAAACTGAGCGCGGGGCGCGAGAAGGCTGCCGGGCCGCTGCAGGAGCGGGTCGCGACGGAGCTGGCGAGCCTGGCGATGGACGGGGCGCGACTCGAGGTGGTCCTCGACCCCCATCCGGACGAGTACGGGGCCTCGGGGCGTGAGACCGTCGAGCTGCGGGTCGCCCCCAACCCGGGCATCGAGCCCGCGCCGCTCCGTGATGCCGCCTCCGGCGGCGAGCTCTCGCGGGTGATGCTGGCGCTCAGCGGGCTCGGCCCGGCGGCGGGCGCCGCGACGCTCGTCTTCGACGAGATCGACGCCGGGATCGGCGGCAACACCGCCCGCGTGGTGGGCGAGCGCCTGAAGGCCCTCGGCACCAAACACCAGGTCCTCTGCATCACCCACCTGCCCCAGGTCGCCTCCCTCGCCGACGTCCACTTCCGCCTCGAAAAGGACACCGACGCCGACCAGGCGGTCGCGAGCGTGGAGCGGCTCGTCGGCGAGGGCGTGGTCGAGGAGATCCGCCGCATGCTCGGCGGCGAAGGCGGCGACGAGGCGGCGACGCAGCACGCGAGAGAGCTCCTCGCCGCCGCCTAGCGTTCGGTCGGCTGAACGTCCGGGTACTCGGAGTCGATTTGGCTCCTCTTAACCGCGTCGCATAACCTCAGGCCGTGGCAACCACCAGTCGTCGTCGTTTGCCCGGACTGCTCGGACGTCGCGGCGGAATCCGGTCCAATCCCGTCCCGATCGAGGGCACGGCGCGTCTCGGCGGGCGCACGAAGCACCTGGTGAACCGCCTGCACCCCGGCGATATCGCGGTGATCGACCACGTCAACGTCGACCGGATCGCGGCCGAGGAGCGGATCGCCTCCGGGGTCTCGGCGGTGGTGACCGCCTCGCCGTCCGCGGACGGCAAGTACCCGAACGCCGGCCCGCTGATGCTGGCCCGCGCCGGCATCAGGCTGGTCGACGCCCCCGAGGTTCCGGTCTTCGACCTCCTCCGCGACGGGCAGACGGTCAGCGTTA
>JAFDWD010001067.1 GCA_018268695.1 Actinomycetota bacterium
AGGAAGGTCTTGCCGGTGCCGGCCGGGCCGATGCCGAAGGTGATCGTGGTCTTGCGGATCGCGTCGACATAGCGTTTCTGGTTCAGCGTTTTCGGCGCCACTTTGGTGTTGCGGTGGCGCCAGACCACGTCGTCGAGAATCGCAGCCGGGCTCTCTTCGGCATCGAGCGCACCGGCCACCGCTTCGACCGTGCCCGGGGCGACATCGTGGCCGCCCTCGATCAGCTCGACCATCTCGTCGACGACTGTCGCGGCGTCCTGCAGGTCGCCCGGATCCCCGTCCAAGGTCAGGACGTTGCCGCGGAGATGGATCTCCACCGGCAGCCGGTCCCGCAGCCCACGCAACACCGAATCGTCGGAGCCCGCGAGCTCGGCCGCGACGTCGTTGTCGAGGGTCAGTTGGCGACGGGCCAAGCTAGCTCAGCCTCTTGCCCACCGCGGCGCTGACCCGCTTGCCGTCGGCGCGGCCGGCGATCTTCGGCATCACCGCCGACATCACCTGGCCCATCTGCTTGCGTTCGGTCGCGCCGGTCTCCTCGATCGCCTCGGCCACCAGGCCGTCCAGCTCCTCGTCGGAGAGCTGCGCGGGCAGGTAGCCCTCGATCAGGTCCGCCTCGAAGCGCTCGCCCGCGGCCTGCTCGGCCCGGCCGGCGCCCTCGTAGGCCTCGGCGGCCTCCACTCGTTTCTTCCGTTCGCGCTGCAGCACCGCGATCTCGTCGCCTTTGCCCAGCTTGGCGTCCTGCTGGAGCGCGTCAAGGATCAACCGCAGCGCCGCGGCCTTCTCGCGTTCGCGCGCTTTCAGCGCCGTCCGCGCGTCGTCTTGAACCTGCTCCAGAACGCTCATGGCAACAAGGTTAGACGGCCGCGTCCGGAGTGATCGCGAGGCCCTTGGAGACGAGGTCCTTGAGGTCGAGGCTGACCAGGGTCCAACCCTCCCGGTGAGCGGCCGCGACGTAGGAGGCGTCGTAGGCGGCGATGCCGTTCTCGGCGGCGATCGAGAGTGCGGATCGCATCAGCATCGGATCGGGTGAGACGATCGCCGGCCCACATCGCCCGACGATCAGCCTGCACATATCGACAGCCTCACCGGCCCTTGCCATGCGGACACCGAGGGAGTTGGCGACCTCGTGCAGGGTCAGCGCCAGAGCGCCCACCGGTCGGACCGTATCGAGCACAAGCATTCGCGAGGCTTCGTAGGAGGGTGAGTCGGGGACCTTGCTGTCGACCCACACGCTCGCGTCCAGGAGCAGACGATCAGCGCCAGTAGTCATTGTCACGCTCTTCCCGGATCAGCCGGGCGGCATCGGTCCCGGGAGGAAGCGGAGGCCCGAGCAGCTCTTCGAATTCCTTCGTCCGACGCGAGTCGTCGGCGGCGATCTCGCCCTCGGCCAGTCGCTTCAGGAACCCACTGCGGGTCTCCGCGTTGCGCTGCGCGTATTCGTCGATCCGGCTCAGCAGATCGTCGGGAATGGAGATGAGGACCTTGGCCACATCCAGAGGATATCCGGTATTTCCGACGGCCAAAACGTGCATGCGGCAACCGTGGCAGGGAAATGCGCGCGGGTGGCGCGCGGAAAGCAAATTCTCTGTGTCGGTTCTAGGCCGGAACGGTGAACTCGACCTGGCGGACTTCGCCGAGGGGCATCTGGAGGAAGCGGGTGGCGACCTCCCCGAACGCGGAGACCGGACCGGTGCAGAAGAACTCGTAGCGGCCCTCCTCGTCGCGGTCCTGGGCGAGGTCGGAGGCCTCGAGGGTGCGCTGGATCGCGGCCGCGACGGCGTGGCCGCCGCTGACCAACCGCACGTTCCGGCCGAGGATCCGCTGCAGCATCGGCGCCACCAGCGGGTAGTGGGTGCAACCGAGGATCAGGGTGTCGACTTCGGCCTCGCGCAGCGGGGCGCAGTAGCCGCGCGCCATCTCCATCGTCTCCTCGTCGAAGAGCGAGCCCTCCTGGATGAACGGCGCGAGGCGCGGCGCCGCCACCTCGACCACGTCGAGCCCGCGTCCCTGCGCTACCAATGCCCGCCGGTAGGCGCCGCTCTCCACGGTGTTGGTCGTCGCCAGCACGCCGACCCGGGCATTGTCGGTGATCGCCGCGGCGATCTCCGCCTGCGGGGCGACCACCGGCACCACCTCCACCCCGTGCTCGGCGGCGATCTCGCGGACCAGGTCCTCGCCGACCGCCGTCGCCGTGTTGCAGGCGATCACGACCAGCTTCACCCCGCGCTCGAGCAGCTTCTCGGTGATCAGGCGGATGCGGGCGCGGAGCTCCTCGGGATCGCGCGACCCGTAGGGGAACCAGGCGGTGTCGCCGAGGTAGATGTAGTCCTCCTGCGGCAGGGCGACCAGGCACTCGTGCAGGACGGTGAGGCCGCCGACGCCGGAGTCGAACATCGCGACCGGCAGCGCGGCGTCGCTCACATGAACGGCTTGTAGACCATGAAGAACACGGTCAGCACGATCAGGATGCCGGTGGCGGCGCCGACCTGAGCGATCAGTTTGCTGCTCTGTTCGAACTCGGCGCTGAAGCTGTCGCCGGCCTTCAGGTCGCGGTCGGCAAATTCCTGCAGCTGCGCCATCCGCGGTCCGAAGAAGCCGTGCTGGACGCCGAACAGGCCGATGATCGCGATGAAGCCCCAGACGACGAAGAAGTCGCTGCCGTCCCAGATGTTGCTGCCGCCGATGCTGCTGTCGGCGAGGAGGACGATCCCGGCGATCAGCAGGATGATCATGCCGGGATTGACCAGGTAGCGGTCGACCTTGCGCATGCCTTCGATCAGCGCGGGCGCGGCGCGCGGGTATTTCGGCAGGACGGAGAAGAAGACCCCGTAGCCGAAGGTCGGTCCCAGCGCGACCACCACGGCGATGATGTGGAGGAAGAGGGCGATCTTGTAGCCCGCGTCCAGATATGCGGCGAAGGGCAGCATCGGCGGGGACATTATCGGGGCCGGCGGAGCAGAAGCGCGGCCCAGTCGCCCATCTGGCGCCGATCTTGCTCGGCCAGGCCCGCGGGCGCGAAGGCGGCGGCGACCTCGTCGAGCTCGTTCGGGAGGATCCCGGAGAGGACCATCACCTCGGGCCCGGCGGCGCCGAGATGCCCCGCGACCGCCTTCAGGATCGGCGACGTCATGTTCGCGACGCAGATCGGTGCGAGCTCCGGCAGCGATTCGCGCAGGTTCTGGCGGTGGAGGTCGACCGCGACGCCGTTGACGGTCGCGTTGGCGGCCGCCGCGTCGATCGCCGCCGCCTCGTGGTCATAACCCGTCACCGGCCCCCACCCCAGCTTCGCCGCGGCGATCGCCAGCACACCGGAGCCGGTGCCGAGGTCGGTCAGCGGGCCTTCGGCCTCGCCGCCGTCGGCCAGCTCCAGCAGGTATTCGAGACAGAGGCGGGTGGTGGGATGGGCGCCGGTGCCGAAGGCCTGGCCGGGGTCGACGATCAGGTCGATCGCCCCCTCCCGCGCCGGCTCCCAGCTCGGTCGCAGCCACAGCCGCCCACCGACCAGGAGCGGTTTGTGGAAGTCGCGCCAGCGGTCGGCCCAGTCGTCGGGGATCTCGGTCGAGGAGACCTCGATCGGCCGCCCGCCCACCACCGCGTCGATCGACCCCAGCTCCGGCAGCTCCCCCTCGCCACCGTAGATCGCGTACTCGACGTAGCCGGGACCGCGCTCCTCCTCGACCCCGTTCGGCGCCAGCACCGTCAGCTCGGCGAGGACCAGGTCGGCCTGGTCGGGACTGCACCGCACGGCGAGGCGGATCATCGCTGGGCGGCCCTCCGCCGCTACCGGAACGCTTTGCGGAAGCGCCCGAAGAGGCCGTCGCCGTGCTGTGGCGCGAGGTTGTCGGGCTCCAGCGTGGCGTCGAGTCGCTCGGCGAACTCGCGCTGCTCGTCGGAGAGGTTGGTCGGGACGACGACTTCGACGACGATCCGCTGGTCGCCGCGCTTGCGCCCGCCGAGCCGGGGCAGCCCGGCGCCCCGCAGGGTCTCCTCGTGGCCGGGCTGGACGCCGGCCTCGAGCTCGATCTCCCGCTCGCCCTCGAGCGTCGGCACAGTCACGGTCGTCCCCAGCATCGCCTCGGTGGCGGGGATGCGGACGGCGCTGATCAGGTCGGTGCCTTTGCGCTCGAAGCGGCCGTCGGCGGCGACCCCGACCTGTACGTAGAGATCGCCCGCCGGCGCGCCGGGCTCGCCCGCGTGGCCGAGGCCGGTCACCCGCAGCCTCTGCCCGTCCTCGATCCCGGCCGGGATCTCGACCGTTTTCGTCACCTTGCCACGGTCGCGGCCGGTGCCGTCGCAGACCTCGCACGGGGTGTCCGGGACTTTGCCGGAGCCGTGGCAGACGTCGCAGGGGACGGCGCGGACCATCTGGCCGAACGGCGTCCGCGTCACCTGACGCAGCTGGCCCTGGCCGCCGCAGCGGTCGCAGGTCTCGATCGGCGTGCCGGGCTCGGCGCCGTTGCCGTGGCAGTGGGAGCAGACGACCACGGCGTCGTAGGAGAGCTCGCGCTCGACCCCGGTCGCGACCTCGTCGAGGGTCAGCTCGGTCTCCACCAGGATGTCGCCGCCGGGCGCCGGGCCGCCCGCCCCTCCGAACCCGCCGCCGAAGGCCTGGCCGAAGAGGGACTGGAAGATGTCGTCGATCGAGCCGAAGCCTGCGCCGGGGTCGAAGCCGCCGTTGCGCAGGCCCTCGGCCCCGTACTGGTCGTAGGTGCGGCGCCGCTCGGTGTCGGAGAGGACCTCGTAGGCCTCGGCCGCCTCCTTGAAGCGGGCTTCGGCCTCCGGGTCGTGGCCGGTGACGTCGGGGTGAAGTTCGCGGGCAAGGCCGCGGAACGCTTTCTTGATTTCGGTCTCGGAGGCGTCGCGGGAGACGCCGAGGACTTCGTAGTAATCGCTTGGCATAAGAGTTTGACCCTGTTGGGTGGGAAGGTGAACTATTCGTCGTAGACGGTCTCGAAGTACCGGGAGAGCTCACGGGCGGCGACGCGGACCGAGGCGATCGCGGTCGCGTAGTCCATCCGCCGCGGGCCGACCACGCCGACCGCGCCGAGATTGCGGTGGCCGAGGCCGTAGTTGGCGCCGACCACGCTCGCCGAGCGCAGGGTCGGCTGCGGGTTCTCGTCCCCGATCCAGAGGAAGACCGAGCGCTCCGTCAGCGACGAACGCAGCATCTGCAACACGTCGGCGCGGTGCTCCAGGGCCCGCATCAGCTCGTCGGCGCGCGGCAGGTCGTCGATGTGCGCTTCGGAGAGCAGGCGCGCGGTGCCCTCCATGTAGAGGTCGGCGGCGCTCTCGGGCTGCAGCTCGGTGAAGGCGGGCGCGAGGGTGGTGACGAAGCGCGACTCGACCGTGTCGAGGCTCGGGTCGGCGAGCCGCGTGCCGATCATCCGCGCCCCGAGGCCGAGCCCGGTCAGCTGCTCGTTGAGATAACTGGACACCCACTCGACCAGGCCGGTATCGACCTCGCGCTCGAACTCGAAGACGCGCCGGTAGACGTCGCCGCTGGAGGCGATCACGATCACGACGACGCGGTTCGGTTGCAGGCGCAGGACCTCGACCCGGTGGATCGTCGTGGTCGCCGCGAGCTGCGGCGCCGTGGCCATCGCGACCAGGTCGGTGACCTGGGCCAGCGCCGCGGTCGTCTCCCGCATCGCCGCGTCGACCTCGCGGCGCAGTTGGGACAGTTCCAGCTCGACCCGCGCGTCCCCCGGCGCGGCGCCGGATTCGAGCAGCAGGTCGACATAACGTCGGTACCCGGAGTCGGTGGGAACCCGCCCGGCCGAGGTGTGCGGATGCGTGAGGTACCCCTCCGCCTCGAGCAATGCCAACTCCGCCCGCACGGTCGAAGGCCCCCATTCGACCCCCGGCATCGAGGCCACCTCTTTCGACGGCACAGGCCGCGCCGACGCCAGGTAGGCATCGACGACCAGCCGCAAGATCAGTTCCTGGCGCTCGGTGAGCATCTCCTAGATGTTAGGAGGCCGCGACGCGGAGCTTCAGGAGGGGTCGAAAGGACGGGGAAAGGGACGCGCGGCGTTGCGGCGAGAGCGGCGAGGTGATGAGGGATCGTCGCGTCCCGGTCACTCGGCCCGTGTTACACAACGCCGATCTCGCGATGCACGAGTTGTCCTTCCTATGGCAAGGACAACTCGTGCATCGCGTCCTCCCCCGCTAACGTCAACTCGGACGGCCGCGACCGCCCGAGCGACGGCTAAATCTCCAGCTCCGCCTGGGCGTTGCGGATGATGCGGTTGTCGCCCTGTCGCGCCTCGAGGTCGACCGTCACCCGGTTGCCCTCGACCTCCTTGACGCTCCCGGTGACATCGATCTACTGCTCCGGCAGGCCCATGCCGCGAAATTGGACGGTCAGTTTCTTCAGCGCCCGCGGGTCGCCGCCCGCCAGGCCCTGGGCCGCGGCTTTGGCGACCAGGCCCATCGAGTAGAGGCCGTGAAGGATGTTGCTCGGAAGGCCGACGGATTTGGCGAACTCGGCATCGATGTGGATCGGGTTCCAGTCGCCCGAGGCGCCGGCGTAGCGGTTGGTGAGGTACTTGTCGGGCGTGACGCGCAGCTCCGGCACCGCGTCCCCGGCTTTCGGCTCGGCCATCTCAAACCCCCCTGACGATGTTGGTCCAGAGGCCGCGCACGACCTCGGCGCCGGCCCCGTTCACGGAACTGGTCTCGAAGACGTAGAACCCGTTGCCGAGTTTCTCCTCGATCGAGACGCACTTTGCCGTGGTGGTGATCTCGTCCCCCGAGCACGCCGGCTCGTCCCATTCGAAGGTCTGTCCGCCGTGCACGAGCTGGGCGAAGTTGATGCCCACCTCCGGGTCGAACATCGCCGGCCCCAGCGAGGGCATCGCGTAGACGACCGCGAACATCGGCGGGGCGACCACGTCGCGGAAGCCTGCCTCACGGGCGGCGCTGACGTCGAAGTGGACGGGGTTCTCGATCCCCAGCACCGTCGCGTACTCCTTGATCTTCTCGCGGCCCACCTGGTACGTCGTCGACGGCCACGACTTACCGACCGCATCGGTCTTGATCGCCATGGCGCCAACCTACCGGTCAGGACGGCGACTGGCCAGCCGGCCAGTCGAGGCGTCACGCTCAGTCGATCTCCAGCACCGCGAGGAAGGCCTCCTGCGGGACTTCGACGCGGCCCACGGCCTTCATCCGTTTCTTGCCCGCTTTCTGCTTCTTCAGCAGCTTGTTCTTGCGGGTGACGTCGCCGCCGTAGAGCTTCGCCGTGACGTCCTTGCGGAGCGCCTTGACCGTCTCCCGGGCGAGGATGTTGGAGCCGATCGCCGCCTGCACCGGCACGTCGAAGAGTTGGCGCGGAATCGTTTTGCGCAGCCGCCCGACGAGCTTCTTTCCCTGGTCGTAGGCGAAGTCGCGGTGGACGATGATCGAGAGCGCGTCGACCTTTTCGCCGGCGAGCAGGATGTCGACCTTGACCAGGTCCGAGGGGCGGTTGCCGATCGGTTCGTAATCGAGCGAGGCGTAACCGCGGGTCGAGCTCTTCAGCAGGTCGAAGAAGTCGAGGACGATCTCGCCGAGCGGCATGTCGTAGCGGACCTGGACCCGCTGCGGGGAGAGGTAGGTCATGTCGACGTGGGTGCCGCGGCGGGTCTGGCAGAGCTCCATCACCGCCCCCACCTGCTCTTTCGGGCAGATGATCGTGGCGCGGATGTAGGGCTCTTCGACCCGGTCGATGCGGGCCGGGTCGGGCAGGTCCGACGGGCTGCGAACCTCGTTTTCGGCGCCGTCGGTGAGGTGGACGACGTAGCGCACGTTCGGCGTCGTCGAGAGGAGATCGAGGTCGTACTCGCGCTCCAGGCGCTCGCGCACGATCTCCATGTGGAGGAGGCCGAGGAAGCCGACCCGGAAACCGAAGCCGAGCGCCTCGGAGGTCTCCGGCTCCCAGGACAGCGCGGCGTCGTTCAGAGAGAGCTTTTCGAGCGCGTCGCGGAGATCTTCGAAGCGGTCGGTGTCGATCGGGAAGAGGCCACAGAAGACCATCGGCCTGACCTCGCGGTAGCCCTCGAGCGCCTGTTCGGCCGGATTCGCGTCACTGGTCAGGGTGTCGCCGACGCGCAGTTTGGTCACGTCCTTGATCCCGGTGATCAGGTAGCCCACATCGCCCGCCTCGACGTCCTTCACCGCGGTCATCGCCGGGCGAAAGAAGCCGAGGTCGTCGATCTCCGCCCGCGTCTGGTTCTGCATCGCGAGGATCCGCTCGTCCTTCTTGAACTTGCCGTCGAACATCCGCACGTAGGCGATCACGCCGCGGTACTGGTCGAACTCGGAGTCGAAGATCAGGGCGCGGGCGGGCGCGTCGACATCGCCGCTCGGGGCCGGGATCCGTTCGACGATCGCCTCCAGCACCTCGGGCACGCCTTTACCGGTCTTGGCGGAGATCCAGAGCGCGTCCTCGGGCTCGGTGCCGAGCAGGTCGGCGATCTCCTGGGCGACCCGCTCCGGCTCGGCGCCTGGAAGGTCGACCTTGTTGATCACCGGGATCAGCTCGAGCCCGTTCTCGATCGCCAGGTAGGTGTTGGCGACGGTCTGCGCCTCGACGCCCTGGGCGGCGTCGACGACAAGGAGCGCCCCCTCGCACGCGGCCAGGCTGCGCGAGACCTCGTAGGAGAAGTCGACGTGCGCGGGCGTGTCGATCGGGTGCAGGTTGTGGGTCGCGCCGTCCTCGGCCGTGTAGTCCACCCGGACGGCCTGCGCCTGGATCGT
>JAFDWD010001068.1 GCA_018268695.1 Actinomycetota bacterium
AGCGGGGCGGGGTCGTCGCCGGGATCGAAGACGGCTCGCTGGAGCAGGCGATCGCCGAGTCCGCCTACGAGCAGCAGCGCAAGATCGAGGACGGCGAGCGGGTGATCGTCGGCGTGAACGCCTTCGCCGAAGAGGGCGAGGCCGCCCCCGTCGACACCTTCCAGGTCGGCGCCGACGTCCTCGAGCGCCAGCTCGCACGCCTCGCCCGATCCCGCGAGGAACGCGACGAGCTCGCCGTCTCGGCGGCGCTCGCCGGGGTCGAGGCGGCGGCCGAGGGGACCGAGAACATGATGCCCGCGATCGTCACCGCGGTCCGCGCCTACGCGACCACGGCGGAGATCAGCGACGCGCTCGTTCGCGTCTTCGGCCGCCACGTCGGTTCGCAGGTGGTCTGATGGATGGTCCGCTGGCGGCGCTCGCCGTCGACCACGTGGGGATCGCCGCCGAGGGCCCGGCGACCGCGCTCACCGCGCTCCTGGGCGGCGCGGACGAGATCGCCGGCCGCGAGATGCCGAGCGGCGTCGCCGTCGGCCGCTTCGGCCCGCGCAACGGCCTCGAGCTGGTCTGGGAGGCGCAGCCGGGCTCCCCGGTCGAGTCCTTCCTGGCCCGGCGCGGCCCCGGCCTCCATCACGTCGCCCTCCGCGTCGCGAGCGGGTCGATCGAGGCCCTCCGCGACCGGCTCGTCGCCGAATCGGTGCGCCTGATCGGCGACGGCATCGAACGCTCCTCCGACCAGCGCAGGTGCTTCTTCGTCCACCCCTCGGCGACCGGCGGGGTGCTGGTCGAGGTCGTCGAGGGCCCGTCGCCGGGAGCCGAGGATGAGTGACTACCCGCTCGACGGGGTGAAGGTCCTCGACCTGACGCAGTACGTCGCCGGTCCCTATTCGACCCAGGTGCTGGCCGACCTCGGCGCCACCGTGCTGAAGGTCGAGCGGCCGGGAGGCGGGGACGTGTATCGCCGGCAGGGCCCGCTCTTCCTGGGCGGCGAGAGCGTCAGCTTCCTCACCCTGAACCGTGGCAAGCGCAGCATCGCCCTCGACCTCGGTGACCCCGAGGACCGCGAGGCGCTGCTCGCCCTGGTGGCCGAGGCCGATGTCCTGGTGGAGAACATGAAGCCGGGTACCCTGGCCCGCCGCGGGCTCGATTACGAGACCCTCTCGCAGGCCGCTCCGCGGCTCATCTACTGCTCCATCTCCGGCTTCGGCCAGCGCGGCCCGCTGGCGGGCGAAGGCGCCTACGACCTGACGATCCAGGCGATCTCCGGGCTGATGTCGATGACCGGCCACCCGGGCGGGCCGCCGGCGAAGATCCCGGTCGCGGCACTCGACTTCGGCAGTGCCCTCTACGGCGTGATCGGCATCCAGGCGGCGCTCTGGCAGCGCGAGCGCACCGGGAAGGGCCAGTGGATCCAGACCTCGCTGCTGGAGACCAGCCTCGCCTGGCTCTCGATGCACGTCGCCGCCCGCGGCGCCGGCGGGGAGGAGCCCGGCCCGCTGGGCACCCGCAGCCCCTTCTTCGCCCCTTACGAGGCGTACGCCACCGCCGACGGCCACATCGTCGTCGTCGGCACCGGCGGTAGCGACGGCTGGGAGCGGTTCTGCGCCGCGATCGACGCGCCCGCCCTGCTCGAGGACGAGCGCTTCGCCGACAACTCGCTGCGGGTGGAGAACGCGGAGGCGCTGCGGGTGGAGATCGAGACGCGGCTGCGCGAGGCACCGACCGACCACTGGGCCGAGGCCCTGCGCCGCGAGGGCGTTGCCCACGCCCCGGTCCAGACCCTCGACCAGGTGCTCGGCTCCGACCAGGTGGGGGAGCTCGGCGCGGTCCGTGACTTCGAGCACCCGGTCGCGGGCAAGGTGCGGGAGGTGCGCCTGCCGATCACCTTCTCCTCGTCCCCGGCGACCTCCGAGGCGCCTGCCCCGGCCCTCGACGAGCACCGCGAGGCGCGCTTCGGCGAGGTCGACGATGGCTGAGCGCCGGCTGCGGGTGGTCGTCGCGAAGCCCGGCCTCGACGGCCATGACCGCGGCGCCAAGGTGATCGCCCGGGCGCTTCGCGACGCCGGCATGGAGGTCATCTACACCGGCCTCCACCAGCGCCCGCGCCAGATCGTCGAGACGGCGCTGCAGGAGGACGCCGACGCGATCGGCCTCTCGATTCTCTCCGGCGCCCATCTGAGCCTGACGGCGGAGCTGTTCGAGCTGCTCGCGGCGGAGGACGCCGGCGATGTCGCGGTCGTCGTCGGTGGGGTGATCCCGGCCGAGGACCACGAGGCGCTGCGGGCGCTCGGCGTCGCCGCGATCTTCACCCCCGGCACCAGCACCAGGGAAGCCGCGGCCCTGGTCGAGCAGGCGGTCGAACGGCACCGCGGCAGGACGGCCGCCGGATGACGGGGGCCCGCATACCGTCACCGTTCCGACCCGATGCCTACGATGTAGGGGATGAACGGGGGGCAGCTGAAAGTGCATGGCCTGGACGCGGCCGTCCAGGAAGCGATCCGCGGGAGGATCCTCGAGGGTGATCTCCGTCCCGGCGATCCGCTCGTGGAGGCGCAGCTCTCGGCCGAGTTCGGGATCTCCAAGACGCCGGTACGCGAGGCGCTCATCGCTCTCGGGCGCGATGGCCTGGTCGACCAGGTCCCCCACCATGTCACCCGCGTGGCGACACCGGTCGCGGCCGACATCACCCACGCTTGCGAGCTTCGCGGCTGGCTCGAAGGCGAGATCGCCGCGGAGCGCGCGGTCAAGGATGCGAGCGACCTTCACAGCGCCCTCCGCAAGACCATCCGCGATGCCCGCGCGGCGCTCAAGGCCGACGACGTCCACGCCTACACCGAGGCGGTGGAGGCCTTCTCCGATGTCCTCATCCAGGACGCCGACAACCGTTACGCCCGCGAGGTCATCCAACGGCTCCGCAACATCCTCGCCCTCACGGCGAACGTCGCCCAGCGCACCGCCGGCCGCCGCCGTCGGTCCATCGACGAGCACGCCAAGATCCTCAAAGCGATGGTCGGCGAAGATCCCGACGGCACCCGCGCGGCCATCCGGGAACACCTCCGCAGCATCGAAAAGGACGCTCTCGCCGCCTTGGCCGCCCTCGAGGCCGACGCCGAGCGCAACTGATCCAGGGCCGGTGGGGGCCCGCCCCGGCGGGGCGAGGCGATGAGCGTCGCCGCGGAGGGCGTCCGCCGCGAGCGTGATCTGCTCGGCGAGCGCGACGTGCCGCGGGCTGCCTATTACGGCATCCACACGCTGCGCGCCTTGGAGAACTTCCCGGTCAGCGGCAACCCGATCGCGAGCCACCCGCACCTGATCTGGGGGCTCGCCGCGGTCAAGGAGGCCGCCGCCGCCGCGAACCGACAGATCGGCGTGCTCGATCCCGCGAAGGCCGACGCGATCGTCGCTGCCTGCAGGGAGATCCGCGAGGGGGCACTGAGGGATCAGTTCCGCGTGGACGTCTTTCAAGGAGGCGCGGGCACGTCGACCAACATGAACGCGAACGAGGTGATCGCGAACCGGGCGCTGGAGCTGCTCGGCCACCCGCGCGGCGCCTATGAGTTCCTCCATCCGCTGGACGACGTGAACGCCGGCCAGAGCACCAACGACGTCTACCCGACCGCGGCGAGGGTCGCCCTCGACCGGGCCGCGGGGGACCTGGCGGCGGGGCTGGGGCAGCTGCGCGCCGCCTTCGCCGACCGCGCCGCCGAGTTCGCCGACGTGGTGAAGATGGGGCGGACCCAGCTGCAGGACGCGGTGCCGATGACGGTGGGGCAGGAGCTCGCCACCTACGCGGTGATGATCGGCGAGGATGAACTGCGGCTCGGCGAGGCGCGCCTGCTGCTGCGCGAGGTGAACCTCGGCGGCACCGCGATCGGCACCGGGCTGAACGCCGCCCCGGGCTACCGGGCGGCGGTCTGCGAGTGGCTGGCCGGGATCGTCGGCCACGAGCTGCGCTCCGCCCCCGACCTGGTCGAGGCGACCCAGGACTGCGGCGCCTTCGTACAGCTCTCAGGGGTGCTGAAGCGGATCGCGATGAAGCTCTCGAAGACCTGTAACGACCTGCGCCTGCTCTCCTCGGGGCCGCGTGCCGGCCTCGGTGAGTTGAACCTGCCGCCGGTCCAGGCCGGGTCGAGCATGATGCCGGGCAAGGTCAACCCGGTGATCCCGGAGCTGGTGAACCAGATCGCCTTCGAGGTCGCCGGCAACGACGTCACGGTCAGCATGGCGGCGGAGGGCGGGCAGCTGCAGCTGAACGCCTTCGAGCCGGTGATCGTCCACCGGCTGCTCGACGGCTTCGCCCACCTCACCGCCGGCTGCGAGCTGCTGGCGACCCGTTGCGTCGGCGGCATCACCGTGAACCGGGCCCGGCTGGAGCAGACGGTGGAGGGCTCGATCGGGCTGGCGACCGCTCTTAATCCCTACCTCGGCTACGCGACCTCGACCGCGATCGCCCAGGAGGCCATGCGCAGTGGGCGCGGCGTCCTCACCCTGGTCCGCGAGCGCGGATTGCTCGATCCCGCAGACCTCGAACGGATCCTCGCCTCAGGCCGGATGACGGGCAGCGGCGATGAGAAACTCTAGGAGATCTGGTAATGTCATATCTCATATTCTAAATAAGTCGGTTGGCGGTCTGCGCGAGGGAACCACCGAGGTGGACGTGCACGGGAAAGACGCCGGAGGAAGAGAGAGGACGGTCCTGTGTCTGCTGACCGCGGTACCCCTGCGCATGGATGCGCCGATGACGAACACGGAGGCTCCCAAGTGAATTCGCCGAAGCTGCGCTGGGCCGCTCTGGCCTGTTTGATCGTTGCCCTGTCCTTGGTCGTCGCCGCCTGTGGCGGTGGGGGATCCGACTCCACCGGTGGTGCGACCGACACCACCGGCTCCGAATCCGCGAGCGGTGAAGAAGGGGGCGGCGAAACGCAGGACGTGAGCCTGCAGCTGGACTGGACGCCGAACACGAACCACACCGGTTTCTACGTCGCCGACAAGAAGGGCCTCTACGAAAAAGCCGGGGTCAAGCTGAACATCCTCCCGTACAGCGAAGGCTCGGCCGACACCCTGGTCGGCGCCGGCAAAGCGAACTGCGGGATCACCTTCCAGGAAAACGTCCCGCTGGCGGTCGCCGCCGGCAGCAACGAGGTCGCGGTCATGGCGATCGTCCAGCACCAGGTCCAGTCGCTGATCACGAACGGCAGCTCCGGCCTGACCTCGCCGAAAGACCTGACCGGCAAGACCTACGGCGGCTTCGGCCTCCCGTTCGAAATCCCGTTCGTCAACCAGATGGTCATCTACGACGGCGGCAAGGGTGAAATGAAGAACGTCATCCTCAACACCGGCGCCTACGAAGCCGTCTACCACGGCCAGGTCGACAGCTCGATCGCCTTCCGCACCTGGGAGCTCATCGAAGCGAAGGAACGGGGAATCAAGCTGAACGAATTCCCGCTGCCGGAATACGGCGTGCCGGACACCTACAACGTGATCATGGCCTGCAACACGGACTGGCTGGAAGCGAACCCCGAACTGGCGAAAAAGTTCGTCCAGGCGACTTCGGAAGGCTTCGAAGACGCGGTCAAAGACCCGAAAGAAGCTGCCGAAATCCTGATCGAAATGAACCCGGGCGCGTTCTCCAACGAAAGCCTCGTGTTCGCATCCGCCGAAATGCTCGGCAAAGAATTCTACGACGACGAAAACGGCAAATTCGGCTGCATGGTGCCGGATCGCTGGTCCACGTTCGTCAAATGGGAGTTCGAACAGGGGATCATCGTCGGCACCGACGGTAAGCCGGTGGCGAGCGAACCCGATCCGGAAGAGATGTGGACCAGTGAATACCTGCCGAGCTGGTGCGGCAAGGCATGAGCACGGTCACCGACACCTCCTTCCGTGAGGAGCTGTGGTCGTCGGTCGCCCCCACCTACGGGGCGATCGTCAGCCACCCCTTCCTCACCGGGATTACCGACGGCTCACTGCCCCCCGAGGCCTTCGTCCGCTTCGTGGAACAGGACCGGCTCTATCTGCGGGTCTACTCGAGGGCGCTCTCGTTCACCGCGGGCCACGCCTCCGACCCCGAGGACACCGCCGTGTTCACCGGCTCCGCCTCGACCGCGATCGCGGTCGAGGCGGGGATGCACGCCGAACTCCTAGAGGGGTTCGGCGTCGATCCGTCCCACCAGCTGGAGGCGCTCCCGCCGAGCGGGGAGCTGTACGCGCAGACGATCCTCGCCCACTCCTCGCGCGGCCCGTTCTCCGAGGCGCTCGCCTCGGTGCTCGCCTGCTTCTGGGTCTACGCCGAGATGGGCCACGACCTGCAGGCGAAGGGCTCGCCCGATCCGCGCTTCCAGCGCTGGGTGGACACCTACGGTGACGCGGAGTTCGCGGCGACGGTGCAGCGGGTGCTGGCGATCGTCGATCGCGTGGGGCGCGAATCGGGGCCGACCGAAAAGCGGCGCTTCCAGGAGATCTTCGCCCAGGGCGTGCGGCTCGAGTGGATGTTCTGGGACTGCGCCTGGCGGCTCGAGGACTGGCCGAGCATCGGCTGACCCAGACTGAGGAAAAGGAGAGACGAGATGAGCGAGACGCGCGAGCCGCTGGTGATCCGGGGCGGCACGGTGGTGACGATGAACGACGCCGACGACGTGCTGTTCGGCGGCACCGTGGTGATCGAGGACGACCGCATCAGCAAGGTGGCGCCGGCCGGCGAGGCGGTCGAGGTGGCGGGGGCGCGGGAGATCGACGCCGGGACGAAGATCGTCATGCCGGGGTTGATCGACCTCCACTACCACACCGCCCTGGGCAAGGGATGGAGTGACCACCTGCCGCTCTGGGAGTACCTGCAGACCTGCTGGTACCCGATGATCCGGGCGCTCGACCCGGAGGCGGCGAGGCGCGCCGCGCTCGCCAGCTACGCCGAGTCGATCCGCTGTGGGGTGACCACGGTGAACGACATGTACCGGCAGCTGGAGGCGCTCGGTGACGCCGCCGAGGAGATCGGCATCCGCGCCGTGCTCTGCAACGACGTCGCCACCGACGAGCACGAACTCGACTCGCTGGCCGACAACGCCGCCGCCTTCAAGTCCAAGCACGGCGCCGCCGAGGGGCGGCTCGAAGTGCGGGTCGGGATCGAGTGGCTGCCGCTCGCCTCACGCGATCTGCTGCGCGAAGCGCGGGAGCTCGCGGACGAGCTCGGCACCGGCATCCACATCCACCTGAAAGAGTCGCTCAGCGAGGTCGAGATCTCGAAGGAACTGTTCGGCCGGCGGCCGACCGAGGTCGCCTACGAAGAGGGCATCCTCGGCGCCGATTGCATCGCCGCCCACTGCGTCCACCTCTCCGACTCCGAGATCGCGCTGATGCGGGAAACCGGCACCCAGATCTCCCACAACCCGTCCTCCAACGCGAAGCTCGGCAACGGCGTGATGCGGCTGCCGGAGATGCTCGGAGCAGGCCTCAACATCGGCCTCGGCCACGACGCGGCGGAGTGCAACAACAGCCGCGACATGTTCGAGGTGATGAAGTGGGCCTCGCTGCTGCACCGGGCGGTGCGGATCGACGCGGGCCTCCAGCAGGCCCCGGACGTGGTCCGCATGGCGACCCGCAACGGCGCCGCCGCGCTCGGTCACGAAACCGGCGAACTGGCGGCGGGCCGCAAGGCCGACGTGATCCTGGTCGAGACGAACTCGACGATGTTCACGCCGATGATGCCCGAATCGGTGGACCACGTCTTCTCGCACCTGGTCTTCGCGTCGAACGGCTCCTGCGTCGACACGACGATCTGCGACGGCCGCGTGCTGATGGAGGGACGCGAGATCCTCACCGTCGACGAGGACAAGGTGATCGCCGAGGCGAACGCGGCCTTCCAGGAGGTCGTCGGCCGGATGGTCGTCCCCGATCTCGCCGCGGTGCAGGCGTGAGCAAGGCGACCACGCTCACCTGGTCTGAGCGCTTCGGCCAGGCCGACATGGGGGACTGGGCGATCTACATCCCCCCGACCGGCCTGGTCGAGCCCGACCGTCATCTCGATCACCCCGAGCGGGTGGCGCGGCTGCGCCGTCTGGTCGCCAAGACCGGCCTCGACCAGCATCTCGACCAGGTGGTGCCGCGGGCGGCGACGCCGGCCGAGATCGAAGCCGTCCACAGCGCCGAGCACGTCGCCCGCATGGCGGCGGTGGCCGAGGTCGGCTGGGGCGACGCGGGCGGCGGTTTCACGCCGATGAACGCCGACTCCTACGACCTCGCCCTGCTGAGCGCCGGCTCGGTGCTCACCTGCACGGAGCGGGTCCTGTCCGGGGAAGCCGATCGCGCCTACGCCCTCGCCCGCCGTTCCGGCCACCACGCCTCGCGCGATACCGGCTACGGCTTCTGCATCTTCAACAGCGTCTGCGTCGCCGCCGCGGCCGCGAAGCGCGCCGGGATCGAGCGGATCGCGATCGTCGACATCGACGCCCACCACGGCAACGGCACCGAGGCGATCTTCTACGACGACCCCGAAGTGCTCACCATCTCCCTGCACGAGGACCGCATGTTCCCGGCCGAGACCGGGGCCGCCGAGGACCGCGGCGGCGAGGGCGCCATCGGCTCGAACCTGAACGTCCCGCTCGCGTCGGGCACCGGCGACGGCGGCTACATCTTCGCCGTCGACGAGCTCGTCGTCCCCGCCCTCGACCGCTTCGAGCCGGAGCTCGTCTTCGTCGTCGCCGGCGTCGACGCGGCGATGTATGACCCGCTCTCCAACCTCTCGCTCACCGCGGGGGGCTACGGCGCCGTCGCCGAGCGCCTCGTCGACGTCGCCGAGCGCCACGCCGAGGGCCGCGTGGTCTTCGAGCAGGAGGGCGGCTACAGCCTCGTCTACTCACCCTTCTGCTGGCTGAAGCTGATCGAGGTCCTCGCCGAGGCGCCGCGCTCGGAGGACCCCTTCGCGCCGTTCCTCGCCGATGGCGGCTTCAACGAGCTGGCCCCCCACCAACGCGCGCTCGTCGAGCGCCTCGTCAAGGAGAACCAAAGATGACCGAGTCCACCGCCTTGCTCGACCTCGAGGCCAGTGACCTGCGCCTGCTGATCGGCGGCGAGCGCGTCGACGCCTCCTCCGGCGAGCGCTTCGACGTCGAGAACCCGGCGACCGGCGAGACGATCGCCACCGTCCCCGCGGGCACCGCAGCCGACGTCGACGCCGCCGTCGCGGCCGCCCGCGCGGCGCTCCCCGGCTGGATCGCGATGGCCCCGGCCGCCCGCGCCGAGCTGCTCTGGAACCTCGGCACCCGGATCGCCGAGCTGAGCGAGGAGCTGGCGACCCTGGAGGCGCTCGACAACGGCAAGACCCGCGGCGACGCGCTGATGGTCGACATCCCGCTGGCCTCGGAAATCTTCCGCTACTACGCCGGCTGGGCGACCAAGATCGAGGGCTCCGCGATCCCCACCGCCGGTGGGCTCGCCCAGCACGTTTACACGATCCGCGAGCCGGTCGGTGTGGTCGCCGCGATCGTCCCCTGGAACTTCCCGCTGCTGATGTGCGCCTACAAGGCGGGCCCCTCGTTGGCGGCCGGCAACACGCTGGTGATCAAGCCCGCCGAGCAGACCCCGCTGGCGGCGCTCCGCCTCGCCGACCTGGTCGCCGAAGTCGGCTTCCCGCCCGGGGTCGTGAACGTCGTCACCGGCGACGGCCCGAACGCGGGCGCGCCGCTCGCCGCCCATCCGGGCGTCGACAAGGTCACCTTCACCGGGGAGACGACCACCGGCCAGAAGATCCTCGACGCCTCGAAGGGCAACCTGAAGCGCGTCTCGCTGGAGCTCGGCGGCAAGTCCCCGAGCGTCGTCTTCGCCGATGCCGACATCGACGCCGCGGTCGAAGGTACCTACGGCGCCGTCTACTTCAACCAGGGCCAGTGCTGCATCGCCGGCGCCCGCGTCTTCGTCCACGAGGACGTCCACGACGCCTTCGTCGAGAAGCTGCTGGCGAAACTGCGCTCGGTGAGGCTGGGCAGCGGCCTCGACGCGGACACCGACATGGGCCCGCTGATCAGCGCCGAGCAGGCCGAGCGGGTGAGCGGCTACATCGCCGCCGGCCGCGAGGAAGGCGCCACCGAGCTGGCGGGCGGAGGCCCGGCCGAACTGGAGGGCGAGCACGCGAACGGCTACTTCGTGAAGCCGGCGCTGTTCACCGACGTGAACCCGGAGATGCGGGTGATGCGGGAGGAGATCTTCGGCCCGGTCGGCATGGTCAGCCGTTTCCGCGACGAGGAGGAAGCGATCGCGGGCGCCAACGACACGGTCTTCGGGCTCGCCTCCGGGATCTGGACCAGCGACGTGAAGCGCGCCCACCGGGTCGCCTCGCAGATCCACGCCGGGACGGTCTGGATCAACACCTACGGGTTCTTCGACGTCGCCGTCCCCTACGGCGGCTTCCGCATGAGCGGCTACGGCAAGGAGCTCGGCAAAGAGGCGCTCGACCCATACCTGCAGACGAAGTCGGTGTGGACCGACCTCTCCTGACCCCGCGACGAGAGAAGGAGCAAGCGATGAAGGCAGTAGTGATGACCGAGGATCTGAAGCTCGAGTACGGCGAGCGCCCCGATCCGTCGCGCCCCGACTGGGCGGTGGTCGACGTGAAGGCCGCGGGCGTCTGCGGGTCCGAGCTCCACTTCCTCGACGGGATGATCCCGACGCCGTTCTCGCCGTTCGTGCTGGGACACGAGATCGCGGGCGTCGTCAGCTCCGTCCCGGAGGGCTCGAAGGTGGAGGTCGGGGACCGCGTCGCCGTCTACAACTTCGTCGGCTGCGGCGAGTGCAAGTGGTGCCGCACCGGGCACGAGTCGATCTGCCCCGATCCCGAGGCCCAGATCGGCTGGACCGCGAACGGTGGCTTCGCCGAGCAGGTCGAGGCGCCGGCGGCGAACCTGATCAAACTGCCGGACTCGGTCAGCTTCGAGGCCGCGGCGGTGCTCAGCTGCAGCGGCATGACCGCCGTCCACGCGGTGCGCCTCGCCGAGGCGGAGCTGGGGCAGACGGCGATCGTCGACGGTGTCGGCGGGGTCGGCCTGATGGTCATCCAGGTGCTGGCCGAGGCCGGACTACGGGTGCTTGCGGTCGCCGACTCCGACTCGCGTGTGGCGCTGGCCGAAGAGGCCGGGGCCGACGCCGTGATCGTGCTCTCTGGGGACGGCTACGAGAACCTCCCCGACCGGGTCGGTGAGCTGACCGACGGCGCTGGCGCCGACCACTTCTTCGAGCTGGTCGGGACGGAGGCCTCGATGCGGGGCGGGATCAAATCGCTCGGCCGTCGCGGCACCGCGGTGCTGATCGGCTACACCGACGACGACCTGAAGATCCACCCGATCGACCTGATCCTCAGCGAGGCCCGGATCGTCTCCTCGGTCGCCGCCTCGCGGCATGACCTGGAGACCGCGATCGCCCTGGCGGGAGCTGGCAAGCTCTCGGTCGCGATCGACACGGCCTATCCGCTGGAGGAGGTCGAGACCGCCGTCAACCGCTTGCGGGCGCGCGAAGTCGCCGGCCGCAACGTCCTGGTGCCCTGATCGATGGCGGCCTCGGCGAAACTCCAGCCGCAGGCGCTCGACGCGGCCGTCTACAAAGCGATCCGCGATCGGATCGTCTCCGGTGAGCTCGGCCCCGGCGATCCGCTGGTCGAGGCGCAGCTGTCGGCCGAATTCGGGATCTCGAAGACGCCCGTCCGGGAGGCGCTGATCGCGCTTGGCCGCGATGGCCTGGTCAGCCAGGTCCCGCACCACGTCACCCGCGTCGCCACCCCGCGGCCCGAGGACATCCGCGAGGTATGTCAGCTGCGAACCTGGCTCGAGGGGGAGATCGCGGTGGAAGCCGCCGTCGCCGGCGACGACGAGCTGATCGACGACCTCACCGAGACCGTCGAACAGGCGCGGCGGGCGCTCGATCGCAAGAAGCTCGGCGACTACGTGGCCGCGGTGAACGCTTTCTCCGACGTGCTGCTGGCTCACTCAGGCAACCGCTTCGCGGTCGACGTCGGCGAACGGCTGCGGAACTTCCTCGCGCTGATGGCGAACGTCGCCGAAAGCACCGCGGGACGGCGCCAGCGCTCGATCGAGGAGCACACGGCGATCCTCGACGCCATCGTCGCCGCCGATCCCGCCGCCGCCCGCGCGGCGACCCGCGTCCACATGCAGAGCATCGAAAGCGACGCGTTGAAATCGCTCGAGAAGCGGCTTGCCGAAGACGGGAAGGAGAGCTGATGGAGGCCGATTACCGGTGACCGTCGGACAAAATGGGATATGATATTCCGAAGGGTTGAAGAGGAGCGATGAGCGTCATTTCCAACATGCGAGGAAGGACTGCGGCGACCGCGACGGCCGGGGGAGGCAGCAGCAGTCATGTCGAGCTCGTGCCGACCAGCGGCGAACGTTGGCGCATGGCGCTCCGCTGGCTCCCCGCGGTGCTCGTGCCGATCCTGATCCTCGTCTGTTGGCAGCTCTACGTCTCGGTCGCCAACGTCGATCCCACGGTGCTCCCGAGCCCGACCCGGATCGTCTCCCAGCTCTGGGAAAACCGCGAAGTCGCCTGGGAAAACACCGCCCAGACGCTGGAAGAGATGGTGATCGGCTTCGGCCTCTCGGTGATCGTCGCGTTGGTGATCGCCTTCGTCATGGACAACGTGCGTTGGATCCGCAACGCGCTCTATCCGACCCTGATCGCCTCGCAGACGATCCCGGTGATCGCGATCGCCCCGCTGATGATCATCTGGTTCGGCTTCGGCCTCCTGCCGAAGGTCCTGCTGATCATCCTCGTCACCTTCTTCCCGATCGTCGTCGCCCTGCTCGACGGTTTCGCCCGCACCGAGCGCGAGGCGATGGACCTGCTGCGCACGATGGGCTCCTCGCGCTTGCAGACCTTCCGCCTCGTCCGCTTCCCCGGCGCGCTGCCGAACTTCTTCACCGGCCTGCGGATCAGCGCCACCTACGCGGTGCTGGCGGCGATCTTCGCCGAGTACGTCGGTGCCTACCACGGCCTCGGCATCTGGATGTCGCAGTCGAAGAGCTCCTTCCGCACCGACCTCGTCTTCGGCGCGATCGGGATCTGCGCGCTGATCAGCATCGCCCTCTTCGGCCTGATCGCGCTGATCTCCCGCTTCGTCATGCCCTGGCACTTCGCCGAGCGAAGGGACGCCGACTGATGGCCGTCGCGACGACGCCGGGGATCTCGGCGAGCATCGAGCTCACGAACGTCTCCAAGACGTTCCGCCAGGGCCGCCGCGCGGTCCAGGTCCTGAAGGACATCCAGTTCAACGCCAAGCCGGGTGAGTTCGTCTCCGTGATCGGCCCCAGCGGCTGCGGCAAGTCGACGCTCTTCAAGCTGGTCGCCGGGCTCGAGCGGGCCGACGCCGGGACGACGACGGTGAACGGCAAGCCGTTGAAGCAGTCCGATCATCCGGTCGCCTACATGCCGCAGAAGGACCTGCTGCTGCCGTGGCGCTCGGTGATCCGCAACGTGACGATGCCGTTGGAGATCGCCGGCATGTCGAAGCGCGAGGCGGTCGAGAAGGCGAAGAAGCTGTTCCCGGTGTTCGGTCTCGAGGGCTTCGAGGACGCCTACCCCTTCACCCTCTCCGGCGGCATGCGCCAGCGGGCGGCGCTGATGCGGACGGTGATCCAGGAGCGGCCGCTGATGCTCCTCGACGAGCCGTTCGGCGCGCTCGACTCGCTGACCCGGACCGAAATGCAGGAATTCCTCCTCGACATCTGGGACCGCTTCGGCCACACGATCATCTTCATCACCCATGACATCCGTGAGGCGATCTACCTCTCCGACACGATCTACGTGATGACCGCGCGTCCGGCGCGGGTGCGGATGAGGGTCGACGTCGACCTGCCGCGGCCGCGCAAGCTCGAGGTGATCACCACGCCTCAATTCACCGACCTGGAGGCAGAGCTCCTGCACGCGCTCCGCGAGGAGAACCGCCAGCAGGAGGCGACGGCCATTGAGTAGCCCGCTCTGCGACCGTCTGAAGGAGGCCTGCCGGCCGATCTGGACGGCCCTCCACGAGCACCCGTTCCTGATCGAGCTGGCGGCCGGGACCCTGCCGGAGGCGAAGTTCCGCTTCTACCTCGAGCAGAACCTGATGTACCTGCCGGAGTACTCGCGCGCGATCGCCCTCGGCGCCGCCGCCTCGCGTGACGACACCGAGCTGCGCGCCTTCGCCGCGGCGCTGCAGAACATCGTCGCGGTGGAGATCCCCGAAAACGAGGCCCTCCTTGCCGGCGTGATCGAGCTCGGCGCCGAGGACCGCGGCGGCAGGCTGGAGATGGCGCCGGGCACCCTCGCCTACACCAGCTACCTGAACGCCGCCGCCTTCCGCGGCGGCCCGCTCGACGTGATGACCGTGATCATGCCCTGCGCCTGGAGCTACGGCGAGATCGCCCGCGGCCTGGACCTTTCGTCGAACGAACACCCCGTGTACCGCAAGTGGGTCGAATTCTTCGCGAGCGACGAGTACGACGACCTGATCCAGAAGATGAAGCTGGAGCTCGAATCGTTCGCGACCAAGACCCCCACCGACGAGGCCCACCTCGTGGAGCAGTTCAAGAACGGGGCCCGCCTCGAGCTCGGCTTCTGGGAGATGTCCTACGGCCTCGTGCAGTGGCCGGACCTGAAGGTCGACGCCCAGGTCGGTTAGCGCCACGGCTGTCCGCGGACTTGTGAAACTACAGTTATAGTTTCGTCGATGGAGACGGGGCGGATCCTGCGGCGGGGTGAGGAGGGCTACGAGGAGGCGCGGCGGGCGACGGTGTGGAACGCCCGCGTGCCGGGTCGCCATCCCGACGCGATCGCGTCGGTGGAGAGTGAGGACGACGTCCTCGCGGCGGTGCGGCTGGCGGCCGACGAGGGTTGGAAGGTCGGCGTCCGCTCCGGCGGCCACAGCTGGGCCGGCAACCACCTGCGCGACGGCGGGCTCCTGCTCGATGTCTCGCGGCTCGACTCCGTCGCGATCGACGGAGAGGCGAGGAAGGCGGTGGTGGGGCCCGGCGCTCGCGGGAACGAGACGCTCGCCGCGCTGGCCGAGCAGGACCTCTTCTTCCCGGCCGGGCATTGCGAAGGCGTCTGCCTCGGCGGTTATCTGTTGCAGGGCGGATTCGGCTGGAACGGGCGCGTGCATGGCCCTGCCTGCATGAGCGTCGAGGCGATCGACGTCGTCACCGCCGCCGGGGAGCTCGTCCGCTCCGACGCCGAGCACCATCCTGACCTCTTCTGGGCGGCGCGCGGGTCCGGCCCCGGCTTCTTCGGCGCCGTCGTCCGCTTCCACCTGCGGTTGCAGCCGCGCCCGCGGCACGTCGCCAACGGCGTCCTCCTCTACCCGATCGAGATGCTCGACGAGGTCTTCCGCTGGGCGCGGGAGGTCGGGCCGCGGGTGCCCCGCACGGTCGAGTTGATGGTCTTCATCCATCGTGACCTCGAGGGAGAGGTCGAGCTGGCGGTCGGCGCGCCGGCGCTGGTCGACAGTGCCGAGGAGGCGGCCGCGGCGCTGTCCTTCCTCGACAGTGCCCCCGCGGGGGCGAAGTTGGCCGTCCCCAACGTCGAGGTGACGATGCGCGATCTCTACGCCGCCGTGCATGAGTCCTATCCGGACGACCACCGCTACGCGGTCGACAACATGTGGACCCATGCGCCGGTCGAGGATCTGCTGCCGGGCCTGCGGCGGATCGCCGAGACGCTCCCCGGCGCGCCCTCGCACATGCTGTGGATGAACTGGGGCGAGAGCCCGCCGCGACCGGAGATGGCCTACAGCGTCGAGGACGAGATCTACATCGCGCTCTACGGGGTCTGGCGCGACCCGCGTGAAGATGTCGCCAACGTCGCCTGGGTCGAGGACCGGATGCGGGAGATGGAGGGTCAGGCCACTGGCATCCAGCTGGCCGACGAGAACCTCGGCCGCCGTCCGGCCAGGTTCGCCGGCGAGGACGAGATGGCGCGGATCGACCAGATCCGTGCCGTCTACGACCCGCAGGGCCTGTTCCACCCCTGGATGGGACGAGTGTGAGCGCGACCGGGGGCGCCGCCGGTGATCTTGGCGCCTATCTGGACCGGGCGCCGGCGCCGGCCGACGCGGAGGCGCTGGCGGCGATCGCCCGCGGCCCGGCCGACCCCGCGAAGGCACTCGCGCCGACCGCGCTCGATCGGCTGCTCGACCCCGAGCCGCTGCCGCTGGAGTCCGGCTGGTGCACCCTGCCCGACGGGATCCGCTTCGTCGCCGTGCGGACGCCGATGCCCGGCGTTCACGCCGAGATGGTCGACTGGTGGTTCGATTGGCATCCCAGAGACCCGCTCCGCTACCGGGTCTGGCATCCGCGCGCGCACCGCGGCAACACGCTCGAGCCCCCGCCTGTGCCGGGCGCCAAGCCATTTTGGGGTGCCGTCCACCACCCGGTCGAGGACATCGGCACCGGCACCGTCCACGCCCGCATCGCCTTCCTCGCGCCGAGCGAGCTCGGCTTCTCGACCGACGCGCTCGACGACCCGGTGGTGGGCACGATCGTCGGCGGCATGGTCGGCGACGATCGCCGGCGCACCAGCCACTCGCTGATGGTCCACGTCTTCCTCCGTGACGACGACGGCCTGGTGCTGCGCAGCCACTTCTGGCTCGGCGCCTCGATCCGTCCCTACCTGCCGGACGCCTTCGCCGAGCCGATCGCCCGCCTTCTCAACCGCAAGCCCGTC
>JAFDWD010001069.1 GCA_018268695.1 Actinomycetota bacterium
GCCCGCACTCCGAAAAGGTCTGTTCAGTGAACCTCCCCGCAGCTCCTCGTAGCGCGTCTACTCCGGGATGCCGCCGGTAGGTGTGGATCGGGCCCGGTCTTACCCGGGCCCGATCCGAGGCCTGGTCCGGGGGCTACGCGCCTTCGGAGCCCGGAACGCCGCCGGCGGGAGAGGGTGAGCCGTACCACCCTTCGCGCCATTCGTTCATCTCTTCGATCTCCATCGTCTGGGCGGCGATGATTCCCTTGGCGAGTTCCTTGAGCTTGCCGTCTTCGCCGTCGGCGAGCTCGGCGTGCGCCATCAGGATCGCACCTTGGTGGTGGGGGATCATCATGTCGATGAAGGCACGATCGAACGGCTTCGCCCCTTCGAGGCTCGACATGTCCATCGACATCCCCATCGAGCCCATCGGGATGCCGAGCACCATGGCGTCTTCGCTCATGCTCGAGCCTTCCTCACCGCCGTGTTCCATCCCGGACATCCCTTCTTCGGACATCCCTTCCATGCTTTCGCCTTCGGATCCCCCGAGAGCACCGATTTCTTCCGCGATCGGTTCCATCTCTTCGATCTCGCTGCTCTGCGTCTTGATGATGTTGTCCGCGAGCTGCGTGATCTGGGGGTGCTGACCTTCGGTCTGGGCCATTTCGGCCATCTCGACGGCCATTTCGTGGTGGGGGATCATCTCGGCGACGAAGGCCTGATCGACCGTTCTGCCCGAGCTTCCTGAGCTGCTCGTGCCCGACGAGCTGCTGCTGCCGCCGCAGGCGCTGAGCACCACGGTCAGGCCCAGCAGCGCGATCAGCGCGAGCAGGGTCATCGATTTGTGTCGAAACTTCATCTGAGTCTCCTTTCGGGATTCGGTTCTTAGATGCGCCTGCCAGGCGCCATCGAGCGGCCGAAAGCCGCTCGGGAACCGAAACTCAGAGCCGCAGGACCTCGGAGATCGTCGGCCCCGCGCGGGACCGGGCCTCATCCACGGAAGCCGGAACGAAGTCAGCAGTCGAGGTGCCGAGGTCGCGGTAGGGTCGAAGCCGTCGCTCCGCCCCGACCTCGGGGCAGATCGCGAAGCCGGCGGCGAGGACGCCTGCGCAGACCATCGCGGCGCCCATCGCGACCGCCGCGGCGCGATCGTGGCTATGGTCCATCGGCATCGTCGAGCCATGGTCCATCGGCATGATCCCGTGGTGGAGGGCCACGAGTAGCCCAAGGCAGACGATCAGGGCGGCCACCGTCCGGCCTGGACGTCGGGTCATTCTGAGTCTGAGGGAAAGTAGGCTCAATTCGGCGGTCGGATCGGCTGAAAACGGCAGATGGTCGTATCTACAACTACGCTCCGGCCGGGCTCGCAGATCAGTGCTGGCGCGCAAGTGGTCGGCGACAAGCTCGGTACCGAAATCCGTAAAGTTCTCCGAGACATCCTAGGTGCAGGGACACGTGAGGGCCTTGACTCCACGCTGTTCCGCTGCCCGCAGCTACCGAACGTCCCTCATGCGATCCACGATCAGCGGCGGATCAGGGCGGCGAGCCGACGAACCTATGGAGCCTGGAGTCCCGCGATGGTGACGGTGACGAGTCGTCCGACGGCGGCCCTTGATCTGAGCGCGCCGGAGGCGGCGAGCGCGTTGAGGCAATAGGCCGCCAGCTCGTCAGGACCGACGTCCGTCCGGACCGCTCCGCTCTTGGCGCTCTCGGTGATCAGGTCACGAAAGAGCTCCTGGAGTTCACGTCCGGGGCCGGCAAGACGCGCGTCTCGGTGCAGCAGCGCGGTCAGGTCGGTGCCGTGGTCCTGGCGCCCGGCCTCGTGGCGGATCAGGGCATAGGCGCCGAGTACCGCCGTGAGGCCGTCGCATGGGTTGACGGTCTGCTCCCGGAGGGGGAGGAGCTGATCGAGGTGGGCGGCGACCTGACGCTCGTACCAGGCGAGGAGGATCGCCTCCACGTCGGGGAAGTACTTGTAGAGGGTCGCCCGGCCGATGCCGCTGTCTTCGGCGATCTGGGACATCGTGACCGCCCGCAGACCGTGCTCGGCCACGAGCGTAGCGGTCGTCTGCAGCACCGCCTCCCGCACATGGTCGCGGTGCGTCTCGATCGTCTTCGCCCACAGCTTTGGCACGCGGGGGATCATACATTGCGACCATCTGCAAGACATGTTGTATTTCAAATAACACTCTGTATCCGATAACTTTTCACCATGGGCGATGGTCCAGGGCGAGGAGCTTGATCCGCGACAGGTGGCGCGGATCGTGAGCCAGGCCGACAAGTTGGTCGCGTCGGGGCGCCTGACGCCCGAGGAGGCCGACCGTCTGCGCGCCGCCACCGATCACCCGAGTGCGTTGCAGGTGGTGCGCGATATCCGCGCGCGGCACACCTCTGAGCGGTGGACGCCGCCGTGGCCGAGGGTGCGATGAGCCGGGAGGAGGAGGACACCATCCGGGAGCAGGTCCGAAGCGGTGGGCACTCGCGAGCGTTGCACTCGAATCTGGCCCGGTTCCGGCTGAGGCGGCGCAAGCAGACCGAGGCAGACGACCCTGCGGGCGAGGCGCCTACCGAGGAGGAGTGACCGGGGCGCAGTCTGTGTCGGTCTCCCACTGAGCCGCGCCCCCGCGCCCGAAGAAAGGTGGACGGAGAGGCAAGGCTCTCCTCGAGCAGGTTCTAGCCTCGCCGCATCAGCCGGCCGACGGCGGCCATCAACTCCTGCGTTTTCTCCGCCTGGTCGTCCTTGGCGGCGCCGATCACGCAGTGCTGAGCGTGATCGTCGAGCAGTCCTAGCGCGACCTTGTCGAGGGCGGCCTGGACGGCCGAGATCTGGGTGAGGACGTCGATGCAATAGCGCTCCTCCTCGACCATCCCCTCGATGCCACGGACTTGGCCCTCGATGCGACGGAGCCGTTTCAGCAGGTCGTCCTTGGTGGCGGAATATCCACGTGCCTCTGAAGTGCGGGAAGGGGTCATGGACGCATCATAGCTACCCCTGGGGGGTATACTCCCCAAGACACCGATACCCCCTAGGCGTATACCAGAGGAGATTCCGATGAGCGACGACAGCACGAAGACCTATTCCGTCGAGGGGATGACCTGCGGGCACTGCGAGAGCTCGGTTCGCGAGGAGGTCGAGGAGTTGACGGGGGTGGAGTCCGCCCGGGTGGATCGCAGCACCGGGCTTCTGACCGTGCGCGGGGAGGGGATCGACGATGCGGCGGT